>PMMO01000236.1 GCA_003162215.1 Ignavibacteriota bacterium
TACGTAAGTCAAACCTCATCCTCACAGAATAGTATGCGCACATTCCTCTTTGCGACCATAGCATTGTGCACCCTTTCGCTTTGCACCCGGGGTAGTGAACCGTCGGTGAAATCCGGCATAGAAGTTCTGCGTGAGCGGAAGTTTGATCTTCTTGAGGGGAAAAGGGTGGGGCTAATCACCAACCCAACAGCTGTGGACGCAGCACTTCATTCAACGATTGACATACTCTACAATGCACCCGGAGTGAAGCTGGTAGCTCTGTTCGGCCCGGAGCATGGCGTTCGGGGCGATTTTGCCGCCGGCGACAGAGTCGACACCTATACGGACCCACGCACCGGGATCCCCGTCTATTCATTGTACGGAGCAACCCGCAAACCCACGCCCGATATGCTGAAGGGGATCGATATCCTCGTGTACGATATCCAGGACATAGGCTGCCGCTCCTACACCTACATCAGCACCATGGGAAAGGCGATGGAGGCTGCCGCCGAACAGAAGATCCCGTTCCTCGTGCTCGACCGTCCCAATCCGCTGGGCGGTGAACGAGTGGAGGGTAGCTGCGTCGAGCCGGGGTGGGAATCGTTTGTCGGGCAATATGCAGTGCCCTATGTGTACGGACTCACCTGTGGTGAGCTGGCGAAGATGCTCAACAGCGAAGGAATGCTTGCCGGTGGCGTGCGGTGCTCGCTGGATGTCGTCACGATGGAAGGATGGAAACGGCCGATGTCATTTGCTCAAACGGGACTGCAATGGGTTCCCGCGTCCCCTCATATCCCTTGCGGGAACTCGGCCATCCACTATGTGAGCACAGGCGTTCTGGGAGAGCTTGGCGTAATCTCCGAAGGCGTGGGGTACACCCTTCCATTTGAGGTTTTTGCCGCTGAATGGATTGATCCGATGATACTGGCCGATCGCATGAACGATCTGCACCTTCCCGGCGTAATTTTCCGTCCCATAACATTCAAGCCGTTCTACGGACGGTCAACCGGGAAACAGCTCCATGGAGTGCAGGTACACTTCACCGACGAACGGAAGGTCGATCTGCTCGGCATCCAGTTCCTCTTTCTTCAGGTCCATCAGGAACTTTATCCGGAAAAGAATCCATTTCAGCTCGCAGACTCGTCGCGAATAAGAATGTTTGACAAGGTAATGGGAACAGACAAGGTGAGGAAGACCTTCAGGGAAAGAATGCGATATGAAGATCTACGCGGACTCTTTACAAAGGAGGCTGCGGAGTTTCAGAAGAGATCACAGCGATTTTACCTCTACAGGTAGGCGGTAGCGCTACAGCGGCAGTACGACCTCGTCGAACTCCGCCTTTCCGAGCGTCACTTCCTCGAACATCTTTACGACGAGCTCTCGCGTCACCCGGTGGAAATCCTTCTCGAGAGGCGTAATGCAAACCCCTCCAAGGTCGACCGCCGCCGGACTGATCAGCATCTTCCCGTCTCCTTCGGCAAAAAAGAACGACGGGCGGTGCCGGGCCCGCGGAAAAACCAACACTTTCCATCGCTCCTCATACGCAGCCAGTATGTTGAGCATCGGCTCCTCGTTCTCCGACAACACGAGCTTGAGCCGCGCCAGAAGTCCGGCGAACGCTTCCTCCAGAATCGGACGGGATGACGATTCGAAGGCAATGAACCGCCGGAGATATCCCTCAACGGCAACACTTCGGAGATCCTGATTCTCCTTCACCACCCGTCCATAGCGGCGTATGACCTCAGGATACTCCGCATCAATCGGCATGAATCCCTTGAGCCCTGCCTGAAAATGCAGATGGTCAGGGGCTGAGGCACCACAACGAGGACCATTGTAAAATACGGTGTACCGGTCGCCCATCGCTTTCGCCAATTCCAGCAGCACGCCGAACGATTCCTCTATGCGTTGTGGTATATGCTCACGATGAGGAATGGTGAAATGCCCGGGAAAAATCGGGAAGGGATTACAGAGAAGAACATAGGAATCCCCGAATGCCACACCCCGCTGCTTTGGGGGGAGGTGCGACAAGCAAAGGAAACACCTCCTTCCGCGAATCGATTGTTCGTCCACATTTGCCGACGAAGACGTCATTCTACCGGGATTGAACTGCACTTTGACCACAAAGCCGTCAAACTCAAATGACCGCGTCTCCACTGAAGCCAGACTCGCATAGCCGCTCCGCAGCAACGGCCAGTTTTCCCGCTGATGATGCAGGAGTGCAGCGCTGATAGAAGAGAACGACGATCCTGCACCAAAGCGCTCAAGATCCTCTGGTGCCATAACCACACGCGCTGCAGCGTCCCTGTGATACGAGGTCATCGGTCTACCGCCGCTTCTTTCCCGTGGCGTGTTTCCTGGGTGCAACCTTCTTTGCCTTCGGCTTTGCGCTCCTCTTCTTACCAGATCCGACCCGCGCCATCAGTTCCAGCGTGCGCACCTTGTCCTTGTACGCATTGAATCCGTTCAGCTTAGCAGTATCAAGGTCCGCATCAGTATTCCCTTCCCACCTGCGGCACAAATAGATCGGTTCATAGATCCGCCCGATCTGGTATTCCCGTGAGATGGCCAGCCCGAGTGCGTAGTCTTCGCCGTAACTTACGTTCGGGATCTTGATCCGGCGCAGTACCGGCGTGTAAAATGCCCGTGGAGCACCGAGGCCATTGATGCGCAAGGCGTTATTCCGGCCGTTCTCAGGTGTCCACTCCCGATGATCGATCACGCCCGGGGGAATCGGCTCAAGTGCAAAATTCGTCATCTGGTACGTGCCCACAACCATAGCGCACCGCTCGGCCAGGAACACCTCAACGACCTTCCGCAATGTCGTCTCATCCTTGTACATATCGTCGCTGTCCAGCTGCACCGCATATCTCCCGCACAGCGCATGATGCGCGGCTTCGTTCCAGCAGCCACCGATGCCGAGGTCGTCACGCTCAGGAATGATGTGCACAACCCGCTCATCACTGCTCGCCAGCGTACGAAGCACATCGGTGGTCCCGTCGGTCGAATGGTTGTCGACAATGATCACATTGAAGGGGAATGGAGCTTGTTGTCGCAACGCCGAGGCCACAGCATCCCCGACTGTTCTCACGCGGTTGCGGACCGGGATGATGACCGATGCTTCCACGGGGAAGCTCCCCGCAGCCGGGTCCACCTTCTTGAACCGTGGCGCCAGGTATCCCCCTAGGAGCTTGAGATGGGCCGTCACCGCTTTTTCCATCTCGATCTGTACCTGACGGTTCTTGGGATCGACATAATCAAAAAGCTTCTCGCCCGATTTGCGCACGTCGCCTTCAGCCTTGCTGTACAGGAATTCGTCGATGCGGATGAATGGCGCTTTTTGCGTCATCGCGAGCCGCAGCGCGTACCACCCGGCAAACTGGTATTTCTCACGACCGAAATCGGCGATGGCTTTTTTCATCGCTCCCGAATTCATCAACACCACCGAACCGAAATTAAAGTCATCACGAAGACTACCCGCTTGATACTCGATAACCGGATGGGGCGCCCGTTTTCCTTCTTTCATGTCATAGTAGTCCGAAAACACAAAGCCCGCTCCGGTCGTTTCAGCAACGCGCAGGAAACGTTCGATGCCGAACTGACCGAATTCGATCTGTGTATCATGAAGCACAAAGAGGCAGTATGGCGTACCTGCTGCTGACGCCACCTTTCGCATCGTGGCAGCTGATGTCACTCCATCAATCGTGCAGACTGTGCAGCCCTCAAGGGCGGGCACATCATTTCCCGCCAGGAGGATGATCTCCTCAACCAAGCCTGACAGGTTTAGCTGATCGACAGTCCGGCGGGTGGCATCATTGCCGCTGTACGGCACGAAGGCGGTGATCATGGTATTCATGGTTACTCCCCGCAATCTCCTGTTTGCTTTGGCGAATCTCAACCCATTTCAGTATCTTGAGCTGTTGACGGTTCCTCTTCCTTCACCCGCACAGTACTTCTCATGGCTATCGCAAAAGCAACCTCACGCAATCCCTGGACGTTTATCCCGACACTCTATTTCGCAGAAGGAGTCCCGTATATACTGATCAATGCAGTGTCCGTGATTTTCTATAAACGGATGGGCATTGACAATGCCACACTGGCCTTTTGGACGAGTTTCCTCTATCTCCCATGGGTCCTGAAGATGCTCTGGGGACCGATTGTCGACACACACTCAACCAAGAGGACCTGGATTCTCGGCACCCAGTTCGCCATGACCATCTGCCTTGCGCTCGTTGCCGCGGCCATCCAACTTCCCGTCTTTTTCGCCATCACACTTATCGCATTTTTTGCGGCTGCCTTTGTCTCCGCCACGCATGACATCGCTGCCGACGGTTTCTACATGCTTGCACTCAACAAAGATGACCAGAGCCTCTTCGTCGGCATCCGGTCAACCTTCTATCGTTTTGCCATGATCTTCGGCCAGGGGCTCATCGTCTGGCTCGCCGGCCGGCTCGAGGTGAGCACCGGCAACATCCCCGGCAGCTGGACTGTAGGTTTTGGACTCGGCGCAACGCTTTTCGGAGTTGTGTTCATCTATCACCGTTTCATCCTTCCGTATCCCGCGAGCGATCACGCGGGCAGCAAGGGAACGGAGAAACGAAGCGCGTTCGTCGACGTTTTTTCGTCCTATTTCAAACAGAAGCGGGTCGGCATCATCATTGCCTTCATCCTGCTGTACCGATTTGGCGAAGCTTTCCTCGTGAAGATGGCCTCTCCATTCTTCCTCGACGGCCATGCAGCAGGAGGACTGGAACTCTCGACTCAGGAAGTTGGCATCGTCTACGGGACCATCGGACTCGGGTGCCTTCTGACAGGAGGCATCACAGGCGGCATTGTCATCAAGAAATTCGGACTCCGCAAATGCCTCTGGCCTATGGCCTTTATTATCAACCTCCCGATGTACGTCTACGTCTTCCTCTCGCAGGTACAGCCGTCGGTCTATCTTGCAGCACCCATGGTGGCCCTCGAACAATTCAGCTACGGCTTCGGCTTCACCGCGTACATGGTCTACCTCATGTTTGTCGCACGCGGTGAATACAAAACCTCGCACTTTGCAATTTCCACCGGCCTGATGGCTTTTGGAATGATGATGCCCGGGCTGGTAAGCGGGTACCTGCAGAAAATGCTTGGGTACCAGCATTTCTTTATCTTAACTGCCGTACTCGGCATCCCGGGTATCATCACGCTGTTTTTCATTCCGTTGCCAGAAGACGAACCTCAACAGGGTGGAGCTTAAGCCCCACCCTGTTGAGGGATTGCCCTGTACCCGATGAGGTGCGTCACCGTGGTCTTCCCCATCGTGAAGGGTGCCTCTTCCACGAATTCGAACCCGATCTTCCTGTACCACGCAAGCGCGCTGCTATTCTGCACCATCACCCCCAGCCAGATTTCCCCAACACCATAGGTTCCGGCAAATTTTTCACCTGCAGCAAGAAGCCGGCTGCCAATTCCCCCTCCTTGAAATGCCGGAAGAATATAGAGCGATGAGAGGTAACATCGCTTTTCTTCGCTGTTGTATTTCACCTTCGCGTATCCCACGGGCACCCCATCTTCAATCGCCAGAAGTCCACGGAACGACGGTGACTCCATGAGTTCCGCCAACGCATCAATACTATAGTGCTCGTCGCAATACCCGCGCAGGTCCTCCATCGGTATGAATGACGAGTAGGTCGCCACCCACGTCTCCCACGTGATGTGCCGCACCGCCGGCAGATCCTCCCGTGTCCATTCGCGTATGATCATCGACTGCCCCGACCTTCTCATGCTGAAGCTCGGTTTTCCCTTCCCCATCCTCAATGAGTCTTCACACCCCTCAAGCCACTNNACTCTCCGCAATCTCTTTCCTGAAGTCGTCATCCAACAATCCCATCTCATCTTCGGAATTCGACATGAAGGCCAGCTCCACAAGGACGTTGGGAATATCCGTGGGCGCATTGCCTTAATCCTTTGCTTCGGTGATCTTCTTCAGTTCACGGACCTTTTCGTGAAACTCCTGCAGGTTCATCTCCTTGAGGAAGATCAGACCACGCGCGGAACGGAGACGGGGATGGGCATGCCGCTGGAAGAAGTCGTTGCCCAGGCAGGTTTTCATCATATCGTATTGCCCCACCTGGATTTGTTGTGCAAGTTCTGAGAACGGACCATCGTATTCGTAACTCGGGAACGAGGCCGCGCTCTGCGAGCCAAAGCAGTTCATAAATGCTGTGTGCAGCAGTGACAGTGAATTAAGGGACACCGGCACCATCAGGTCGGCTTCCGACGGGCGGAACCGATACCACACATTACGGTATCCCCAAACGCGGATCGACGTGTCGCCGCTCTCTTTCTCATACATGCGCAACCCTTCCGCAACCGCCTGAAGGGCCTTGTAGTGCGTATCGGGTCCGCTGCCTTCGGGGTCGAATGCAACGGAGAGGACGTTCGGTTTCACCCGTTTGATGAGTTGATAGATGGGTATCACATCGCGGTCCACCTCCGGCTCTTCAGAGAAGATGTCGCCTTTGTAGAATCCGAGACGGAGAGCGGAAATCGCCGACGTTTCGATGCCGAAATACGCCCAGAGCAAATCCACTTCCCATTCGCGGATGGTCCCCTTGAACACCTGAACATCCGGCGGATCCTTTGCCCCGGGATACTGTGTAACGAAGTACTCGTCCAGCTCCTTTACCCGCAGACGCAACACTCGCATGTCACTGGTACGGTATACTTCAATGAGGTTCCGCAGGATGCGGCGTGCTTTACCCTCATTCTTTTTCTCTGCGCTGTTTCCCGCAACACCATCGAGGTACAGAAACACATCCTCCATCCGCTTTGCGCTGCTCTTCGGATCAAAATACCCTTCCTTCAGGAGGCGCTGAAATGCCGCAGTCTCGAGGAACTGTTCAAGATTCTTGACGATCGAGAGGCAGAACGGATTGGAGACCGCCGTGAATCCGGAGGTAAGGTTGGCGAAGAAGTGCTTGTTGCTGGGATCGCGCACAAGATGATATATGTGCGCAAGGTAGCCGAGCATAATGTCGTCGTGATGCGGTTCGGTGTGCAGAAACACGGTTCCGGTCACCGGTGAGAGCCCTCTGTCGATCTTTGCGACCATTCGCTGACGCACGCCGTCCACCAACTCGGCGGCGGGCTTTCCCGTCTTCTTCAACAACTCCCGTCCGAACCGGTCGGCGTCGATATCCTGGCTCGTCAAGTTGGAGAGCTGCGTTCGATGTTCGAGGGCGATCGGTATGATGACGTCTTCGACATCCGCAGCGGTGAGGGTTTCCTTCTTGCAGAAGTCCACAAGTCGGCGCTCTATCAGTTGACTTGCGCCTCCTCTGGTCAGGTAGAACCGTCCGCCGTCGAGATCATGAAACACGGACGCAGGGTACTGCGGGCTCTTGTTTTCCTGCACGGCGGAAGCGACATTAGGCGCCTTTGCATCTCCGGCGGCGATAACGATTGCCGTTGCTGTAGGGTTGTAGGTGATGGTCGCAAGACCAATGGTGATGACGAGACGGCTCCGTGAAACCTCAATGCCGCCCAGGTCTGTCGCGGCAGCGGCCTGGGTTTCATAGTTTGTGCCTGTGAGGCGGGTGACGGAATACACACTGGAGCCGCGCACATTGAACGCGATGTGCCCGTCAGGTCCAATGCCACCGAGGAAGAAACCGATGCCGCCCATCTCACGGATCTTCCGCTCGTATTCGCTGCAGAATTCATCTACGCGGTTGATGGTTTCCCGTTGCCGACGCTCGAGATCTGTCCGCGTTTGGCGCACACGCAACGACAGGTCCACGATGTTGTTCGGAAACATCTCGTTCATCGTCATGCCGGCCGGCAGGCCAAGATTCGTTGCATCGATGAGAAGAGCATTCTCGAGCCGCAAGCCGAATCCCCGGATGTAGAACTCATTGACATACCAGTAAAAGCTGTTCAGCTGCGTCGTGTCCATGGGATAGAATTCATCGATCTGGACGAAGTGCAGGCTTTCCATGTCCGGTCGGTGGCTGCCGTCAACGCCGTATGATTCGAGCTGCTGTTGAATTTCAGGGGTCTCCCAGCGCTCGAGGATGCGGCCAACCCATTTGATGAAATGCTCGGGGGTCTTCCCTGTCGGCAGCGATATGACGCCGCCGGGATTCTTCAGTACCCATTCCATAAACCGGAATGCAGTGAGCTTCCCGAGCAGAGGGAAGCTTTCAACCTCGATGATCTTTATCTTCTCCGTCGGGGGATACATAAACTGCCGGCCGGTCTTCTGAAGTGCACATGCCTCAACCGAAGAGGATGCGTCGTAGGTCCTCACGTTCTTCCCTGCAGATGTCCAACTTAGTGTGATTCCACTGTTTTCCATTCGTCCGGCAGCGTGCGCAGCCAGGGCCGCATGTAGGTTTGCGGCACTTCGTCATGCTCCACCGTCGAAGGACGCACGTGGAAGCGCATGGCCGTCAGCGAATCCAGGCCTGCTGCGAATCCGGTATGTTCTTCTTTCAGGTGTTCGGTGTACGCTGCTTCAATGATGCCCGTTCCGGATGACAGCCAGTTCCGGAAGTACTCAAGGTTTCCGTAGAAAGCATCAAACAGAAAGAGATGGGTAATGTGGTCATTCATACCACCCCGGTCAACGCAGAACGCCGCAGGATGATAACCGCCGCTATGTGCGGTAAGAACCATCTCGTGTACTTTCGCTTCCTTGATGACACCCTCGCGTTTCATCGTCGACAGCACATCCTCCACAAGATGCTTCAAACCATCGACATCCTCCATCTTGCCGCAGAAAGAATCCCGGGCGCGGTACGGCCCCTGGGGCAGAACCAGTATCGCATTGATGTGCTCATCTTCCATGGCCTGTGGCAGCATGTACTTCTCGAGCACGCCCATATTGTCGTTCAAATGACCATGGAAATGCACGATCATGTTGACGCCATCAGCGCTTTCGCGCAGGTCATTCGGAACAAAGACCACGATGCTGCTGTCTGCATAGTGCGGAGAGTAAGGATACAGAGTGCCATCGCTGCGCGTGTAACCGTTTGCGCGTTCGTGATGTGGGAATGGTGCCACCGGCGAGCGCCAGATGCCCCACCGGCCACCGGGCATCATGTTCCAATCCACATCAGCGGCGTTCACACGACCCGGGCCGTACCCCGTCGAACCTGTGAAGTAGTTCCAGATCGCACGGCTGACATGTGCTGCGAGGAGTATGCCGGTGTTGTTGATCCCCTCTCCGTGATCCGGCTGTTTGTCAATGAAAATGCCGATCGCCATATCCAGCTTGTCTGACAGCACAAGTCCGGCGTCGGTCTTGGTTTCATTGACGAAACCCGATTTGTGGGCCACGGCGAACGTCTTGCATTCGGAGGCAGGGAGCAGGCGCGGAATCATGTCGTCGTAAAACTGTCCCTTCAGCACGTTGATCATCGCTTCCGAGGAGGCCGGATCGATAAGCGCTTTTTTGTAGATCGCTTCGGAGAGTATCACCATGTCCTCCGGGGTCGACACGCCTATGCCGTAGCGGATACCTTCCGGAGTCCTCTGCTTGGTGTCCCACGAATAGAGCCGGTTCAACAGCCGGGTGTTCTTGAGTCCGATGCGGACCATCAGATCGTTCACCTGCGCCAGGCGTTCCGTATGCGTCGAACCCATCCGGTCGAGCACCAGGTTGGTCGCCGTGTTGTCGCTGAGCGTAATCATCAGATTAACGGCGTCCTGCAGAGTGATCGTTGCACCATTGTCGAGCCGTTCGAGAACACCCGATCCGGTTTTCTTGTCGGCGGCTGTGAGGGTCACCGTGCTCTTCGGATCCAGTTTTCCTTCATGGACCATGTGATAATAGGCGACCATGACCGGAAGCTTGATAAGACTTGCCGTGGGAAAGCGCTCGGAAGCATTGTACCCAAAGACTTCGCCTGTGCGGAGGTTTTTTGCCGTCACTCCCAGATGTCCGCCATACTCGCGTTCGAACCGCTGGATTTCACTGAGCAATGCGCTTTGATTCGGTTGTGCAGTCGCTGTTGTGATCATAAGTGTCACAAGGAGGAAAGAGAGACAAAGATTTTTCATAGTTCGCATATTCCCTGGACCCTGCCCCGGCTTCCGGTGGCGAGGGCATTGGTGTTATACTTTGAGAAACCATTTCATTCGCCACATGAGCCATACCACTATGAACATCACCCCGATGAAACAGATCGCATAGAGGAGCGATGCGTTTAACGGACTGGCGATGGGTACAAAGATGTGTGTATAGATATGGCGCTGTAACGAAATCAACGTTCCGTCATCCTGCGTCACTTTGACCAGGCCCATGGTTTTGGCAAGAAGACCGGAAAGCACGAACACGGTGATGGCGTTCATACCGTAAATATTGAAGGGAAGCGCCCACTTCTTGTAGCCCTTCACGTCGATCAACCAGTAGAACATGGCAAAGATCACCGAGGCCCATCCGGCCATAAATATCACATAGCTGCTGGTCCAGAGATTTTTGTTGATCGGCAGCCACATATCCAGAATTGCGCCGATCAGCATCAGGAGCTCACCTGCAACGAACATCCAGACCGTTTTCTCCTCGGCACTCCGTTTTGAACGCAGCCAATGTCCCATCATCACACCGAAGAGCGTCGTCGCAATGGCAGGAATGGTGCTGACTATTCCTTCCGGATCGAAGCCCATGACCGGGGCTCCCCGCCAGGTGTGCCCCGCCAAGACGGTTGAGTCCACCCACCAACAAAGACCTCCCTGCGCTTGCATCACACCCGCACCATAGCCCGGCACGGGGATGAGTTTCACCATGAGCCAGTACGCCGCCAGGAGTCCGACGATCCAGGCAATCTGCGCGCGTAGCGACGTCCAGAGAAAGATCGCACTGGCGATCAGATAGCAGATGGCAATGCGCTGCAGAACACCCGGGATGCGGATATTCTCGAAGGAAAACTGGTGTCCGAAGAGCAGTCCGAATGGAAAGCCTGCCAGGAAAATACCAAGACCGAAAATGATCAACGCCCGACGAAATACGTGAAGCAAGAGCTGAGGTTTATTGGCTCCTTGTTCGACGCGTTTCGCAAAGGAGAGCGTCATGGCAACCCCGACAATCCAGAGAAAGAATGGAAAAATGAAGTCTGTAAACGTCCAGCCGTCCCATGCAGCATGACGGAGCTGGGGATAGATGTCGCTCCACGTGCCGGGGTTGTTGACCATGATCATGCCGGCAATCGTGGCGCCACGGAAGGCGTCAAGCGACAGGAGTCGTTGTTGACTCGAAGATGAGCTCATTGAGCAGTCCTCAGTTGAGATATCACCGCAGAAACGCAGAGAAACATTTTTCTATGGATATGCTCTCTGTGTCTCGGCGCCTCTGCGGTAAAGCTTCTGGCCTGAACCTCTAGCGTTTGATCACGCCGATACCCGGTCTATCCGGGAGTGTGACTTTCCCATCAACAATTGTTGCACCATCAAACAGATCATTCTTGATCAGCACTGCTCCATCGAGATCGGCCCAATCTGCGAGCGGTGACAGCTGTGCCGCTGCCGAGATCGCACAGGAGGTTTCCGTCATGCATCCGAGCATCACCTTCATGCCGAGGGCGCGAGCAAGCGTGATCATCTTGTATGCTTCACGCATGCCTGTGCATTTCATGAGCTTGATATTGATGCCGTCGAAGATCCCATGCACCTTCTTCACGTCGGCAAGGCGTTGGACGCTCTCATCGCCGATCAATGGGAGGGGGCTTCGCTCATGCAGCCACGCGATATCATCCACCTGCTCCTTGGGCATGGGTTGTTCGACAAACACGACCCCTTTTGTGGCCAGCCACTCGATCATCTTCAGGGCTTCGTCCCGATTTTTCCAGCCCTGGTTTGCATCGGTGGTTATCGGTGTGTCGGTGACCTCCCGGATGGTTTCGATCATCATCTTGTCCGTATCGCGGCCCAGCTTCACTTTGAGGATCTTGTAGATCTCCGCTTCCTTCGTCTTCTGCCGCACGACGTCTGCTGTATCGATGCCGATCGTGAACGACGTCAGGGGTGTTTTGGCAGGATTGAGCCCCCAGATGCGGTACCAGGGTGCACCCAGTTTCTTGCCGGCCCAATCGTGGAGGGCAATATCCACTGCAGCCTTCGCTGCCGGGTTTCCGGGGGCAATCGCGTCAATTGCCGGAAGAATCTCTTCAAATTGGAACGGATCGGGAAATCTTGCCAGATCCACTTTGCCGAGGAATGCAGATGCAGAATCCTGGCTTTCGCCCAAGTACGGCGGCATGGACGCCTCGCCGTAACCGATGATCCCGTCTTTCTCCACCTCTACAATCATGTCGGGTGTCGTCGTGCGCGAACTTGTGGCAATCGTAAATGTATGCTTGAGTTCAAGCGTGTAAGGATAGAACCGCAGTTTCATGTCATTCACCGTAAGATGGGTTGGAGAGGAGAATATTCCGCGCGGCGCAAGCACTGCCGCAACGCCAGCCAACGCGGCGCGGTGCAAGAACGATCGACGATCGATGCTCATGGTTTGCCGTTGTAATACGGAATGTGAGCGAGGAGTCGAACCCCAGTGCTGTCCGGCGCACCGATGATACGCTGGGCCCGGAGGAATGACTTTAGCCGGTGTTCACTGAAATCCGGATCCTTGGGGTCGAGACTGTTGTACCGCACCTGACCGGAGGCGTGTATGAAGCGCTTCCCGCCAATGGAGATCGCAACGTGTGTAACGTGTTCTTTCCGCTCCCCCTTTGTCTTTGCACCAAAAAAGAGTAGATCGCCCGGCTGGAGATTGATTCCGCCCGTTGTGTCCACGGACTCACCTACAAAGGCCTGCTGGCTGGCGTCGCGCGGCAGTTGAATCCCATTCAAATAGTACACCGTCTTGGTGAATCCCGAGCAATCCAGAGCCTTTGCAGATGTTCCCCCCCAAAAATACGGGATGCCAAAGAAACGCTTTGCCGTGGACACAATGGATTTCCGTGTCGCCTTCGCCCTGGCCAGATACACATCAAGACGCGCCGCATCTTTTTTGCGGACGAACCCGGTCCGGGCATCCGGATACTCGACTTCAAAGTGCGTCCGCGCATTTCTTTTCAACACCAGGATGCAACCGGCGACGATATCACCGATTTGCTGACTTCCGGATTCTTTGGATGCACGAACCGAGGAGACTTCGGCGGTGATGATGACCTTTGGTCGTGCCACCCATGCTTCGTATTCGGCGGATGTCATCACCTGAATGTCGTCGTCCGTCCAGCCCAGATAGTCGTCGGGCGTCTGGACATACAACCATCCATGTTCTTTCTTGAGGATTCTGACCGGCGATCCGAGAAGAGCCTGGGTGGCCAGTTCGGCGGGATGATCGGGCTTGTACCGGATGTTGGCAACGCTTACGCTTATCACACCGCGTGTCTTCTCGCCGAGTGATGACTGCGGCAGAGCGGTGAGACTGTCCGCCAGGGTTTTCAAACCATGCTCTATGAACATGGCCACAAGCGCACGTTTCATATCAGCACTGTGGATCTCACCTGTCAGAACCACGGAATCACCACGCGGCTCGCCTTGAACATCGAATACGGCAGTTCGTCGATCCGGCGCGAGTTTCTGTTTTGCTTCCTTGAGCAAATCGGTGATCATTTTGGACCCCTCTGTCTGTGCAGCCGCTGCGTTGAGTAACAAGAGAAGTGCAGCCAAGGTGCCTGCCACCAAACGAAGTGCTTTCAATGGGCGATGCATCGGTACTCGATCCCCGTGTATGAGAATTTCACGATACTCTCACTCTCGATCTCGACCAAATCTCGTCGGCGTTTCACGTTCTTCAACGTATAGAAGGATTGTCATTTCAAGATTGTCATTTCAATAGCATCATCGACCGTTGTGCCGAGCCTGCCGTTGTTTGCAGTCGACAGTAGTACACACCGCTGGAGAGCGCATGACCACGATCCGCCGATGCGCGGAATTCATACCTGAAACGTCCCGCTTCCATCGGACCATCAAGAAGTCGCGTCACTTCCTGACCGAGTGCATTGTACACCGTGAGTCGAACATAGTCAGGCCGTTCGAGTTCAAAAAGAATATTCGTTGTCGGGTTAAATGGATTGGGATAGTTCGGATGAAGAATAAACGTCCCTGGATCTCCTGATGACGCAACGTCTACACCCGTTGAAACTCCCTGCTGCCATTCATCGAGATAAAGGATTCCTGATCGGTCTCCACCGGGAAGCTGGCGCACAATGATCGCGGCAAGCCCGGTAGGAGTTCCAGCGCCACTGCCGGCCGCTGCCGTGAGCAGTCTCCAGCCAAACCAATCAAGCGTATCCCGTACAAGGGTGCTGTTGCCACCCGCCCCTGCATAGACCATTTCAATCTGATTGCGACTGTTGTCGCCCCACACCCAGAGCCCTGCCCACGCAGCCGCGAGAGAAACAAAGGGCGGAGTGAGTGCTTCCAATCGACAGACGCCACCAACGGTATCGCTGAAGCCATACGCCAGTCTGCCGGAATACGTCCCTGATTTCTTCCGCGTATTGCTGATCGCAAAGTTCGTCAAGGCAGAATCGATCTTCACATTTCCCGGTCTCCCCCACGGTTGCTGCCACTGAGGGCTATTGGTTTCGAAAGGCTCCGTCACAGTGCCTGCAACATCGGCTGTCGATGTTGTCGCGAATTGGATGCGCTGTTCTGCCGGAGAAGTATTCCCAAGCGGGTCCTTCAACCCCGGCATAAACGACAACCGGTATGCGTGACCGTAGTGCAGACCGGCGCTCGGATTAAAGAACACCACAGATCCGTCAGCCAAGTCAGTGTATGTCACACCTGCTACAGGAAGTGTCACCAATGAGTCTGCGAGATCCACAAATTTCACACGGCCCGCAAATGTGGAGTAGACCACCGGCTCGTCGAAGAACACCTGGAATCCGGTCCAAATGCCAATCTCCTTTGCGTTGAGGTTCGGATAGGATCGCACGACAAGAGGACCCTTACTGTCAACATCGCCGGTGAGAAACCAGAACGACGTGGGCTGGACAATTGCGGCGCCTCCTGCCGATTTCGCCCCTGACCCAACTACTACGTTATACCACGTGCTGTTCAACATCCTTCCAGTCGGGGTGATTGTCATTGTCCGGGCATCGGCTGACCATTGCGTCGAGGCCGCGACACCCGGCGTCACCACCGTGGCCGTTGTCGTGAGAGAAACGTCCATCGGCCTGTCGAAGGTGACGATGATGCTCTTGTATACCGGCACATTCCTCTGCTGATCCATCGGGTAGTGGCTCGAGACAACAGGCGGAATGGTATCAAGGGCAATCAGCGATAGGTAGTAGCTCCAGTTCCAGTATTGTCCGGGATCGGTGTGATCGTTGCAACTTGCCCAACCGAGCTGCGGAAAGATCAGGGGATCCTGCCAAACGTTGTGCCCGACAATATGCAATCGATCGGCACTGATCCCATAGGTGTTACAGAAGTGCCGCGTGAGCTTCGCCGAAGACTGATACATTGCCTGTGTGAAGTATTGCGGTTGGGCCACATACCCCTCGTGCTCAATACCAAGGGTCCATGCATTCCAGCAGCTCACATGCCAGGCCTTGTCGGCCTCCCGCACAAGTTGTACGATGTAGCCATCCGAGCTCCGAATAACATAGTGCGCACTGGCCTGTGCTGCAGCATCTTTCAGCCATGAAACGGACCCGGCAAACGAGCCTTCGGTGTCGTGAATGATCACTTGCGTGATTCTCGTTCCTGCGCGCGAACTGTAGTTCTGACTGGGGTCCCAGACTGCAGGGGGATAATCGTCGGACATCACCGTAGAAGTTTTGCTGAGGCCGAATGCACGGGTGAGAGCTGCGTCGACTGCATTCTTCTCGAGAAGCTGGGGAGCAATTAATACATGTCCTGCACTCACTCCCTGCTGCAATACCTGGTAGACCTCCCGCGTGTACTCAGCCTGAAGATCGTGCTGGGGGATGCCGCTGTACGTTGCGATTGCTCCGCACCAATTGAGCAGATTATCGCGGTCTGCCCCCGCACTCCCCACGCGGTAGAGTTTACCAAGAAGCGCGGCCGCGGCACGGATATTCGTTGCAGGCAAAGCCTTCACCGCCCCGACGTCTTCGTGGATGAGGTCCGCTCCACTGACGAGACTGTGTCCGAACCACGCATCATCCCGCAGTCCCATCATCCCATATGCCGGGGGCATATGCTTTTCCGCATCATGATGATCCACCTCGGGCACGATGTGCGTCCATCGGGTTTCAACGTACGAGACCGCCTGAAGCACCGGCGCCGGCACACCCCACTCACGCGCGGCAGCATCAAATAACGGTAGATAGTCTTGGGAGGTTTGCGAGAATACAACAGGTGTTGAAGCAAGTAAGCACAAAACAGCCAGAGTCACGCGATGCATGATGCGGTCCGCATTGAACGCCAGTGTCATTTCTTTATGAAAACTACCGCTTATGAGAGTGACATTCAATGTGGACGGTGTGTGCGTACTCATAACTGTGCGTACTCATAACACAGCGTGGCCCCTGAAGGGCCACGCTGCGTTTCTGCGACCTTAACCTTCATCTCAATCCATATCTCAATCTCCCCGCCACTTCCCATGTCCTATTTCACCAACGTCATTTTCTTCACCTCGCTGAACGATCCTGCCTTGAGCGCGTAGAAATACGTCCCGCTCGGCAGGTTCGAGGCTTCGAACGTCGCGCGGTATGTGCCGGCAGCCTTCTGTTCATTTACCAGCGTCATGATCTCGCGTCCCAGGAGGTCGTAGACTTTCAAGGAAACGAAACCCGACGCGGGCAGCGTGAAGTCGATCGTCGTTGTTGGGTTGAAGGGATTCGGGTAGTTTTGCGAGAGTGTGTACCCTTGCGGCAATGTTCCGCCAACTTCTTCAACGCCGGTCGTGAAACTGGGGAGCGTCCCGTTGTATTTCCACTTCTCGACAGTCCAACCATACATCGATTGGCTGTAGAGATTGCCATTCTGATCCCACTTTACATCCATTGTCGACGCGTAGCCGGAGGCGGTACCGAGACCCTGCGTTGCATAGTCTCCGGTCAGTGCCATATTCCAAGCGGCCTGATCGATCACGGACATGCTGGTGTCTGTTGAGATCGGCGCGCCGGTATTGCCATTGACCAGGTAAATACGTCCGTAACTATAGTTTGTCCCGCCGGAGGCTTTCAGCAACGAGTCACATGCCACGGCGAGGATGTTCTTTGAAGCAAGGTAGCCCAAACCGATGGGGCCGCAGCGCGACGGAAGTCCAACGCCCGCCGGATTGGTGAGCGTATCCTTCGGGCCTAGACTGAATGAGAAGCCTGTCGCGAGAGCGTATCCCGTTGCCGGCGTCCCGGTGTACTTGATAACCTTGCGGTTCATGTAGTCGGAAATGAAAATTGCGCTCCCATTCGCGTTCACGGCAATCCCCTTGTAGACACCATCGGGGAGATCGATTGTCGTAATGGGTGCATCCGTATGGAGAGCCGGGGTCCAGGTGTTGATCGGGCGATAGACCTTCAGGTCGGCGGTCTGTCCATTCGTCGTGTCGTTGCACACATACACATATCCGTTGTTATCAACAGTAATGCCATAAATGGTGTTGGTTCCCGTCTGCTGCCGCGGGAATGGGCTCACAACCGACATTGTGTCGTTGATGAACTTGAACACGAGCACGTTGTGATCCACATCGTTGCTGGCAACGTAAACAGTACTGTCGGGTCTCGCAGTGATCGACCAGACATTGTTCATGATGACCTGATCAAACCCACCGTCCGTCCAGATCGCATAGATCCCGCTTGTGCCGTACCCGAAGAAGTTTTTTCTCCCCTGCACGGAATCTGCGTTGACGTACGGAATCATATAGCTGTAGCTGTCCGGTCTCGTGCAAAGCGCCACAAATGTGTCTTCCCTGATCACTCCGACACCAATGGTCCGGTCCCCCGTCCCGTTCAACGAAGCATCCAGAGTGACATAGAGGCATTGCCATTGTGCGTCAGCAAGCATCGCAACCGTGCTGACCAAGACGAGTAGGAATAACAATCGAATAAGAGCTCTCATCGATCCTCCTGATGATTGATACATGAGTACACGGTTGACTGCGTTGTTTACCAATGTTCTTGTGCCCCGCCGGAGATCGGCAATCCGGGCGCCGACGCTATTTCACAAGCGTCATCTTCTTCACGCTGTTAAACGACCCGGCCTTCAGGGCGTAGAAGTACGTCCCGCTTGGCATGTTCGAGGCATCGAATGTCGCGCGGTACGTGCCGGCGGCTTTCTGTTCATTCACCAGCGTCATGACCTCGCGGCCGAGGAGATCATAGACCTTCAAGGAAACAAATCCTGATGCGGGGAGCGTGAAATCGATCGCAGTCGTGGGGTTGAATGGATTTGGATAGTTTTGCGACAGAACGTAGCCGCTTGGCAGCATGTCGCCGATTTCTTCAACACCGGTCAACGTAATGGTCGGAAGGGTTCCATTGTACTGCCACTTGTCGACCGTCCAGCCATAGTACGATTGCGTATAGAGGTTCTTTGCCGCGTCCCACTTCACATCATAGGTGGAGGTATAGCCGGAAGCGTTGCCGGGGACGGTGCCGCCGCCGCGTGTCTGGTAGGTTCCAGTCTGAACGAAATTCCACAACGCGGTATTAATATAATTGAGGGTGGTGTCGGTCGAGATCAGGTTTCCGTTATTCACGTTCACGAGGTAGATGCGCCCGTAGGAGTAGCCCGCACCGAGCGTGAGCAGGCGACTGCAGGCGACGGCCAGAATATTGTTCGGCGCAAGATATGCGGCGCCGACGGGACCCGCGGTGAGCCCGGAGGAGAGCGTGTCGCCGGCAGACAGCGCGAAGTTGAACCCGGCATCGGCGGTATATCCGGTGGCGGGCGTTCCCTTGTACTTGAGCACCTTCCGGCTGGCGTACTCACACACAAAGATCATCTTCCCGTCCGAGCTCACGGTGATTCCCTGATATCTGCCGTTCGGCAGGTCGATGGTGCACGCAGGGGCGTCGGTGTGGCTGGCGGTCCATTGGGAGACCGGATTATAGACCTGGATATCCTTTGTGCCGCCCGTCGTGGAGTCAACGCACACGTACACATACCCGTTGGCGTCCACATCAATGCCGTGAATCGCAGTGCTGCCGGTCTGCTGGCGCGGATAGACGCCGGTGGATTTCACGGGGACTGTGGCGATGGTGTCGCCGGTGAATTTAAACACAAGAATATTGTGGTCAGGATCATTATTGGCGACGTAGATGAGACTATCGGGAGTCGCCTTGATTTTCCAGGCACCGGCCATAATCACCTGATCGAACCCTCCATCGGTCCACACCTGGAAAACGTCGGTCGGATCGTACCCGTAGCCGTATTTCCGGCCCGTGGCTGAATCGGCGTTCACGTACGGTAGCATGTAGCAGTTCGTGCTGACGTCGCCGCTCCAGGCGGAAACGAGCGCGATGAACGTATTCTCCTTGATCACGCCTACACTGGCGGCTTGAGCGCCTATGGCATTGCCGTCCCAATTGTCATCATACGTGGCATACAGGCAGCGCCATTGGGCATCTGCCGTCCCGACCGCACAGAGAATAAGCAGCACAATGAAATACCGTGTGAGTCTTGTCATATGTACTCCTGCATGTTGTAGTGGGGCAGTATTCAGGACAGACCTGGAAGATTCGTAGCTATAGGCGTCTGCAACCTGAGCGAACGACATCGGGAAGAGGAATGCGATTCCTCAAGAAAATGAAGAACTTCTCAACAAAAGTCAAGGTATAGTTGCCTTGACTAAGCCAAGTGCTTTCTCTATATTAACTAATGTTTGCATGATCTACGCGCACCCTCTGCCGTATCCATGGAGTCGAAGGGAAGAACCCAGTCACGTCCTCCCCGTTATCCCGGATTCTATGATTCACTCATCATCATCCTAAAGGTACCCTATGCGCATCGTTACACGTTTTGTGACGGGCGTACTCTGCCTCGCACTGGGCGTCTCGGCGCTCTGGGCCGGCAGTACCGGAAAAATCTCCGGTGTTGTCCGCGACTCGCGCACGAAGGAGCCGCTCCCCGGCGTCAATGTTGTAGTTCAGGGAACGACCCTCGGCGCGTCTTCTGACGTCAGCGGGCGGTACGTCATTCTCAATATTCCACCCGGCCGCTGCAAAGTTCTGGCATCCTTCATTGGCTACCGCCGGTCCGAAGTGAACGACCTCCAGGTCTCCACAGACTTCACCACGACCCTCGATATCGAATTGGTCGAGGGAAGTGTCGAACTCGACGCGGTGGTGGTCCAGGCCGAGCGCACCCCGCTCATCCGCCAGGACCTCACGAACCCCGTTGCATCGATTTCGTCCGAGAGCATCGAGGCTCTGCCGATTACGGACATCAGTGAAATCATCGGTCTTCAGGCCGGTGTCACCGTCGATGACGACGGCATGATCCATATCCGTGGCGGGTTCGGCAATGAAATCGCCTATACGCTGAACGGCATAAACATCAACAACCCGTACGGCAACAACAGAGCCGTCGGCGTAGCAACGAACGCCGTGCGTGAAGTCTCCGTCTCCAGCGGTACGTTCAGCGCAGAATACGGCAGCGCCTTGAGCGGCGTGGTCAACTATGTGACGCGGGACGGTGGACCGAAACTGAGCGGGAGTCTGAAATATTACACCGGCGACCATGTGAGCTCCCACAAGGATCTCTTTTTCAATATCAACAAGATCACTCCGTCGAACGTGAACCGCACCGAAGCCACGCTTGGCGGGCCGATCCTCGGCGAGAACCTCACGTTTTTCGCATCGGGCGTGTACAACTGGAATGGCGGCCACCTCTACGGCCAGCGAATCTATCTACCCACGGATGCCTACCTGTCGCGCGAAGGGTTCCCCAGCAGCGACCCGCGCCGCGGGTCACCCAGCGACCCCTACTACTTCGCACCGTTGTCACATGACACCTCCAACCGGGTCGGCGGAGCCAGCGGCGACGGCGCCGCCGTCCCCCTGGACTGGAGCAGGTCGTACAATCTTCAGGGGAACGTGAGCTGGCGTCTGACTCCGGAAATGAAACTGAAGTACGAGTTTGTGTACAACTTCAGCGAGGAACCCGATTACCCGAGTTATTCGTACACTGCTACTTATTCCACCCACGCAGTCAGGTACAAACCAGATGGCAATGCACTCACCGGCAGCGAAGGGACGGTACATTCAATTGAATTTACGCACTCCGTGAGCGATAAGATGTTCTATACTGTCAAGGGATCAATGGTCACCGACAAGGCCCACACGTGGGCGTATGACAGCCCCGACGATCCTCGCTACCTCCCCAATTTTTATACCCAGCAGTTCCCAAATACCGAGTATTGGACCGGCGGCACCTATAACGATCGGTTCAGCCGGAAGACGGTCACTTACGCAGGCAAGATCGATCTCGTGGCGCAGATGTTTAGTGACCACGAAATGAAGGCAGGCATCGAGGTGCGAAAGCACAAGCTGACGGTGGAATCCTACACCCTGCAATTCAAGGATCCGAATTCCCCGAATACGGACCCCAGTTTTGCGAACGCCCTCAGCGGCAACTACCACTTCCTGCCGTACATTCCCGATGCCGCGGGCGGGTATGCCGCCTACGTTCGCCAACCGCTGCAGATTGCCGCATATGTGCAGGACAAGATCGAGCTGTTCAAATCGATCATCCTGAATCTGGGTGTGCGGTACGAATACTTCGACCCTGCCGCCCAGTACAATGACTCCATCAGCACGGAACTCGCGTTGCAGCAATCGATTTTCCTGCAGGGCCATCTGGTGAAGGCATCGAAAAAGCAGATGGTGAGTCCGCGCGTGAGCGTATCGTATCCCATCACGGATCAGGGAACGATTCGCTTTTCCTACGGTCACTTCTATCAGATCGGTTCGCTGTCCAGCCTCTACAGCAACCCCGACTTCCGCGCGCCATCGGGTGTCACCCTGTCGTTCGGGAATCCCGACGTGAATCCGCAGAAGAGCATCCAATACGAACTGGGATTGCAGCAGGGATTGACGGAGGATATGAAGATCGAGATCACAGGGTATTACAAGGACGTTCGTGACTATATTTACTCGCAGACAATCATCACGCCGCGTGGCGACAAACAATACTCTCTGCTCACGAACCTCAGCTATGCCAACACACGCGGGATCAGTATCTCGCTGGTGAAGAGGCGCTCGCCGGACAATCTTCTGTCGGCGACGCTGGACTACACGTTCCAGGTCACCGAAGGCAATCGCACGCTTCCAACGGACGAGATTTTCTTCAACGAGCAACAGGGGCGTCTGAGTGAAACATATCTCGTGCCGCTCAGCTTCGACAGAAGCCATACATTGACATCAACCGTTGCCCTCTCGCAACCGAACGACTGGTCGGTCAGCATGATCGGCTACCTGCGTACGGGCACGCCCTATACGCCCTCGTTCCCATCGAACGTTGTCCCCATCACGTTCACACAGAACAGCGATCGTCAGCCGCTGCAGTGGAACGTCGACCTCAAATTTGAGAAGTTCTTCAAATTCGGGGGGCTGGACCTGTCGGTCTTCGTGCTGATCGACAACGTCTTCGACGTCGAAAATGAAATCGCCGTCTATGCGAGCTCGGGTCGTGCGCTGTACGACATCACGCAGACTCTGCAGCCGGAGCTTCTCGCCGATCTGCACAACCGCATCGTGCGGGGCGATCAGGGCATGATTCCGTTGAGCGGTGTGGACAATTATTACGCGAACCCTGCGATGATAAGCACCCCGCGGCTCGTCCGCGTCGGCGCGTCGATCGTGTTCTAATCATCTCATATCTATGATGGGAATCTGTATGAAAACACTGCTTCTCCACCTCCTTACCATCGCAGCATTGCTCCTGCCCCTCGCGGCGACGCGTGCCCAGGAGAGTGATCTGCTGCGGCTCAACCCCAAAAAGGCGACGCCGGAGGAATGGCAGAAACTTGTGGACTTCCTGGATCAGCAATCGAAGAAATCGCTGGGTAAGACCACCGGCCTCATGTCGGAAATCCGCAGTCTGATCATTCACGGCAACAAAATCACCACCATCGTTTACAACTACGGCAACATCACACGCCCCAATACACTGCCCAACGTGGCGGACCTTGTGTGGAACCGCCTCGGATACGGATTCGAATTCGACCCGCTGGTTGCCGCCCGCGTGAAAAGTGTTCAGGGGGATTCCATCTGGATGCTCGACGACGGCATGTATACACCCAGCGAAGGCGCGTATGCGCCGGACGGATCTCTGAAATGGGGCTGGCTGCCGAAGGCCGGCTATGCCGCCCCCGGCCAGCCGGATATCGCCGCGTGGAGTGCCCGGTCGGATGTCGGAGGCGACCTCACACGCAAACCTCACAGCTGGCCCGAGTCGTGGTACAACCAGACTCTCGGGCGGTATGTATGGCCGGCCTACCTCGGGAATGATGCCACGTCGCCCGATGAAGAGGTCTACTTCGTGTGCGATGACTACACAAACGCAAAGTGGAAAGATAAGTACCGGCCCTTCGAGAACGACTCCACAAAGCTCGGTCTCGGGCTCGATCTTGAATGCCGCTTCTTCCAATTCAACAACCCCCTGGCCGAGGATATCATTTTCCTCGTCTACCGTGTGACAAACCGGAGCCCGAAGGCGCTTCCGAAAGTGTATTTCGGCATGTACGGCGATCCGCACATCGGCGGTGCGAATGATTTCTCGGATGACCTGGCCTACTTTATTCCGCCGAAGGGCCCGCTCGCAGATCCGTTCGACCAGCGCGCACGCAGCATGGTGTATGCATGGGATGCCAATGGCGTCGGTGAGGGCGGACTCGTTCCCGGGTACTTTGGATTCAAGTTCCTGGAATCCCCCTCGAACTCCACAAACGGCATCGATGACGATGATGACGGCATCATTGACGAAAGTCCGTTCAACGATGCCGGCTTCTACATCGACGGCATTGCCTACCCATTGACCACCGGCATTGCCGACACGACGAAGTACATCAAACTGTACGGCCGCCCGAAGCCGCGCTGGTCGGGTGACGAAAACGGCAACTGGCGTCCGGACAAAGATGATGTCGGTCTGGACGGCATCCCGGGCACCGGGGATTTCGGTGAAGGGAACGGCAAGCCGGATATCGGCTACGATGCCAACAACAACCTGGTCGCCGAACCCAATTTCGGGATCCGTGACGTCAACGAGTCGGACCAGATCGGTTTGACGAGCTTCAATGCACTGGGCTACGGCTCGACGAATAACCCAAAAAATGATGTACTCTTCACGCAATACCTCTCGTCCGACAGTATCGCGATCGATCAAACATTGTTCTCAACTCCCGGTGACAATATATTCCTCTACGGTTCCGGACCGTTCAGTCTTGAACCGAATGCGACGCAGCGGTTTTCGATCGCGCTCATGATGGGCGAGAACCTCGCCGATCTGCTGTTGAACGCGGAAACCGCGCAGCGGGTGCTCGAGGCAAACTACCTGTTCGCCCAGCCGCCGCCCAAACCGGTGGTGCATGCCATCCCGGGGGACGGCAGAGTGACGCTCTACTGGGACGATCTCGCCGAAAAGACGACCGATCCCCTCACGAACACGCAGGACTTCGAAGGCTACAAGATCTATCGAAGCCGGGATTACACGTTTAGCGATATCTACACCATCACCGACGCCAACGGGGTTGCATTCCTGGCCACTCCACTCGTAGGCAAAAACGGGCAGAAGGCACAGTTTGACCTCGTGAATTCCTGGTCCGGACTGCATCCGGTGGAGTACCTGGGACGCGGCGTGAAATACAACCTCGGCACGAATAGCGGACTGGTGCACGAGTACGTTGACTCCACCGTGACGAACGGGGTGACGTATTACTATGCCGTCGCATCGTACGATCACGGCTTCGACAGCCTGGGCGTCGCGCTGCCGCCGTCGGAATGTCAGATCGCCATCACGAAAGACCCGATCACCTCCGTGTTGAAATACGATCAGAACACACTCGGCATCACTCCGGGCCCTCTGCCAAACGGCCAGAATCCCGCGCTCGTCAGCAACAACTTCGCGCCGCAGCGGGTGACCGGCATAGCCACGGGAAGCATGAAGGTGAAGGTGTTTGAGAACTACTCGGTGATCGACGGCGCAAAGTACAATGTCGACTTCCGGACGTCCAACGGCAACATCGTATACGACGTCCAATCCACCGGCTTGACAACGGAGACATTTACATCGCGCGATACGATCTACGTTCCGCTCTCGAGGAAGAACCTGATTACGAGCAGCTTGGTGGTGAAAGATGCCTCAGGGAACACCGTGCCACCGGCATCCTACCGCATTGACGCCGCCGGCGGCCGTATCCGCGGTTTCGCATCGGGCAGCCTCGTCAACAATGCGACGTACACGGCGTCATATCAGTACTCCGCGATCTCCGGCAGCAATTTCCTGAACGCGGAAGACGACAACCCGGTGTTCGACGGCGTGCGTCTCTATGTCCAGAACGAGCCACTCGGCATCGACTCGCTCCGGAGCGGGTGGGCGAAGGTGGGCAACACCAATCTGACCGCGGCGACGATCAGAACGGTTGCGCTCTCCGTCAATCCCTTCCGTCCCGCCCCTCTCGATTTCCAGATTCTCTGGAATAGGACGGACACGCTGGCGAACGGAAAATGGGCGCATCCCGGAGACACGTTGTTGAACAACTCCGGGCGCAAGGTTGTGGTTTGCCCTTTCCGTGTCACCAATGTCACAGACACGTCCAAGATCAGGGTGCTGGTCGACAAGGCACCGGCAGACAGCATGTGGCGCCCGGGCCGTGAGATTGTCATCGTGACCCCGCCGAAGTACGCTCCACAGACCCCCATTCCGGTCCTGCTGTCGGTGATGTTCTCGGCGCCCAAGAACGGGACAGCGGTGATCCTGCCGTCCGATGGCGACGTGTATGTCGCCAAGACCACGAAGCCGTTTTCGGCCGGCGACGAGTTCACCTTCACCACCACGGCGTCGAAGTTTGATGCCGCCAAAGCAGGCAATTCCCTCGACCGAATTTACGTCGTGCCGAATCCGTACGTCGCGTATAGTTCGCTCGAACAACCCGGTCCAACCGCACTCAAGCGCGGCGAGCCGAAGTTGCAGTTCCGTAATCTTCCGCCGCAATGCACGATTCGTATTTACACGATGATCGGGGAACTCGTGGATACGATTGTGAAGAACGATGGCACAAGCTACGCTGACTGGCGCCTCCTCTCGTATGAGGGGCAGCGGCTGGCGTACGGTGTGTACCTCTACCACGTGGAGGTGCCGGGCGTCGGAGAGAAGATCGGGCGGTTCGCGCTAATCAAATGATGAACGACGACGAATATGATCATGCATACGGAGGTTTTATGAACATCCATCATCGCAGCCGGGTCGTGATGGCGGGGATGCTGATGGCGGTATTGATCATCGCCCTTGCCCTGCCCGCACAGGCCCAGTTGTTCCGCAGTACGGCGAAGGTGGGCACGACGGCTGCGCAATTTCTGAAGATCGGCGTGGGTGCCCGCGCCATCGCCATGGGAGGCGCGCAGACCGCCGTCACCGGCGATATCTCCGCCATTTACTGGAACCCCGCCGCCCTTTCGCGGATGAACATCAACAGCGAGTTGATGTTCAACCACGTCAACTGGCTGGCCGATATTAACTTCGATTTCGCGGCGGGCGTCATGCCGATCGGCGACCTCGGCACCTTCGGCCTGTCGATTACGTCACTGCGGGTTCCCGAGGATATCGTTCGCACGGTGGACTTCCCCGAAGGGGACGGCCGCAAGTGGGACGCCAGTTCCATCGCGTTCGCTCTTTCCTACGCCCGTAACCTCACCGACAGGTTCTCCATCGGCTTCACGGCAAAATATGTGCGCGAAGCTATCTGGAGCGAAAGCTCAAGCGGTTTCGCCATCGATGTGGGGACCCTCTACCTCACCGAGATCCCCGGCCTCAGCATCGGTGCATCCATCGCCAACTTCGGCACCACAATGAAGCTCGACGGGCGCGATCTGCAGTTCAACTTCGACCCCGACAACAACGTCGGCACCGGACCCAACAACGTCCCGTCCGATCTCCGGACGGAGTCGTTCGATCTGCCGCTGACATTCCGCATCGGTCTCGCATGGGATCTTCATCCGGTCGACGACATCCGGACCACGTTTGCTGTGGATGCGACACATCCCAACGACAATACCGAATACGTGAACTCCGGTCTGGAAGTAAGCTGGAAAGAGATCGTCTTCGGGCGCCTTGGCTACAAGTCGCTCTTCCTGCGGGATTCCGAACAGGGACTCACCTGGGGCGTCGGTGTGCATTACGGCATTCCGAATGTTGCCACGGTGAAGCTCGACTACGGTTTCGCCGACTACGGACGTTTGAAGAATGTGCAGTACTTTGAATTGGGCGTACGTTTGTAGGTCTTGCTCGTGTACAAGCACAAGAGCCGCATCGGTCTTTCCGATGCGGCTCTTTTTTCTTCTGCCCAGCACCTTACGTTAGACTCAATCTACGTCTGGATCTCTATCTCTCGCCGCGAGCTACTTGAGCAAAATCATCTTCTGTACCGCCACCCGCCCTCCCCATTCCAATCGCGAGAAGTATACCCCGCTCGCAAACCCCTTCCCGTCAAATCGCACGCTGTACGTACCGGGTTCTTTCCTTTCGTTCACCAGCACCGCCACCTCGCGACCCAGCAGGTCGTACACGCTGAGCCTCACTATACGGGTACCGGGTGACGGGTCCCGGGTGGCAGGCGAAAGTTCCCGGAACCCGTCACCCGGAATCCGAAACCCGATGGTGGTAACAGGATTGAATGGATTGGGATAGTTCTGGCTCAGTGCAAATGCAAGAGGCACGCCGGGCTGCGGGGGAACGTCGAGAATAAGCGCACGCGATGTTGCAAAAGTATACCGTTCTCCCTGCTGGATCGGCCGTAGTGTGAGCACGACGTTTGTATCACCCGGGGCCGGCATTGTCACCGTACCTGCCGGAGCCAGCGGAACGACTTCCACATGCGTGTTGTTGGATGCAGTCCGATATTGGAGTGGTGTAAGAAACACGACTTTTTCTCCCGGGTTCCACCTCTTATCCGCCCTGCTCTCCACTACAACCATATCCATGCGTGCGTTGTCCGTCAAATTCCAGGCCCGGAATGGCACCATGACCTTCTGACTTCCCTGTGTCGGCAACGCTGAATCCGATACCGTGACGTAATTCCCGTTCGCCAGTGTGTCAGTAGGTCCCCAGATCAGCGCAACGTCAATGGGTGCAACTTTCTTGAGCCCTGCCGATGGATAGTTCACCGCAAATGCCAGGTTCGTCCCGGAGTGATCGATGAAATATGACTGCTGGAAATCGATGTCCAGATCGAACTCGGGAAGAACCTGTACTGCTACGCCCTGAAACACCGGTGTCAGGTAAAATATCCCTTCCCCGCGATCGATCGGGTAGCGGCGAACCAGCGTGTCTCCAGTCGTTACATTCCTGATATTCAGGAAGGCTTTTGTGTTCTGTGCGGCTGTATCAAAGACCGCTTCATAGGTGTGGCCGGTGACGGCAAGCGAGTCCACAACATGAACGGCAAGTTTGGTGGTTGACCGTCCGGCAGGATGTCCATAGCTGGCTGTTTTAATGATCCCCTCCGGCTGAATGGGCGCGATCCGCCTGCGGACGATATCATAGTCTTTACCCACCTGGCCCCAACTCGACCAGACCACTATGGCCTCGCCAATGCCGGACGGGATGAAGTCGGGCTCCCATTGATAGCTCTCCGTTGTCGTGTTCACCTGTGTTTCGAACGATACGCGTCTTGCAGTGTTGTCGAACAACTGCAGATACACCCCCTCCCGGCTCCCATCCTGTTTCCAGCTTGACCAGATGACAGCGAACGAACCGTCAGCGAATTTCCGGATTTTCGACAGCCACTGGTATTGTGCCGTTGTGGAATTCACCAGCACCTCTCCGCCGATTTTACTCCCATCACTGCTAAACCGCTGGAGAATAATGCTTCCCCCTGAACCGTCTTGCCCCCAACTGCACCAGGTGACAATGAAACTATCGTCGTCAAATGTCTCGACATCAGAATACCACTGGTAGTCTGCGACTGTCGTGTTCACCTGGAATTCGTTCCCCATAGGCGTTCCGGCACCGGAAAAGATACGTCCGTACACACCATAGCCTGCGGGCATGCCTCCGTCCTGCTTCCATGATTCCCATGTGACTATGAAGTTGCGGTTACGAAACCACCGCACAGCCGGCCTGGCTTGACTGTATGCCAGTGTCGTGTTGACGGTGAACTCTCCTCCTTGTGGCAGGCCGTCGGGACCGTAGAGACGCCCTTTGACGTCCCTGTCGTTGTTGTCCGTCCATGTGTCCCAGGTGATGACAAAATTTCCGGCCGAGTCAACGGCAACGGCTGGTTCCGTCTGCGTCAGGCGGCGGACGGTGTTGACCATAAACTCGGGTCCGGTCGCGATGCGGTTCTTGAACATGCGTGCGACGATATCATAGGACGAATCCATGTCCACGAGCGAAGCCCACACAACGATCAGATCTCCGGCGGCGTTCATGGCTGCTGCGGGTTTCTCCTGGTCACCGGCACTCGTCGTATCCACGAGCACTTCGCCGCCAAGCTTTGCATCGGATGCATCAAAGAACTGCAGAACGATATCGCCGCGTGATCCTACGGCGGCGTAATCCACCGCATTCCAGACCACCGCGTAGTTCCCCGCGCCATCCCGCACGATGTGCGGATCGCGTTGCGTGCTGTCCTGCGTGGTGTTGACAATGAACTCGGTTTGCGAAAACGCGGAAAGAAGGGAGCTGAATATGAGTAGAACCAGCGTTGTTGTTTTCATGGGCCCCCTATTTCATCTGGAAATCCAGGAGGGGATTTGCCAGTGACGGGTTGTGGGTGTAATGCCACCATTCGGAATCATATGACGCGAATCCTCCCACATGTTCCATCATGGTTTTCAGGAGCGTCCGGTTGGCCACCTGTTCCGCACTGAGCCCGAGGAGCCAACCATGCCCTGCTTCCGGCCCGAACCAGTCGAACGGTGTGGGCATGGCGAGTTCCTTACCGGTGGCACGGTCGACCAGCGAGAGGTCGACTGCGGCACCCCGGTTGTGATTTGATCCTGTATTCGGATCCGCAACGTACGTGGGATCGGGAACAATCTCCCACATGAGAAACTGTATTGCCCGCGGACGATACCCATCGTAGATCTTCAGCCCGAGTCCCATCTTCCGCAGGCTATCCTGCACCAGTTGGAGTTGACGCACCGCGCCGCGCGCCAACATTGCGTCTCCGATCGTATAGAGCTTCTGGTGAGTGAAGTTGTCGGTCGTTGCATATTTGACATCAAGGACAATGTCGGGGATCAGCTCCTTGATCCTGACCAGCTCGTCGTCAGCGCTCTGGGCCGCTGCGACGGCAGGAAGCAAAGAGAACAGAAGCAGAATACGGTAGAGCGTGCGCATGCAATACCTCCTATCTCTCCTTCAGAACCGCACACCGAGTGACAGGTAGTGCACATTCGTCAACCGGCCCCAGTCCTGGTACGCATAATCCACTTTCACCTTGAACTCACCGACGATGCGATACTGCACACCGATGCCCGCGGTGAAACGTTGTTCCGTATCACGCTCAAAAAGTGACTTCCACCCGCCACGCAGGAACACCATTTCGTTCCATCCATATTCGACGCCGACATTCAAGTATTCCGTGTTGTCATTGGGATGGACGGCATCCACCGCGGCGGTAATGCGGTTGTCGTCGGTTTTTATGAAGTCAGCCGCGACACCTACGCGAAAGACCAATGGCAGGTCNNTTGCAGGTCGTATTCATCAAGCTGTATGTCAGTATTGATGAGATTGCCAGTGGACCCGGTGGGGGCTACAATATAGATATTGTCACGTCCCTGCAACTTCATCTTGGTCCCGAAATTGGAGATGCTGGCGCCAAGTCGAAACTCATTGAAGATGGGGATTTTGTAGATGGTGCCGATGTCCAGTGCGACACCATTGGCCGACATATTCCAGAGGTATTCACGAACATATTTCGCGTTGAACCCGATCGAAAAACGATCCGTCAGATTGCGGGCATAGCTTATGCCAACAGCCATGGCCCCTGCAGTGAAATACTCGCCGGTCCCTTCGGGATGGTCTTCGGTACGCACGAGCATGTCGTCCATCGACTCCACGCTGACGAATGCACCGAGTGTTCCGATGTCGCCCAGATGCGAGGAAAACGCCGCATAATCATAGTTCACATCGGCAAACCATCGCACATGATTAAACGTGGCCTCGCTGGCATAGACATTCGCCAGGCCTCCCGGGTTCCAGTACATCGCGGTGATGTCATCAGCGGTGGCCGTGAATGCGCCACCCATACCCATGGCACGCGAGCCGACGCCGATCTTCAGGAAAGGGGCCGCGGTAGTGCCGGTTTTGGTAACGTTCTGGGACAGGGCGA
>PMMO01000078.1:0-4105 GCA_003162215.1 Ignavibacteriota bacterium
TCGACAAATACATCGGCGACGCCATCATGGCGATTTTCGGCGCACCGATCCCCCGCCCGGATAACGCCCGGGTGGCATGTCTGACGGCGCTTGAAGTGCAGGAGGTTCTTGCCGCGTATCATGAACGCCCCGATCGCGACCGCGGCATGCCGGTATTCGTTACACGGATCGGGCTGCACACAGGTAACATGGTCATCGGCAACATCGGCAGCAGCAGCCGTCTCGACTACACCGCAATCGGCGATACGGTCAACGTCGCCTCGCGGTTGGAAGGTGTGAACAAGGTCTTCGGCACACATATCATCCTGAGCGAAACAACGTATGAACAGGCCGGGGGTACCATCGCAGCACGGCCCCTGGATTTCCTCAAGGTGAAGGGCAAAGCGATTCCCATTCGCATCTTCGAACTGGTCGGACGTGCGGGCACCATCTCCCAACTGCAGGCCGATATCATTGGTATCTTTTCCGAAGGTCTGCAGCTCTACAGGCAGCGGGAATTTGAGAAAGCGATCGGAGTGTTTACACGTGTCCAGGCTATTGATCCAAATACCATGCCTTCAGAACTCTATCTGAAACGTTGCGCCGAACTCTCCCGGCAGTCATTGCCCGATGGATGGGACGGCGTGTACACCATGACATCGAAATAACCCGGAGGACTCATCATGCAACGACGTACGCTCTTTTCCGTGCTACTCATGCTGGTAGCGTTCACGGCATTTGCCGACGTGGTCTACACAAAGCGGAGCAACAACTACATACGCGAAGGTCCGGGCGCGTATTACGAATTGGTCGCGGTCGTTCCGGAAAATACCGCGGTCACTGTCGTCGTGCAGGAGGGCTCTTGGCTGAAGGTCAAGTTGACCGACAAGAAAACCGGATGGATGTCGTCCAATAGTCTCACCGACACGAAGCCCGCAAGCGCGCGTGTCGTGAAACTGGAGACGGTCTGGAGTTCGCCGAAGGCATCACGCGCGGGTGTGTCCGCAGCCATTCGCGGCTTCGCTGAGAAGCGCGACAAGACTCCTCCGGGATCAGTCGAAAAAGTTCTTAAGAATTCCGCCAAGGGATTCCGTGAGGGAGATCTCACTGCATTCCGCAAAGATGTCGAAGCTTCAAAACCCGGATTGGCGGACAAGATCCGGATGGAAGATCTCAACCTCGGACCGATTGTCTATGACGCCGGGATTCAGGAGCAGGAGGTGGGCCTCGGCATCGCCGCCCGTTTGATCGAGAAAGGATTCATCATCGATCGCACCGCCGTCGACTATGTAAACATGATCTCCGCCACACTCGCGGCCAATTCTCCCGTGTACGACTGGGACTTCACGGTCTTCATCCTTGACGAACCGGAGGTGAACGGCTTTGCCCTTCCGGGCGGCTACGTGTTCGTCACCAAGGGTGCGGTACAGATGTGCGATGACGAATCCGAGCTGGCCGCCATCATCGCTCATGAGATGGCTCATGTCATCCGAAAGCACGGCATGCAGGAGATGAGCAAACGCAAAGTCCATATCAAGGCCGACGAAGCGTTTAACGAATTGGAGGAAGAGACCGGCCCCAAGACCCAGGATGAGGCGGAGCTGGATGATCTGGTGCAACAGACGTACGAGAAGATCGTCTCCCCACGGCTTCTGGAGTATGAACTCGAAGCTGACCGCGTGGCCGCAGTTCTTCTTGCACAGGCCGGATACGACCCGCGCGGCCTCATGCGCATAGGGAACAAAGTCGCCCGGTTGCCGAAAGAGAAACCCGGAATATTCGATCCCAACTACATGGCGCCCGACGTCGTGGCCAAACGCGCCAAGGCGACCGAAGAGTTTGTCAACGAGCGATTCAAGGATGCTTCACCCGGCGCCACTCTGCGCGAGCGGTACGTGAAGCGGACGGGAGCAGTGCGGTAATGCTCGCCATCTCCACCTCACATCTTTCCAAAACCTACACCTCCGGCTTCCGCGGGAAGCGCCAGGTTAATGCGCTTCAGGATTTCTCCCTCGAAGTCGAGAGCGGACAAATTTTCAGTCTCCTCGGGCCGAACGGTGCAGGCAAAACCACCTTTATTAAGATCCTCCTCTCACTCACCCGCCAAACCGGCGGGAGCGCAACGATCCTGGATCATGATGTCTCCGACGTGCAAGCCCGCGTGAAAACCGGCTACCTCCCGGAGAATCACCGGTACCCCGGCTACCTCACAGGGGAACAGGTGCTCCGATCCTTTGGCCCGCTGAGCGAGGTCACGGGCCCTCTCCTGCAATCGCGGACAACGACGCTGCTCGAGCTCGTGGGATTGAAGGACTGGCGAAATGTGAAGGTGAAGAAGTACTCCAAAGGGATGATGCAGCGGCTTGGGCTCGCTCAGGCAATGATCAACGATCCCGATCTGCTCTTTCTGGATGAACCCACCGACGGTGTTGACCCCGTAGGCCGCGCAGAAATCCGCGATCTGCTCAGGAACCTCAAGACACGCGGCAAGACCATATTCCTCAATTCCCACCTGTTGTCCGAAGTGGAGATGATCTCGGATCGCGTTGCGATCCTCGACAAAGGGCAACTGCTCAGGGTCGGAACGGTCGATGAGCTCACCACCAGCGGCGAGCGCCATCACATCGGGATAGACGGGGTTTTGCCCGAAGCCTTTCGCCTCGAGGCCGCTGCCAAGGTGATCGAGTTCAGCCAATCCCAGAGCAGCCTCACGGTTGATGTCGGGAGTATCGCTGAGCTCAACGCGCTGATCGATATGCTCCGGCGCCATCACGTGCCGATTGTCTCCATCGCAAAAGAGCGAAGCACGCTGGAGGAGTCTTTCCTCAGTCTCATCAAGCGCGAGGTGGCATCATGAAACTCCTCGCGCTGATACGCCTCACGCTTCGTGAACTCGCAGCCAAAGCAACGATCATCATTCTCGCAGCGATTTCCACGATTGTCCTTCTCGGTCTGGCCGCCGCATTTTCGACAAATGTGACACCCGATGGAATGATGCTTCAATTGTTTGGTCAACAGGCTTCCCCTGTTATGCCGGAGGAGCAACTCATCACGGCAATTCGCAGCATGCAAGCCGGACTTGCAGGCGGGCTGTTCACCGGGATCATTCTCTTCGGCATCTTCGCCACTGCAGGCGTGATACCCGACGCCCTCGAAAAAGGAACAGTGGATCTGTACCTTTCGAAGCCGATCGCGCGATGGGAATTGCTGCTCGGGAAATATCTTGGCGCCCTTGTGGCGATTTTTGTGAATGTGCTCTATTTCATGGTTGGAGCGTGGCTCATCTTCGGACTCAAATGTCATTTGTGGGATTTCCAGATTCTCCTGGCAACCCTGACGATCACATTCATGTTCGCGTGCCTCTATGCGATCGTCGCATTCCTCGCCGTGCTGACGCGCAACACAGCGGTCTCCATCATCCTTGTATATCTCTATCTGTTCGTCGTCGGTCCCCTCCTGCACAATCGGGAGGCAACGCTGTACCTCATCTCCGAGAACACTGTGTATCGTAGCATCGTCGACGGATTTTACTACGTCTTTCCCCAACTCGACGCGATGCGTGCCAGCGGGGCCAAGCAGTTGCTCGCACAGGAGATGGACTGGAAGCCGTTCGTCCAGTCACTGCTTTCAGCCTCGGTGTTTTTCTTCGGTGGTGCGGTCATGCTCAAGCGGCGTGACTTCTGATAGGATGAAGAAGGGTCTGGGGTCTGGGGTCAGGGGTCTGGGGTCAGGGGTCTGGGGTCNNATAGTCAATTGACTATAGTCAATCGGTTGGGGAGGCTGACCCCGCCTGCAACGTTTGACACCACCGACCATAGAAGTTTCCAGGATGCCATCCGGCACCTGACCACTCCTGAACTCGAACAGCGGAAGAAGAACCGCAGGGAATTCCAGCAGCGCCATTACGCGGAAGTGCTCTACGAGCTGACACTTATAGATGCACCCGGGGCATTGCTGGCATCGGTGCGTTCTCAAACCCAACTGGAACTACAACTGCCAAGCAATTCGCTCACCGTCACCATCCCGGTCAAGCAACCACCCCCGCCACGACTTGGAATGCCGGAGTTCACAGGACAACCGAGTCCTCCGATGGTCGTTCCCCATTTCGAAGACCGACGTTTTCCCG
>PMMO01000078.1:4128-7218 GCA_003162215.1 Ignavibacteriota bacterium
GGCGATTCATCTGCAGATTGTCGATCCGATCCTGAAGCGCACAGAGATCCATCCGCTGGACCACGGGAACAGATTTGCCTTCGTCGCAGTCACCCTGCTGCGTCATCGCTACGTCGTGTTGTTCTGGGCGAGCGCAGTGTTCTCCATGACCATGATCGTGCATCCAGCCATGGCGTCGGTGCCCTTTGTTGCCTTCTCATTCCTCATGCCGGGAGTGGCCTTAGTGATCATCTCCGCGACATTGCTCGTCCTGTTTGCACGCTGGACTTCATCGGGTGCGGTTGCTCTTGCTGGACTGGGTATAATCGCCTGTGTGACATCCGCCGCAACGATCGTGTTCCCCGAATCGCACGCCCTCGAGCTCCTCATGCCATTTCGCTGGTGCATGCTCTCTTGCACCGCAGCCTTGGCAGGGAACTACGGTATCAGCTTCCTGGTTCTTTCTCCGTTCGTGCTCCTTGCCGGGCTGGCCTGGATCGGAGGATCGCGATATGCCTGAGATCCTTCTCTTCCCGATAGAGCTGCGGCGTTTCTTCGAAGAGCCGCGGAACGCCGTGATGCTGCCGGTCGCGCTTCTCGTGCCATTTCTCTCGCTCTGGCCTTACTTCGCCTCCCCGTTGCTCCCCGCCCTCTCAGCGACCTTCGCGTGCATGGAACCATACTACCTGAACATGTGGTATCTCTGGCCGGGCCAATTCGAAGGCTTCGCACTTCGACCGATCAGCTGGCGGCGTGTCATTGCTGTCAAGAATCTTGCGGCACTCGTTCTGACGCTCATTCTCTTCTGGGTCTTTGCCGCCATCACGTTCTACTTTCACACCGGACAGATTGCGCCGAACGACCTTGGCGATGCCACACTGGCCTGCGTCGTCGCAGGGATGACGCTTTCGATATTCGGCAACAACTATTCGATCGTAAGCCCCAGAGGACGGATGGGGTGGACACTCACTGATCTCGCCGCGTCAGTCCTGGCAATGCTGGTCGGCGGAATGAGTTTGATCCCCGTCGTTGTTGTTTCGTACCTGATCGGCTCATGGGAAGCATATGGCATTCTCATTACGCTGGCTGCACTCCTGTGGGCCGGATGGTCTCTCCCAAGCACAGCAGCCCGAATTGCCAATAACATACCGGAACTATGGATGAACGCAACTCAATCCTAGAAATCAAAGGCCTGGGCAAAACCTTTGAGTCGGGGACGACGGTTCTCGACAGCCTGGACCTCTCAGTTCAATCCGGGGCGATCTACGGTTTCCTGGGACTGAACGGCGCAGGGAAAACCACAACCATCCGTATCATTGCAGGGTTGTTGAGAGCCGATGAAGGGAGCGTCTCCCTGTTCGGGTCTCCCTGGACCGGGACGGATTCTGCCGTCAAATCCCGCCTCGGGTTCGTCCTCGATGAGCCGCTGTATTTTGACTGGCTTTCGGCCCGGGAGTACCTCGAGTGGAACGGCCGGATGTATGGCCTTCCGGAGGAAGAAAGTCACAAGCGCGCGGCGGAATTGCTCGACTTCCTCGACCTTCCTGAAGTCGATACTCAACAGATCAAGACATTCTCGACAGGGATGAAGAAAAAGATCTCCCTTGCTGCCGCAATCATCCATAAACCGTCGTTGGTAATTCTGGATGAGCCGTTCGAGGGGATCGATCCACTCGCGGCAAGAGACATCCGGGATACGCTGACCTTGATGGCCTCAAAAGGATCGACAGTGCTGATCACTTCACATATTCTCGATACCGTTGAGCGCCTCTGCTCCCATATCGGCATCCTGCACAACGGGCGGATGCTCCTGGAGTGCCGGATGGACGAGTATCGTGATCACGCCGAGCAGATGCTGCGCCATTCGGCCACTCAGTCGTTGATGGATCTGTTTGTCGAGCTTGTGGGCAACCGAACGAGGAAGAGTCCTCCGTCATATGTGTGACTACCTCCTCCCATTCCTCCTGGCGTTTCGGCCACGTCACGCCGCCTGTTGTGTGCCGGATGTTGTCGCCTGGTGGCGTCCGTATGCAGTCGTTGCGCTCCTGGCGATGTCTTTGGGCGTGCTGTCACATTCGCTTGCAGTAACCATTACGATTGCGCATCTCCCCCCTTCTGCCACACCTGCGGATGTTGAACGCATTCGGGAATGGCTCGGGGCAGGCCTCGCCTCCCGGACACTGTTTCTTCCTTTTCGCCTGGCTGTAGAGTGCGGGCTGTCAGCGATGCTTCTCCTCGGTTTTTCACGCGCGTTTGTGGGGCGTGCCGCCGGGCGATTCCGGGGATTCTTTGTTCTCTCTTTGGCAGCCTCGATATTCCCGCTTCTCGGGCGTTGTGCAGGGATCATTCGGGCCTCCATAGCGAGTGGCAATGCAGCACTCTCGCTGCAACCACCCTTTTCGGCGTTCGATCTCTTCCCTGCGGTGACGGATTACCGCGTCATTCTTTTGCTTACCTCAATAAATCTGTTTACATTATGGTATGTGGGGTCAGTGACCCTGGGGTTAGCCGTTCTCTGCAGGTGTAGGTCCTGGAAAGCCTTTCTCGTGGCCGTCGCTGCCTGGACGGTATCCACCGCTTTCTCCATCACCGTGCTTCTTCTTCTCCGGAATGCTTTCCAATTCCGGTTATAGCACCGACAACGTGCTCCTCCATTGACACAGCAATCTTCCCCACCGGTGTCCAATCTTTTTCGACGTTGATCGTAGAAGGAACCTTTCATGGCAAAGAAACTGCGGTTTGAAGATCTCGAATCCCCGCTCATTCATCGGCGCAAAACCGGAGATGATTTTCCCATTGTCGGTGTTTTCGGCCTTGGTGTCATGGGACAGGGCATTGTCGAAACCATCTCCAGCGCCGGAATCGAGGTGATCGGTGTTGAAAAGGACGATGCCTCATTGAAGACCGGTCTTGACGGACTGAACCGGGCAATGGACAACGAGATCAAGCGCTGGGGGAAGACGGCTTCCGAGAAGCGCGCTGTGCTTTCCCGTGTGCGGGGTACCACCAACATTGCCGATCTCAAGGATGTGGATATCGTCATTGAAGCAGTTGACGAAAACTTCGACCTCAAGCGGCAACTTATCGAACAGTTTTACATGATCGCAAAAC
>PMMO01000058.1 GCA_003162215.1 Ignavibacteriota bacterium
CGTCTGCCGGGCAACGTGCGCGCACTTGTCGTCGGCCAGGGCCCGATGCGTAAGAATCTGGGTGTATTGGCGGATCGGCTGGGCGTGGCCGGTCGCGTCAGATTTCTTCCGGCAGTACCCTACGCCGAGGTGCCCGGCATTATTCGAAGCATGAATGCTTTGGTATTGCCATCTATGCCCACCAGCCATTGGGTCGAACAGTTCGGCCGCATTCTGATCGAATCAATGGCATGTGGGATTCCGGTTGTGGCATCCAAAAGCGGGGAGATCCCTGAAGTGTTGGGAGGAGGGGGGATGCTGGTGGCTCCCGGGGATGAACCGGATCTGGTCCGTGCCATTGAGGGACTCCTCAACAACCCGGTGCAGTGTGCTGCGCTTGCATCGGCGGGGCGTTCGCGAGCATTGCAGGAGTATTCAGCCGCCGTCGTTGCGCGGATCATGTATTCAGCTTTCACTTCATGCCTGTGAGTTTGCCCAATCATTGGGAAGTGTCGTAATTTGAAGGGAAAAAACAGGCGGGAAAAGAGAAACCCGGTCAGAAGTAGTGCTATTTGATGTCTAGAGAAATCTTGATAGCCTTTTCTACCTCCAACATTCTTGAGCCAGATATAGCACCCCATTTATCAATCAATCGGGATTTGTCGACAGTCCGAATTTGTCCGCAATCCACATAACTGTCTTTTCTTAATCCACCTTCGCTTTTATTGAGAAAGACCATTATGGGTAGTGGTTTTGTGATCTCCTTCGTACTTGATATAGGAACAATTATTGTCACTGGGCTATACTGATTTCCAGTATTGTTCTGAATTACCACTGCTGGCCTTCGTTTTCGAATCTCCGCTCCGACAGTAGGATCAAGATTCACTTCATACACGTCACCTCTCAACAAAGGTACAACCAGACCGGAGGGGCTACTCGGCATCTGCGGCCTCCCATTGTTTATTCATCGAGCTATAGTAATTGGCACTAGCCATATAGCCCTCAGCCAATTCACGTTGAAGCATTTCTCTTTCAAACTCCTCTACATACTTGTGCAAGGCATCTCGGATCAATTGGCTGAAATCTTTGTTCGTGCGTTTGGCAACTTCGCCGGCGCGTCGCTCCAGATCGGCGGAGAGGATGAAATTCTTTCTCCGAACGTCATTTCCCATGGCAAGAGTGGCCACAGCGNNATTTTCATTTTCCCTGTAACATATTATATATTAATATATTGTGATACATATATCTGCGATTATCGTTTCTTTACACGCATACAAAATAACACTTGACAAATAGCGTGTGGGATATTATATTACGTGCAATCAATTGGGAGATTACAAGCATGGCAACTCCAATTTTGCTTGAAGACTTGAAGGCAAGACGCGAAGCACTAGAACAAGAGAAAGAGGCTCTGGACAGACTAATCGCCATTTATGAGGGTTCGCCAGTTCCTACCAGCTCTACACCAGAAGCACACAGGAACGCCCCCACTTCTTTCTCTGTGAGGGGAAGGGTTGTTGATGCGATCATTGAACTGATTCACGCAAGCGGCAGGCAGGTTACCAGCAAAGAAATCCTTGAACATTTGGAAGAACGGGGGACCAGCCTGGGGAACACAAAGAACAAACCTGCAATGCTCGCTGCTATGCTTTCTCAGGAAACAATGAAGAAGAGTGCAAGACTTCGGAAGGTCGCTCGTGGTGTTTTCGACATCAAACAGTAGTTGAAGGTCTTTTCATTGAAGTTGTCGACGGAATTCGTTAGGTTTTTTTACTATGTACTCAATCGTAGTCGTGGAGCTGACTCGCCTTGGCGACGTTGTTTGCATGATTCCGGCGTTGGGCCGCCTCCGCACTGCTTTTCCAGAGGCGCAAATCACGTGTATTGTTCAGGAGGAGTATGCCCCACTCCTGCGAGCGCTTGATATCAATTTGCAGGCTATTGGACTCGGAGCGACACAGACACTTGCCGGCTTCGGCCGGGGACTTCGCGAAGTCCGCCGCATCCGCGCCGATCTGGCCTGTTCGATGAGCCCGGCGAAAAGGAATGCTATACTGACTCTCGGGAGCGGTGCTCCCGTAAAAGCCGGGTACCTCCGGTATGTCAACGCTCAGGCACAGTATCTGCACAAATCCCCCGTGAACGTTTTAGGCCGGAAGGCCGCCGCCAAACTCAGTTATGGCAGGGAGCATCTCTCTCTGCGTGCGATAAAGGTGTGCGACGCCCTCGGCGTCTCCGATGCGCCGTCAACCACTCCGGCGATACGTTCTGAGGTTATCTCACAGGCACATCAACGCATCGCGCCATTTCTTGCGGGTGTTCGGATCCCCTTCGTTGTTCTTCATCCGTTCGCAGCCTGGGTCTACAAACAGTGGCCGCTCGAGAACTTTCTGGGGCTTGCTGAACGTATCGTCACGGAGTTCAACAAGGATGTCGTGGTGATCTGCGAAGAAGGGGAGCGATCGCGCTGGCAGGCTGCATCGGTGGGATCGCTTCATTCGGACCGGCTGCATCTGTTTTCATCGGCATCGATCGTGGAGACCGCCGCACTGCTATGCGGAGCTTCGGCGATGGTCGGGAATGACTCGGGCCCTCTTCATCTGGCGGGGCTTGTCGGCGTTCCGCTGGTGGGGTTGTATGGGCCTGCCTCACCGGATCTTACCGCGCCTCGCGGAACGCACGGTGTGTACCTGTATCATCCTGTTGCGTGTTCTCCTTGCGCCCAGACGACATGCCTGCACCCTGAGAACCCGTGCATGAACGCCATCGTGATCAACGAAGTTCTTGCTGCGATGCGATCGTCGAACGGCGCAAGCGCTCAACATCAGGCGAGCGCGTATGCCTAAGGGAAATATCCTGGGCGTTTATTTGGATGTGATCGACAGGAATGGCTTGCACCAGGCAATCGGGTCGAGCGTTGCTGGAGGAGGGAGAGATGTGTACGCATACGCGAATATCCATGCCATCAACCTCGCCCAGCAATTTCCACGGGTCAAGTCATTTTTCAACTCCGCCCACGTTGTCTACTGTGATGGGGAAGGCGTTCGTCTCGGCGCGCGTCTCCTGGGTTTTGCCCTTCCGCCCCGCGTTGTGCTGACATACTGGGTATGGGAACTGTGTGCGTTGTGCGTTGAGCGCGGGTATTCGGTGTACTTCCTTGGTGCGCACGATGATGTGATCCGGCTTGCCGCCGGAAATGCCGCCCGGCGCTTTCCTCAACTGAAGATCAAAGGGTGGCATCACGGGTACTTCGAGAAGCAAGGCCCGGAGAATGAGACCGTCATTCGGACCATTCATGATGCCGCCCCTGACATTCTTCTTGTGGGTTTCGGGATGCCGGTGCAGGAAGACTGGATAGAAATGAATCGGGCTCGTCTCAACGTCCACGCTATCTTGCCCGCAGGATCGCTCTTTGACTATATGGCCGGCACAAAAAGCATTGCACCCGAATGGATGGCCAATCATGGACTCGAGTGGCTGTACCGGCTCATGCAAGAGCCGGGGCGTTTGTGGAAACGGTATCTGATCGGAAACCCTCTTTTCTTTATCAGGGTTCTGCTTCAGGCAATCAGGGGATGGGAGTGACAGCGATGCGGAGGGTAGCGCTGCTGGCGGTGATCGGTGTGTTGGGTGTGGTGGGAGATGTTGCCTTCGCAGATCTTCCCGCAATCAGCCGTAGCACATTTCGGATGCTTGCTCGTGAACCGAACGGCTGGACGTTCACCGTTCAGGCCGTTCCCCGGCAGGTGTCGAAAATCGAGATTGCCGGGAGAGCATACACGTTGTTTGCAGGCGAGCCGCAGGAGCGTGATGCTGCTCCCGGAATGCCGTACCTGCCTGCCGAGCCGCTGTCGCTCGGCATTCCCTTCGGTGTGGATATTACCGCGGAACTTCAGAGTCCCATCTATGAAGATGTTACGGGAGTGCTCGTCGCTCCGACGCCCTCGTATCGCATGTCCGAAGAGCATGAGGCTGTTGCGCAGTATGCACTGGACGCCCGCGCGTACGCCCGTGATGCGTTTGTTCCCGGAGCCACCATTTTTGTTGATCCGCCCTTCGTCCTGCGGCAGCAACGTATCTGCACAATTCATCTCGCGACGTATCAGTACAACCCTGCGCAGAAGATCCTGCGGCGACTCGTCTCCGGGACGCTTCGTGTTCGGTACACGCAAAACACACCGATCCCGCAGGCACATCCCGTCGCCGGCCAGGAATCCGATCCGCAGTTCGAAGAAATCTACCGCAGCCTGATTGCCAATTACGGCGAAGCACGTCTGTGGCGGGCAACNNCGCATACCGGTTTCAATAGATGGATGGTACGCTCTCTCGCGGCAGCAGCTGCAGAGTGCAGGATTGAGCATGAGCGCGTTCGGGAAAAACGATGTACGTCTCTTCCTCGGAGGAGTAAACGTTCCTTTCCTCTGGCGGCCGGATACGTCAATTGAATTCTACGGCACGCAACGGCGGGGTGATTCGACAGCCTACGATTTCTACAGCGACACCAGCATGTACTGGCTCACATTCCAGGGACACGGCACCGGCTTGGCAATCACACCTGCTGCGCAAGCGGAGGGAGCGCCGTCAACTTCAATTGCATCGGCACGCTCTGTTCGTCACTTTGAACAGAATACGGACTACTACGAGGGGACAGGGGAATCAGAGATCACACAGAACGGTCCGGTGACAGGAGAAGGGTGGGTCTGGTCGTATTTCTATCCCAACACCACCACCTCGTTTCCCTTTATGCTGGATCATCGGTTTATCGTCGCCGGCGATAGCGCGATCATCACCGTGAAACTCTTTAGCACAACACTTCACTACAACACACCCGATCATATTGCCCGGTTCTGGGTGAACGATTCGCTTGCCGGCGAGGTGCAGTTTAATGGTCGCAACCGGGGATTCTTCCGCGCTGCCGTCCCGGCCGCATGGTTGAAAGACGGGACGAACTCACTGAAAATCACATCAGTCCCGACGCCTAGCCTCGTCAACCAGTTCTACCTCGACTGGTTTGAAGTCGAATACACCCGGGTTCTCTACGCAACAGATGGATCGCTCGTGTTCGCAGGCAACCCGGGCTCAGGTGTGGCAGCTTATACTGTAGACGGTTTCCCGGACAGCCTGATAGAAGTATATGATCTCGCAACACTGCGAAAGGTCTCCGGGGGCGCAGTAACCGGACCAGGTGCGAACGGGTTCGCAGTAGTCTTCAAGGACTCACTCGGAAGCCAACACCGGTACGTTGTCGCATCAGAAGCGGGTCGGAGGCCCGTCCAAGGGATCCGGGGGAAGGAGTTTGCCGATCTGCGGCGCCGGCCCGGCGGGGCGGACTACATGATTGTCACACACAGACTCTTCCTGACGGCAGCTCAACTGCTTGCCGCCCACCGGGCGTCGCACAACGGCGTGCGCACTCTTGTGGTGGATGTCGATGATCTGTACGATGAGTTTGGTTTCGGATTCAAAAGCGCCGAAGCGATCAAGACGTTTCTTGCGTTTGCCTACGGGCACTGGACCGCTCCTGCACTCTCCTCTGTGCTCTTTTTCGGAGATGCATCGTGGGATCCGCAGAAATTTATGTCTTCCTCTGTCAAGACCGACTTTGTGCCGGCATACGGCGTGCCGGCCGGCGACAACTGGTACGGATGCTTTGACCCGGTCTATCCGTTCCTCTCCTCGCTGATACTCGGACGGCTGCCGGTGGAGGACACGGTGCAGGCGCGGCGGACGGTTGACAAGGTGATCGGGTTCGACACGCCCGTTCTTGCTGAATGGAACAAGAACTTCATGTTTATCACCGGTGGCATCGGCACTTCGGAACAAACATCGTTCAATGCGTTGACAGAGCCCCTGATCGCCAATGATGTGCTGGCACCGCCGATCGGCGGCACGCCGTTCCGCGTCTATAAGAATACGGATGATGTCATCAACGGCGACAAGAAAATCGAAATGCGCGCCCTGTTCAAGAATGGACTGGGGTTCGTGAATTTTCTCGGTCATGCTGCCGGCAGACTCTGGAATGTCGACATTGGCGATCCGAACGAGCTCGAGAATACCGATGGCATGTTGCCGTTCATTGCGTCCACGAGCTGCAATGTCTCGGCATTTGCCGAACCATCCAGTAATGTCCTTTCGGAAGATTTTGTCCTTGCGGACAACCGGGCTGCCATAGCAATGTGGGGGTCGTCGTCGCTTGGCTACGCGAATTCCGGCACGAGTTTGGTCAACAAAATGCTCGCCGCGGTGGCAAAAGACAGCGTCCGCCGTTTTGGTGCCGCAACAACCATAGCACGCTATCAACTCTGGCAAGAGTCTGGACCAGGATACATCACCGTCGGCATGTTGAATCTCAATCCGTTGCTTGGCGATCCTCTCAATGAGATGCCGATACCTCTCAAGCCTGATATTGCCGTCAACCAGGATGATCTCACCCTGAACACGGACGCCCCCTCGCCGCTTGACACGGCTCTGACATTCCGGACGGTCGTTCATGAATACGGGCTCCTGCCGGGCGACAGCGTGTCGGTCTCATTGGCCGATCAGTACAAGGGCTCTACGCGAATGATCGTCGATGGGCTGCGCTTCCATGCGACGGGACACCGTGACACACTCCGGTTCTCATGGCCTGCTGCAAAGGAACCGGGCCAGCACCATCTCACCTTAGTGCTGGACCCCGGTGGTGTCATATCCGAAGTGACCAAAGCCAACAACAGCGTCGTGCGTGATCAATACGTTTATGCGGATGTTGTCCTGCCGGTGCACCCGCTTGAGAGCATGGTTGTTCCCCCGGGGCCCCAGCATCTCCGTATCACCTCTCCGTTCGGGTCGGAACAGACTGCGTTAAGCTACACATTCGAACTGGATACGCTTCCGACGTTTGCGTCAGGTTTCAAGATCACATCGGACGCGATCGCTCCGGGCCCGGTTTCCGGCGAATGGGTAACTCCGGCGCTGGCTGAAGGAATCGTCTACTATTGGCGGGCGAGGACGCTTGCATCGGGTGTCTATGGCAGCTGGGTAACCGGCTGCTTCCGCACTCGCACCGGCGCGCATCCCTCAGGGACCGTACAGTTGTCCGTGAGTGTTCCCGCTCAGTTCAGCCGCGGAGTTCTTCAACAGCTGACGGCGGGGGATTCGGGACTCACGCTTTCCCGGAACAGGCCCATACATCTCTATGCGCGTTCACTGGGTCCACGCACAGATTGGCTTGTTGACAAGTATTCCATCATAAATGTGAATGAGCAGACCGTACGAGGTTTCTGGTGGGTCATTGGCAACAGCTTCCTGCTTGTCAGGGTGAATGATTTCACCGGCGACATCGCCGTCCGCGGATTTGATATGTACACACAAGCAGCGCAGGCCGACAGTATGCGGTACTATATACGCAACACGCCGGCAGGCAACTACCTTGCCATCATCGTGATCTTCGATGGCAAGACCAATGTCACCGACAGTCTCTACACCGCAATCGAGTCTCTCGGCAGCACGAGAATCCGCTCCGTGCTGCCAAATCAATCATGGGCGCTTATTGCCCGAAAGGGGCATCCCGCGGAGACCCTCGAGAGTCTCACCAATGACAGCGCAGTCGTGGCGCTCGACGTTCCGAATGTGTACAGTGTCGGCAGCGGGTCGTTCCGTTCGCCGGTGATTCCAATGCCCATACACATGGACTCGTTGATATGGCGGAGTGCGACGATACCGGGAAAGACCGATGCAAAGGTGCGGCTGTTGGCGCGGACCGCGGCCGGTTCGATGGATACTCTTCGCACAATTCCAGCCGAATCCACTCAAGTCTCTCTCGCGGGAATGGATCGACTGCTGAGTGACACGAACTATACGGGGTTCGCTCTTGGCGCTTCACTGAACACATCCGATCCGGCGTACACGCCGACGCTGCACTCCATTTCGCTTACGGTTGTTCCTCCGCCGGACCTGGCAATCAGTCCGCAAACGATCGGTCCGCCCCAAAGCGCACCCCCCGGAGGCGGCGATATGGGGTTGCCCATCACTGTGCATAACATCGGATACCGGCCGGCTGACGGTGCGCGGGTGGTCTTACGTTCGATCAATCAGGGTCCGGGCCCTTCTCCCGTTCTTGCCTCGGGGACCATCGGTGTTCTTCCGGTGGACAGTACCAGGGAAATACTTCTCGGGTTTTCGACGAGCGGGTTGGCGGGCCTGAGAACGCTGGAGGTGCAGGTATCACCTTCTTCGGGCGGACGCGATCTCATCGCCGAAAACAATGTCGCGCGCATCACGCTGAATTTCACATCGGTGAAAGAACCCCTTCGCGCAACGATGCAGGTGTATGCCGATGGTGTCCAGCTTATGGATGGCGACTACGTCGGTTCAAAACCGAACCTGGCGGTTCGCCTCGCCGATGTCAGCGGTGTTTCTTCCGGCGGCGAGCGGGTTGCGTTGTTTGTAGACAGAACAATTGTCCCGCCTTCGTTGGCGTCGTCGGCAGGCGGCAGCAACGCCGTAGCACGGGTGCTCGACGATGGAGTGCAGTATCTTCCGGAATTAAGGGATGGTATTCACGAACTGGTCACGCGTCTCTACCGGTGGAACGGTGCTGCAGGAACCGAC
>PMMO01000092.1 GCA_003162215.1 Ignavibacteriota bacterium
ACGAAAGAACAGGAAGAATGGAAATTACAAGTGCACTAATCAAGAAGCTGCGCGACAAGACCGGTGCGGGAATGATGGACTGCAAACGTGCGCTGGAAGCATCGAAGGGGGATATGGATGCGGCGATCGAGTATCTTCGCAAAAAGGGTGCGGCGGTCGCCCAGAAACGGGCTGATCGCTCCGCGAAGGAAGGCATGATTGTCACCCGCGTGAGCGCCGATGGTAAACTCGGAGTGATCGTGGAAGTGAACTGCGAAACGGACTTCGTCGGGAAGAGCGAAGATTTCACCTCGTTCGCCGGCCTTGTTGCGGAAGTGGTCGCCAAGCATCGTCCGGCCACGATGGACGCCCTCCACGGCCACTCCACCAGCGCCGGCAAGANNGGGGAGAAGATCGACGTGCGCCGTTTCGAAATTGTGGATGCGGGAGACGGGATGGTCAGTTCCTACACGCATCTCGGAAACAAGATCGGCGTGCTCGTTGAGTTTGCCGGCCTGTCGCATGATGATTCGGTGAAAGGCACAGGACGCGATATCGCCATGCAGGTGGCGGCCATGAACCCGACCGTGATCGGGCGTGATCAGATCGACAAGGCCACGATCGAGCGCGAACTGGAAATCTACCGCACCCAGGCGAAGAACGAGGGGAAGAAGGAACAGGTGATCGACCGTATCGTCATGGGTAAGCTGGAGAAGTTCTATCAGGAAGTGTGTCTCCTGGAGCAGACGTTCATCAAGGACCAGGGCAAGACGATCAAAGACGTGTTGCAGGAGGCCGGCAAGTCTACCGGCACGACGCCGACTGTGCGCCGTTTCCTCCGGTTCCACCTGGGCGAAGAGCAGCAGTAACCGTACATGGAAATGACCCGCTACCGGCGTGTGGTGCTCAAACTCAGCGGTGAAGCGCTGATGGGAGATCAGCAGTTCGGAATAGACCCGGCCCGGCTCCGGCAGTATGCTGAAGAAGTGCGGGCGGTCAGCGAACTTGGCGTGCAGATGGGGATTGTCATCGGCGGGGGGAATATTTTCCGCGGTGTGTCGAACTCAACAAGCGGCATACACAAAGCGACCGGCGACAACATGGGAATGCTCGCGACCATGATCAATGCGCTCGCGTTGCAGGCCTCTCTGGAAAACCTGGGTGTGGTCACGCGGCTCATGAGTGCGATCCGGATGGAAGTGGTGGCTGAACCGTTCATCCGGCGGCGTGCGATCCGTCACCTCGAAAAAGGACGCGTGGTTATTTTGGGGGCAGGCACCGGAAATCCGTATTTCACCACTGACACTGCAGCGGCATTGAGGGCAGTGGAGATTGAAGCGGATGTCATCATCAAAGGAACGCGGGTGGACGGCGTGTACGATGCCGATCCCGAACGCAACCCCAAGGCAGTCCGCTTCGATCGCATCAGCTATCTGGATGTGCTCAAGCGCGATTTGAAAGTGATGGATCTGACCGCCATCACGCTTTGCCGCGAGAATCACGTGCCCATTCTGGTGTTCAACATGAACCGGCCTGGAAATTTGAAACGTCTCCTTCTGGGAGAATCGGTCGGGACATTGGTGTCGGAAGAACAGTAGTCCTACTCCACCATACGAGAACCGCCATGGTCAAGACAATTCTGAAAGATGCCGAAGACCGCATGCACAAGGCGACCGAAGTGGTGCGTCAGGAGCTGGCGAAGATTCGGACGGGGAAGGCGACGACGGCACTGCTTGATGGCGTCAAGGTCGAATACTACGGCTCGGCAATGGCATTGAATCACATCGCCAATGTCAGCGTGATGGATGTGCACACGCTGGGCGTGCAGCCCTATGATAAAGGCGCGAGTGAACCCATTCACAAGGCAATCCAGACTGCGAACCTCGGTTTGAACCCGATCAAGGACGGGGACATCATCCGCGTCCCGATACCCACGCTCAATGAAGAGCGTCGCCGGGAGCTGGTGAAGCTTACGAAGAAATTCGGGGAAGACGGAAAGGTGGCGATACGGAACATCCGCCGCGATACCATCGAGCATCTGAAAAAGGCGGAAAAGGAAGAGCATTTCTCGGAGGATGAGCGAAAACGCGGTGAGACCGAGATTCAGAAGGCGACCGATAAAGGCATCAAGGATATTGATGCCCTTCTGACGCTGAAAGAAAAGGAGATTATGGAGGTTTAAGCTCCCCTCCCGTATGAGACTTTCCGGCCCTGCTCTGGAATTCCGAGGCGGGGCCGTTCTGTTTTTCCCGCTGTAACACTCGAAGGTGTGTTCCGTACACTCCAGTAGGAACACACAACAAGGGAGCTCGCCATGACTACGACAGAACGGCGGTTACAGAAATCCCGCACCGATCGTATGATCGACGGCGTTTGCGGCGGCCTTGCCGCCTATTTCTCAATAGACGCCACGCTTATCCGCATTGTCTGGGTGCTCCTGACGCTCTTCGGCGGATCGGGGGTTATTCTGTATATTGCGGCAATGATCATCATGCCGAAGGAGGAGCTGGCCCCCGCATCGGCACCCGCACTGCCGAAGAACCACGATCACAACACGAAGTTCTGGGGAATCCTCCTGATCGCAGTCGGTGCGTTCTGGCTTATGGGCAACCTTGGCTTCCCCCTCTGGCATCAGTGGTGGGGTTTTCCCTGGCGCATTGGGGTGCCACTCTTGCTGATACTGGCCGGTGTCATGTTCATGTTCGGCGGGCGTGAGTATTTTGCCGTCCATCCCTCAACACCTGAACATCAGCCGCCGCAAGGCGGTGAAGCAATGAATGGTTCAAGTGCAGCAACATTCCAGTCACAGCGCCTGTACCGTTCCCGCACCGACAAGAAGATCCTGGGTGTGTGTGGAGGCATCGGTGCGCACGTCAATGTGGATCCCGTGATTGTTCGTCTGTTGTTCGTCGTCGGTGCGCTCGCATCCTTCGGGTTCGTCTGCATTCTCTACGTGGTGATGGGGATCGTCATCCCGAAGGAACCTTACGCCGTTCCGACGGCATAACCATGTACCTCTAAAGGAGTGTGCAGTGAAATCACACCCGGTCGGATTTGGCATCGTTCTTATCGTGGTCGGGTTGGCAATGTTACTCGACCACCTGGACATCCTGGCGATGAGCTGGTGGCTGATCTTCTGGGCGAGTGTGGCGGTGGGGAGTGCCGTGGTGCTCGTCCGAAACAGCCGGCACAAGCAGGGAGGCGTATTCTGGTTGACCGTCTTGTTCTTCTTTGCCCTGTACAAGACGTTGCGACTCCTGGGGGCGTTGGAGTTTCATGAATCGATGGGGCTTCCGCTGCTCATGGTGATCGCCGGTATCGGACTTGTGGCGGTTGTGGTGACGCATCCTGTCCGGTGGCATCTGTTGGTGCCGGCAGTTATTCTCATCGGCGTTGGCGGTGCGATGGTGCTGGCAGAGCTGGACGTCTTTACGGCGTTGGATGTGAGGACCGCGGTAAACAACTACTGGCCGGTGGCGGTGATTCTGTTTGGCGCAGCGATGCTCTTGAACAGCAGGGGATGGAAGAAGGAACGGTCGCTGTAGGGCCGGCAGAGACGATCCACCATTGTGGATTGACTAATGTGCTGAAAGCCAGTCCTTTCCGATCCCCACTTCCACCTTGATTGGGACGCGCAGCGGCAGGGCGTTTTGCATCGCGGTGGTAATCAGTGTGCTGCTTCTCCCTGTCTCGCCCTCCGGTACCTCAAACACCAGTTCATCGTGCACCTGCAAAAGCATCCGGCCCTGGAGCCCCTCCTCGGGAAGCCCCCTGTGAATAGCGATCATCGCCAGTTTAATCATGTCCGCCGATGTTCCCTGGATAGGCATATTGATGGCCTGGCGTTCGGCATTCCCCCGGATATTATGATTCCTGCTGTTGATATCGGGCAAAAAGCGTCTGCGTCCGAGAAGTGTTTGGACATATCCGTTTGAACGTGCGCCGGCAATCGTGTCGGAGATGTATTGCTTCACTTTTGGGAACCGTTCGAAATAGCGGCTAATGATATCACGCGCTTCATTTTGACTTACGCCGAGGCGATTCGCCAGACCGAAGGGTCCGATACCGTACATGATGCCGAAATTTACCTCCTTCGCCTTCCGTCTCATTTCCTTCGTTACTTCGCCTGGGGGGACGCCGAACACCTTCGCCGCAGTAGTGGAGTGAATGTCTTCTTCATGCATGAATGCTTCCACCATTCCCTCATCCCCGCTCACGTGCGCCATCACCCGGAGCTCGATTTGCGAGTAGTCGGCTGAGAGGATTTTTTGGCCTTCTTCCCGCGGAACAAACGCCTCTCGTATTGCCCGCCCCATTTCGGTGCGGATGGGTATGTTCTG
>PMMO01000167.1 GCA_003162215.1 Ignavibacteriota bacterium
TGTGAGATTGCTACGCCCCTTCGGGGCTTCGCCAAAAGAAGGCTCGCAATGACATGGTCACGCCTTATCGCCACATCGAAACCATCGTCGCCGACCACGCCTTGCGCAGCTCCGCCATCCGCGCACGTCTGGCGGAATTCGTCGCGGTGCCGCGCGAACTCTGGTTCTATGAGCTGGCGTACTGTTTGTTGACGCCACAATCAAGTGCGGTGAATGCGTCGCGTGTCGTGGATGCACTTCAGGCGTCGCATTTTCTCGAACGGGGTGACGATCCGACACCACTCTTGCGCGATCGCAAGAACTACATCCGGTTCCACAATACCAAGAGCCTCCGACTTCTGGAGGCACGGGAGAGCTATCCATTCCTTCTTGCGGAACTCGACCGCAGCCGGGCGCGCGCCAGCTCACTCAGAACGGACGGATATTTGCTGCGTCATTGGCTGCTCGCTCATGTGCGTGGACTCGGCTGGAAGGAGGCGTCGCACTTCCTGCGGAATATCGGCTATCAGGAACTCGCAATTTTGGATCGACATATTCTGCGCAACATGAAACATCATGGTGTCATCAGAGCAATTCCCAAAACCCTGACATCCAAACGTTACGTCTCACTCGAACGGGCCTTCATGAAGTTCGCCGGATATCTGAACATCCCAATGGATGAGCTGGACCTACTGTTCTGGAGCAGAGAGACAGGAGAGATTCGGAAATGAGGTTCCAACAGGAGATACCACTATGACCTACCTTGTCCTTGGCGCCGGTATGATGGGCAGCGCAGTAGCCTACGACCTCGCCAAAGCATCACGCACCGATCAGGTGTTTTTGGCCGACATCAAACAGGAGCTTGCCGCGCGTGTCGCACACTCTATCGGCGACAATGTGACGCCGATGCAAATGGATGTACACGACCGCGACAGGGTTTTTCCTGCGATGTCCGGTGTTGACGTAGTCGTCAGTGCGGTCTCGTATTCGGTGAACGAGGAGCTTGCGAGAATCGCCATTGAAGCCGGCGTCCATTTCTGCGATCTTGGCGGCAACAATGACGTTGTCGAGCGACAGCTGGCGATGGATGCGGACGCGCGTGCTCGTGGTGTCACTATTTTGCCGAATTGCGGTCTTGCTCCGGGACTTGTCAATATCCTCGCCGTCACAGGCATGCGGCAGTTCGACAGCGTCGATACGATTCAGTTGCGTGTGGGCGGACTCCCGCAACACCCCCGCCCGCCCCTCAATTATGAAATCGTCTTCTCCGCCGAGGGGCTTTTGAATGAATACCTCGAACCGGCAGAAGTGATCGAAGATGGCCGGATCCGGGCTGTGGAGTCGATGACAGGACTCGAGTCGATCGCATTCCCTGCACCGTTTGGAACCATGGAAGCATTCCATACGTCGGGCGGCATTTCAACACTCACCCGGATGCTAGAAGGAAAAGTGCGCAATCTCGACTACAAAACCATCCGCTATCCGGGACATTGTGAGAAGTTCCGAACACTTCTGGATCTGGGCTTTGCAGGCGCCGAACCCGTGATGATCGGTCAAACCGTCAAGACCACACGTGAGTTGTTCACCGAACTGCTGAAGCGGAAGCTCTCGACGGGAGACAAAGACCTGGTTCTCGCTCGGGCAACAATCACCGGTAACTCCGGTGGAAGGCACCGGGAGCTTGTGTATGATTGCGTGGATTATTATGATGAATCAACGCAGATCACCTCCATGATGCGCACGACGGCGTTCCCAACCTCCATCACGGCACGCATGCTGGCGGATGGAGCGATCACACGGCGCGGCGTCATGACCCCCGAAGAGTGCGTGCCGGGTGAACAGATGATCCAGGAACTGGCGAAGAGGGGTATCCGCATTACTACAAGAGTCGACGAGGGTCAGAAATGAGCATCCACCCCCTTTCCGTCACTATCAGCACACGTGACAGCGCGGCGGGGCACGACGTGCAGCAGCAATACATTGTGCAAACGAAGCATCCTCGCTGGGAGCTGCTCAAGATATTCGTCCACGCCTTGACGCATATGGAATTCCGGTGAACACTATCCACAGTGTCATTGCGAGCGAAGCCCCAAAGGGGCGAGCGAAGCAACCTCACCGATCAATGCGTGTTAGACGAAGAGATTGCTTCGGCACAAAGCGCCTCGCAATGACAGAACGCTACGCCCCTTGGGGCTTCGCGCTGAGAAACGCGCTCGCAATGACAGTCAGCGTCGCCTTGTTGAGCTTCGCCCTGCTGTTCGTCTCGTTTGCCGCGCAGGCGCAGGATAACACCATCCGCATCATCTTCAATGACAATCCTAAAAACAACTCCACTATCGGCGCGTTCCGCACCAAGGGGGTTCTGTACGGTTCACTGACCGACCTGGCTCAGGTGCTCCAAGTGACCTCCTACACGAACACCACCACCGCCAAGATGGAAGTGAAACATGGACCTTACCGGGTCAAGGTGACGGGCGGCAATCCGTTTATTGTGGTGACCGACCAGGCGCAGAAGCAGACCGTATACCAGCTTACTGCGAACGTCATGTTTGCTGCAAATACGTTCTTCGTTCCGATACAGTCCACGCTGTCGTATTTCCAGATTCTCTTTGACAAATCCGGACGCTTCGACCCAGCCACCGGGACGCTCTACATCGGCGATGCACCGCCTCCCACGGCATACGACATCCCCTCCGTCGCGTTCGAACCAAAGATCAACGGCATGGTCATCCGTATCGCCGCCACAAAGAGAATTGAAGATGTCGAAAGCTGGTTGCGGCCGGATGGATGGTTCTATGTGACGATTGCGGAGGCTAAGGCGGACGTCCGGCGCATCAATGCCGTCAAGGGCACAAGCATTGTCAAAAACATCGTGGCGATTCAGTCACCGACATCCGTACAATTGACGTTTAAGCTCACGGGCAAGATCGCCGCAACGGAAATCCTGCGAGACGAGGGTTCAAACGATCTTCTGATTTCCATCCGCACGCCTCAACCGGAGGAGAAGCTCGTGCCGGTGCCGATCCCGGAGAAGAAACCGCCGCGGGATTCTTCTCCCGATCTCTCCTCGCAGAGAAAGCGGTGGGAGCTGGATGTGATTGTGATCGATCCGGGGCACGGGGGGTATGATCCTGGAACACTTGGCGTTACCGGCGTGAGAGAGAAGGATATCACATTGGGAATTGGACGGCGACTTGGCCAACTCATCAGGTCCGGGAGTTCAGAGTTGCGCAATGTGAAGGTTGTATTCACACGCTCCACAGACACCTTCGTTCCGCTCTACCGGCGGGGCCAGATCGCCAATGAGTCCGGTGGCAAGTTGTTCGTCAGCATACACGGCAACGCCACACCGCGGAAACCAAGTCCGCAACGGGGCTTCGAAGTGTATCTTCTGCGTCCCGGAAAAACGGAAGACGCCATCGCCATCGCAGAACGTGAGAATGCCGTAATCGAACTGGAAGAAGGGTACGAGGACCGGTACCAGGAGCTGACGGATGAGAATTTCATACTTGTGACAATGGCTCAGAGCGCATACATGCGTTCAAGCGAGCGTCTTGCGGAACTTGTGCAAAAACAGATGGCGAACGTGGCGGGACTTCATAACAACGGTGTGAAGCAGGCAGGCTTCTATGTGCTCGTCGGTGCCGCGATGCCGAACATTTTGGTGGAGACGGGGTTCCTTTCAAACCGTGAGGACGAGAAGTTTCTCAAGAGCACCACCGGCCAGCAGAAAGTGGCAGAAGCTCTGTACCGCGCGATTCGAAAGTACAAGACAGAATACGAGAAGCTCCTGGCAAACGAATAACAAATCCTCCCCCCTGAACCTAAATCTAGATCTCAACCTCGCCGAGCTCTTAATCAAATCCTTAGTTAGCCTTAACCTGATCTTCTAAAAAACGCATAATTCATCAGCTTGTACGTCAGCTTCGCCGCCGTGATCTCAGAGTGCTTCGGCCCCATGGGAGGGGCAAGTTCAACCACATCACATCCCACTATCCGTCTTCTCTCTCCCACCTTCCGCAGCAACGACATCGTTTCAGGCCAGAACATTCCGTTGGGTTCGGGCGTCCCCGTACTGGGAAGGATGGCGGGATCCAGCGCGTCAAGATCAAAACTCACGTACACATCTTCGGTAAGACTTTCCACTACCCGATCCTGCCAGCCGGGCATGCTGCCGTTGTACATTTGATACGCGAAGAATGTGTTGATGCCTTTCTCCTTAATGAGCCGTGACTCTTCGATGCACTGCGCCCGGATGCCAACCTGCACGAGGCGGCGGGGATCAAGGTGCTCGATCACACGCGCCATCACAGACGCGTGGCTGTAGGGCGTTCCTTCGTATGCCTGCCGCAGATCCGAATGTGCGTCGAAATGGAGGACGGAGAGATTTGGGTATTTTGCCAGATGGGCTGTGATCGGCGCCAAAGATATTGTGTGTTCTCCCCCCAGCGTCACGACGAACTTCCCTTTTTCCAGAAGCGCGTCGACCTGCTTGCGGATCAAGGCAATGGCCTTCGGTCCTGCGAGTTTTCCAAATTGGATCGGGGAGATTGTGGCAATACCGACGTCGAACACCAGTTCGCGGTCGAATTCATCATCGTAGAACTCAACAAACGCCGAAGCGCTGAGAATGGCCCGGGGGCCAGCCCGCGTGCCCTTGCCGTATGTCGTAGTGCGTTCGTAGGGAGCAGGCAACACCGCAATTCTTGCGTTCGCCATTGTAGAGTACTTCGGTTCAATTGCGAGGAAATTGTTGCGGGTACCAAGGGTTTTCATGGGGGGTGCCGGAAAGTGTTCGTCTTCTCATCATTAGTCGCCAACTTTAGGCAATGTAGGAGTTCGAGCAGCAACATACAATCTTCGAGACTCCCCTTTCTGACCTGAATGGCATGGAGTTTGCACATTCTTTTCCATTAGATCAGATCATCGAAAAGAGACAAGCTCATGATTCTGAGGAAAATCTCCATATTTGTTGCCATTCTCTCGATTGTAACCGCTTCTTTCGGTCAGACGCGCTTTCGTTCAGGAATTTTCCTCCACCATTCGACGGGCGCCTGCATTTGGGGGCCAAATGGCGGACAGGTTTCCGTGCCAGCGGAGATTGCTAAATACAACTCGTCCCACAGCCTTCTTGGGTCCGAATCAGTGAAAATGATCGAAACCTGGTGGCCTTCCACGGACGACAATGAATGGTCAACCTGGCACACCATCTTTGACAATAAAGCTGGTTCGAACGACATCCGGCCGTTCTTCGCCTCCTATCCTGTAATCATGATCAAGTCCTGTTTCCCTTCGGCCAATATGTCCGGACTTGGCACAAGCATAGATACGCTCAATCCAACGATCAAGAGTGTCGCTAACTACAAGTGGCACTGGCGTTCGCTGATCTCCGTAATGAAGGGACGGCCACAGAACTTCTTCATCATCTGGACCAATGCTCCTCGTGTAGCGGACAGCACAAATGCTTCTGAGGCAGCGCTCTCCGAGGCCTTCTGCCGCTGGGCGAAGGACACGCTTGCCGTCGGTCTCGACCCTGTCGCCGGGGCATTTCCAAGAAATGTCTTTGTCTTTGATTTCTTCCATCTCCTAGCCGGCGCTGACGGCATGCTCCCGCTGCAGCTCGCGAGCAGTTCATCAGACAGTCACCCCAATGCGGCCGCGACAACATTGGTGGCCCCTCAACTGGTGAAGCAGGTGTTTGACGCCGCGCTGGCATACGAATTCCCCACACTTACAGGCATTCCCAATTCCCTGGGCTTTGGAAATGTAGTCACAGGACATTCTGTTCCATATTCGTTTCAAGTCGTGAATTCTTCGATCAATACCCTGCGAATCGATTCCGTGTACACACAAACGAATTCCTTTGGAGCGGCAATCAACAAACATCTTGCCAACCTTGTGGATACGATTGTAGTCACAGTGTCGTTCTTGCCCAATCGATATGGGACTTTCATAGATACAGTTTTCATAAGGAACAACTCCCAGTCAGCATTAGTGAAGATACCGTTGTCGGGAAGTTGTCCAATACCGACATTTACCAGCTTGAAGACATCAATAGCTTATGGCAATGTTGCCAAGAACACGACAAAGAAAGATACAGTGAAAGTGATCAACGCTTCGATCAACTCACTAACGATTGATTCGATTAATACAAAGAGCTCTGCATTCACAGTGGATCGTATCAGCGGGACAGTAGGGACAGATACCTTGAAAGTGGTCGTGTCTTTCACACCGACAACCATAGCAAGCTACACGGACACTGTGTGTTTTCGTAATAACTCAGCCACGCCATTGGTGAAGATCCCCTTGAGTGGAAATGGAGCACTTACTGGAGTAGACCAAATACCGACGGGAATACCAACAATCTTTTCTCTTGCACAGAACTACCCGAACCCCTTCAACCCGAGTACAACGATCGGGTTCCGGGTACCGGGTGAAAAGATCGGATCTGGGGTCTCGGGTCTGGGGTCTAGTTGGGTGAAGCTCGCCGTGTACGACTTGCTCGGGCGGGAAGTAGCGGTGTTGGTGGATGAGAGGAAAGGTCCGGGGAGATACGAAGTCAAGTTTGATGGGAGCGGGCTATCGAGTGGAGTATACTTCTACAGGATACACGTCCGCCCTCTGGACTCCGCCATCGGGCGTGACTCCAAGAGCGGAGCCGGGGATTTTGTTGAGACGCGGAAACTTGGCTTGGTGCGATAAGGACATTTGTCCTCCCACTTTTACCTTTTTGTCGGGCAAGGTGTTGCCTCTGGAGCTGGAGACCCGCCACATTCTCTACCTGCAAAGGATACCCCTGATCTATTCGTCTACGGGGAGCTGATGTCCTGAGGTGCTGATCCAGCTAAAGCCTTCAGCCCCCCAATCCGAAGTGTAACTGTAGCTTTCCTTTCGATGTTTCTTGATGTGGTATTCCCTTTGAGTCGGATTCATTCTCTGCGACAAGGCCGCCTATTTCATTTCTTTGTGCTTTTCGACAAACGCGACGATCTGGTCCATTGTGTCCAGTTCATTTCGCACATCCACGTTCGAGAGGTCAATGTGGGAACCAGTCTCGCTTTCTATCCACAGCACCAATTGGAAGAATGCCAATGAATCAATCCGACCGGAACCGATCAGCGATTGATCCGGTCTCAGGTCACGCAAGTTCTTCTGTCTGAAGACATACACTGAGCTTGCTCATTTGAACTCGACGTCTTCGGACCGCCGCAAATCTCTGTTCTTCAATTACTGGACTCGGAAGGAGGCATGTCTGAAGTTGCTGGGAATCGGGCTATCAGGCGAGCCGGAAACCATCGACGTATCAAAGCCACCCCCTGTCTGGATTAAGGCCGTCTCTTCATCAGAACAACAACCCGAGGACAAGGTGTTATGGCTCACGGATTTCCAACTAGAAGGGAGGTACAGTGGAGCTTGTGCTCTAGCGGGACCTGTGCCTCCCAAGGCTGTCCGTCATTTCCGTTGCAACCACGCAGTTCACACGTTTGCAGAAGCCAAGGTCCCCCGCTGAAGAGGTGACGGTTGACCTAGCCCCCCAGACCTGATCCAAGAAATAGTCCGTAGGATCGAAACCGTGGACTTTCGAATGTGTCGAGATCTCAGTCAGTCAAGGCGTCACATTAAAGGAAAAACCGCCTTCTGATTCTGCGCACGGAGTTTGATGCGACATACCCTGGCATCTGCCAGGCGTGCACCAGGCCCCACCTATTCTGGAGAAATGTTGGGAAATGCATGACTTTGCGAAACCAGCCAGCCTTTCGCTCGCGCTTGGAATGCTCTCTGAAAAGAAGTAAAAGACCAATAAGCAATCCTTTCTCTTGGACCGAAGAAGCATTGTCCCGGTAGATTGACCGTTGTATGAAGGAAGTCCGCGATCTTTTGAGATCCTCAAGGAGACCTTCGGGAACCGGAGCCCCAAATCGTTCACGGAGGTACATCAATGTGTCTCGAGCGTGGAGGGTCAGACGGCACCTTCGAGCTTGATTCAAGTATCTGTCCCAATCGATCTGCCCCTGTGAGGAATTCAAGATCACCATAGCGTCAGCGACCCACCGGATGGGGGGAATGGGGTTCCATAGGGCTCCATGCGCGCAAACATGAAGCAACTGATCTGCGGAGCAAAGTGTCACCGTCAGCTCTCGATTCACCTCTAGCGGAACCGCAGCCCGCCAGAAATCATCGTCAGCATTCTCCTCAAGATTTTCAAAGGAGACATGCCAGTGGAAATCAAAGACGAGACCGGATTCATTCACGAAATCCCAGGAGTGCGTTGTAGCCATAAGGATACCTTTGTCGGGAAGCGTGTTCTTCGACTTCCAGCCAAGGCTATGGATGAGATCCATCGCGCGAGAGGCTTCTCGGAAAGGCACTAGTATGTCAAAGTCATCCATGGGTCGGGCCCCGATATCACGATAGTGCGCCAATGCGATGGCGGCACCCTTCAGAACCATGGTCTTAATGTCGGCCAGTCGGAACAATTGGAGGAGTCCGGCGAGGCTGTTGAAGAGCAGCTGATTCTCATACCACGTCCGGCGATGGACCCCCTTGATCCGCGGCAGCAGGGGATCTTGCACTCCATGCGCTGACATATTGCGATAAAGGAGTGGCAGAAGTCTATGAGAACCCACGTCAAGCCGATCAACGTCGACACGGGACCTCCAAGTCTTCCAGGCGCCCACGGCACTCGTGCCTCTATCGAGCGCTGCATGCAGCAGTAACTCCTGTTCTGCTGTCGGAAAAAAATCGGGGTTCGTGTTTACCTTCGTCCACAAATCAGTCATTGGTGTTTCTCTCCTGCCGCAGGGCCCAGCTCTCCATCACGGGCAACTTCCGTGGGTCCGATTTCCGTCGTACCCCCGTTGTAGAGTCTGTAGATGCGATCGGTTTCGCGGAAAACGTCTCTATTGTGACTGATAAGGAGAATTGCCGGTCCACTTTCGGCACTTTTCAGGTTCTTCATCACGTTGCGTATGGCATTGGCATCCAGGTGGTTCGTCGGTTCATCGAGAATCAACAGTTTTGGACGGTTGAGCAGTGCACGCGCAATGGCGATCCGCTGCCGCTGTCCCCCCGAGAGAAGCATCCCGTGTTCTCCGATTGAGGTCTCATAGCCCTGGGGCAGGTCCCCGATAAATGCGTGTGCCGTTGCCATATCAGCCGCTGCGATGATGTCGGCCCGGGGAATATCCGGGTGGCCATAGGTGATATTCTCAAGAATCGTCCCCGGGAAAAGGACAGGATCCTGGGGAACCACACCGATCTGACGGCGCAGGGAAACAAGGTCGATGTCATCGTAAGGATGGTCAGACGCAAAGAGCCGACCTCGCTGCGGACGATAAAACCCAAGGATCAGATTGATAATGGTGCTCTTCCCCGATCCGTTGGCACCAACGATCGCAACGGCGGTGTGCGGTGGCACCGCCAGGTTGACGTTCCGCAGGAGCGGCCGATCGTTGTATTGGAAATCCACACCGACTAGTGTGATCCCCCCGTCAAACTCAATTGTGCCCGTCCCACTGTAGGGCTTCTCGTCCTCTTCCTTGAGAATCTCGAAGAGAGTGACCAGCGATTCATTGCCGCCAATGACGACGGGGATGGATGAAGAGATCGTAGCGATGTGAGTCCGGAGGATGTTGAGGACAACATAGAACGACAGGAGGTCACCGAGCGTCATGGAACCTGAGATGATCGCCATTCCACCGACGACCATGATAACCACCGTCATCGAGGCAATCATCGTGCTATTCACCTCTGCATACGCGGTGTTAAGCCAGTTCATGGACCGCCCTGCCTTATGGAGACTTTGAAGAGTCTTCCGCTGCCTTTCCATCTCAAATTCTTCCGCCGACAACGTCCATGTCAATTCGAGCACCTGAAGGACAAATTGGATTCCCTTGCTGAACAGAACAATGGTGCGCTGATACTCACGGGCCCTTTCTTTGACCCTCTTTGCCATCATTCTGTTCACTATCAACATCAGAGGCGCAACCGAAGCGGAGATCACGAAAAGATACCAGTTCAGCACAACTAATACTCCCACAAGCACGACACTGATGATCAGCGACGGCAACAAACCCATGACCAGGTTCTGGCTCAGATTGTCCAACCGCTCCGTGTCTTGGACGATATCCGCATGCAGTTTCTTGCGATCCAGCCGGCCGTAATGCCCGCGCGAAAAGGAATAGATTTTCCGCAGAAGATCCTCGCGCAGCCGCTGCATGGTGGTTTTGGTGAGCTTCAGAGTCTCGTGCCTTGCCCAGAGCGTAACGCAGACGTTTCCAACGTTCAACAGAAACAGAGCAACACCAGCAAGCAGGAGAAGGCGAAGGTCTCCCCCCGGTATGGCCTTGTCAACGGATAGGCGTATGAGGTAAGCCACAGGCAGAACAAGGAGCGACAAGACAATCGAGCTGGCAATGCTCAACCAGAGGATTTTGTAGAAGCCGTGATACAACTTCGCGTAGTACCTCCACGCCAACAAATTCATGCGTGTTTCTCCGTTCCGCGTGCCGCCCTTTTCCGGTCAAGTGAAGCCTTCAGGATCCGGGCGTATTCCGTCTGCGATTGCTTCTCCCGAAGTACGAGGTTTGTGGCATGCAAGCGCCGGAGCATTACGACTTGTGGCAGTATGAATGATTGAAGGCCGGCCTCAACGGCTTTGAGGTACCAATCTATGAACTCGCCCACTTTCAACCCGGTCTCGAAAAAACCCACGCGGAGGAAAGCTTCTCTTCGTATCAACATTGCCCCCGGATGGTACCCCGGCATCGCTGTCTCTGGACATTCGAGCCTGCTTTTCACGCTTTCATCCAATTCCGGACTGATGAATTGGCGAACGTGACCGAAAACCATATCAAAGGCTGGCTTTGTGATCAACACGTCCGTTTGCACACGAACCTTCTCGGGCTCCCAGAGATCATCGGCGTCCAGGAAAGCCAGGTATTCCCCTTGGGCCGAACGAACCCCCAAATTCCTTGCCGCCCCTGCCCCGTTATGATCCTGCTTTATGAGACGAATCGAGCCTCCACCCTCCCGGACGACTTCTTCCGTTGAGTCTGTTGAGCCATCGTCAACCACAATAATCTCCGCAACCTGACGTGACTGACCTGAAACACTTTCCAGTGCCACAGCGATATATCGTTCCGCATTGTAGGCGGGGATTATGACACTGACACCTTTCATGTAGGCCCATTCCTTCTTTGCATGTCGGCAGCGGTGTCTTCTTTCGAAGTGTGTTGCCGCCGGATCGAATCCCGGAGAAGTGCCAGGAGCTCCGCATTATTCGCTGTCACATTCGAGGAGAGGTTTGTGCCGTGGACACGTTTGTGAAGCAATGTCTGTGGCAGGACCGCCATCGGCACGCCCCGGTCTTTGCATCGCGCAAACCAATCCACGTCATCCGCTATCTTCAGGTCTGTGCGAAACAGACCCACGGACTCAAACAGTGACCTGCGGGCAACTAGGGCTTCAGGGATCCGACCCACATGGTTGCCCTCCAGCAGCTCGGGCCGAAACCCTTTGGGGATTGCACAGCCTGGTTCGAGGAAGAACTTGATCCGGGATACCGTGTACTGGATTTCCGGGTGATCCAACAGATACCCGATTTGGAGCTCAAGTTTGTCCGGAGTGAATAGATCATCATGCGCAAGGAAGGAGACATACTCGCCGTTCGCCAAGCTAATGCCTCGATTGCGGCTGGCTGGCAGTCCCTGATGACTCTGTACCAGGACTCTGACCGAATCGCCATATTTCTCCAGCACAAGCGGAGTTGTATCCGTTGATCCATCATCCACAACAATGACTTCGAGCGGCCGGTACGTCTGGGCGAACACACTGTCGAGGGCTTCACGAAGGAACCGCTCACCGTTCCGCACAGGAACAACAACACTTGCCAGCGGGGTGCTCATCATGGTTTCCTCGGTAGTTCTCTGGTCAGAGCGGACAACGACCCGGGTTGGGACTGGCTCCCCTCTCGCCTGCGGTCCAGGGAGTGCTTGAGCGCCCTTAGGAAAACTTCGTTTCTCTTTGTGCGCTCACGGCTCATATTAGCATCATGGAGGCGATAGAAAAGGGTGACGGCGTCCACGACGAGCATAGCGACTCGTTTCTCACGAATCCGGAGGAAGAAGTCTATATCTTCGCAGAAACGAAATTCCGCATCGAAATTTCCGAGCTTCTGGAAGACAGACTTTTTGTATACCCCTGCGCCGAGGTTCGCACCCAAGGTGGGGGCCTGAAAAGGGACAAACTCGGCATGTCCGGTTGGGGCTTGCGTAAGGACAAAGTACTGAATACGCCCGACGACCACCTCAAGCGATGGGTTCTCCTCAAATCGTGCCATCTGCAAGGCGAGCTTCCCCTCAGGCCACAAGTCATCGGCGTCTATGAACGCAACTACTTCGCCGCTGGCAACCCCGAGGCCGACATTCCTCGCAGCTGCCGGTCCAGCGTTGTTCTGATGACAATAATGCACCCTGTCGCCATAACCCCGAACGATCTCGGCCGTACGGTCCGTCGAACCATCATCAACAACGATGATCTCCAATGGATCATACCCTTGACGGAAAACGCTCTCCAACGCATCGACAAGGAAGACCTCTCCGTTGAAAACAGGCAATATCACGCTTATCGATGGGCGGCCGGAAGTCATGGATTACCGTCTGGAAAGGAATTCCGAGATCACGGAAGGGATCTGCTCCCTCTCTGTCCCCAACTCCAGTACGTAGTTAGGGAGGTTTCTTACCAGACCGATCAGGCCGTCGAAGACTTCATGGCCGGCCCCCGGAAGCTGAAAAATTGTGCTCGGGGCAAGCGCGAGCAGGCTGGCGGAAGAAGAGACCTTCACGAGTCTCGTTTCTGAACGCCCGGAAACCTTGGGGATAAGAAATGCTCTCAACTGCAGACCGGAAACGATGCTCTGAGGGAATCGTGCGTTTAGAAAGAAAAGAGCCTTCTCCGGGCCGAGTCGCGCGGCGTTGCTGAGGGAATCATTCAGGAGGGGGAACAATCTGGTGTCTTCGGCATTGACTTTTCCCGAACTGAAAATGCTGTGGACGAACGGTATGGGAGCCGAAGAGACCATGCAGTAGTCATCACCGAGATACAAGAGACCCGAGCTCAGACATGCCAACGTGGTGGACGATTTTCCTGACCCTCCCCTTCCCACGAGCAGGACAGCTCCCTTCGAATTGCCGACAGCACCAGCATGGAGGATCCGACGCTGGTGGGCACTCATCCACCAGTTCAGGATGGTTAGAAGGGGCGCACCACTTTCGTAGTATGGCAGCTGGGCAAAATCCCGGATCCAGTAAACTGCAACGTCTCTCGACGTATCGAGAACACTAAGGATCCCAGAGCCGATATTGTACGTCGTCCGCAGGGTTGCGGAGTTAAATCCACTGATCTCCCCCCGCACGCCGTTTTGTTCAATCCGCCATGGCGGCGGCGGCATTCTCGCGCCAGTTGACACACTGTCCCAAAGGCAGACCGTCAGGTCGACTTTGCCCGCACGGGGGGATTCCGTCAGGTGCTGCAAAGCCGGCGTTATGAGCGGGACCAGTGCCGGCCCGGCAAAACGCAGTCGGACATGGTATCCACCAATCTTGAAAAAGTGGTCAATTGGACCCTCCATTTTTCTCTCGGCGGATTCAAAGGCCCGAACCACCTGGTCGAAGAAGATCTCCGGGCTCGCTGTGACCCCGGTTGCTTGAGAGTCTGACCTGTCAATTGAATCGGCCCTCATTTATTTCCATCCTCTTTCCGCACATCCGGTTTGACGGTCGGCCAGCCAGTTTCATCGACATCGTGGATGGGATCCAGGAGAAGCAAGTCCTGCATGTCAGTGTATTTGTTCAATACCGGCGGGGAAAATTGCTTCCTGGCGACCTGCGGTGTGCCGTCAACGGGCATTGCTCTTGTCTCGAGATTTTTTCCCTGACCGTCGTCAGACTCTTCCCCGATGAGGCCCTCGGCTTTCAGCTCAGCGGCAAGTCTTTCGATTGCACTCGTGATTTCACCGAAGTTTCCGTCAAACCGTTGCGAGATGTACGTGACGATCTCGCCGATCGTGGCACCGTTCTCCAGGCAGTTCCAGATGTCAGCACCTGCACCATCCAGGCTGTAGTAACTCCCTGTTCCAAGATTTACAATGACCACCTCGCCATCAATTGTCTGGTGAGTTATCTTGGGATTGTTGATGCTGAAACGTACTGAGGGCGCCAAATTTCCTCCTTGGTAATGAAATTATCTATGCTAAAGAAAGTAAAATGGGCAGCAAAAACAAAGCATCTCTGAAGAGGCATTCTCTCTGAAGAGGCATTCTCCTCCGTCACATCCTTCATAAAGCCTGGTGGTAGGCATCATTACTATCTGGAAAAACTCCGAGACAATCTGTGCTCTCCATCACACCAAGAGATGGNNTGGCCTGCCACGAATGTAAAATCCTCAACTTGGAAACTTCTCTTGCTGCGGTGGGCTGTGACATTTATGAATAAGATGTAAATCGGGTTCTTGCTTCTCCCACCTTTTTGGGGTATGTTTCCACATTCCATGAGTAAAGTCTCGTTTGCATATGCCCTTGCACTTGCGGGCACAGTAGTGTGGTGCGCGCTGGTCGTCGCCGCTCCATATTGTGTGCACCTTGGCGGTTCATGGGCTCCGGTCGGTGAAACCATCTACACTGGATTTCATCGTATTTGCCATCAACTGGACGGACGATCGCTGCACCTCTTCGGACTTCCTTTCGCAGCATGTTCGCGGTGTACTGCGATCTACTTCGCGTTCCTTGCCGGCACGGTGGTCTATCCGTTCCTGCGGCCGCTCCGCACACCGCGTACGCCATCGCGGCTGACCTTCCTACTCGCCCTCGCACCGATGCTTATCGACGTTGGTCTTGCATTGTCAGGCATCCACGAGAGCGATACATTGTCCCGATTGCTCACCGGCACGATCTTTGGCGTGATGCTACCGTTTGTCGTTCTTCCCGTCTACCTTGGCGCCGTGCATGAATTTTCCTCCCGCTCATCATCAGTACACACACATATGAAAGGAACAGTCGATGCCTGAAAAACCGAGCAAATTGATGCCTGCCCTGTATGGTGGTATCATTATGGGCATCATTTCGGGGATACCATTTCTCAATTTTGTCAACTGCCTCTGCTGTGCAGGCGTGATGTTTGGTGGGTTCATGGCGGTGTTCTTCTACAAAAAGGATCTCCCGCCGGACAACCAGATGTTCACCAATAGCGATGCGATGGCACTCGGTGCTCTCGCTGGCGTGTTCGGCGCCATACTCGGGAACGTCATCACAGGCGTTCTCCTTCTTACCGTCGGCAATATCACCGGCAAGGCAATGTACAACATGGTCATTGGGTTGTATGACTCCATAGGTCTTCTCGACAAGATGCCTGCCGACGCAGTTGAGCAAATGGAGCGCGGTATGATGGACAGCGGACTCTCCGTCACAAACATCGTCCTCTCGTTCGTCATCGATCCGCTGTTTGGATTGCTTGGCGGTCTGATAGGCTACGCGTTTTTGAAGCCCAAAGCACTGCCACCGGCACAGACAGTGACCCAATAAAGATAGGGTCTGGGGTCTGGGGGTTAGGATCTAGGGTCTCGGGTTTAGGGTCTCGGGTTACGGGCGGTGCGGGCGGCAGCCGCTAGCACCCTCAACATCTCCCGGGCGGCAACAACACGCCCCTGACGGTTCAAGTGTCCACCGTCATCCGTGAATTCCTTCACTAGGGAGTATACTTCCTTCCCCCCCACATCAGATGTGTTCCTGGTTCCGTTAGGGAACGTAGATTCGACTTTTGCAAGGTCAAAAATCGGCTCACCCTTGAAGCGGTCTGTCAACAATATGTTGAACTGGGCTCGCACCACATTCGACTCTTGACTGTCGTCACTTCTCCCCAGTATCTTTTTGACAAACCTCTTCCAGGCTGCTGTTTCTGCGGTGAGAGGAGTTGTGACGTGAACNNGTACCGGGATTGAAGTCCACATAGCAGAACTTCATCAACGCAAGGTCAAACGGTTCTACAGTCGAGTTTTTTAAAATTGCAACAAATGCTTCGCATTTGCCAATCGGTTCAGTGTTTTGGCCAATCATGGACTCAGCGAAGAATGGGCCCTTGCGGTCTTCGATCTTGGCGAGGTTTCTCACTTTCAACGAAGAGTCACTGCATGCCGATTGGATGTCTTTCAGACCATCAAGCAGATTGTTGCCGACCGATTGATGTCCGAAGTAAACACGCTTGGATCCAACGATTTTGAGATCTTCGCAAAGCTGCTTGTCATTCACAAGTATGCCTCCTGTGGGCTTCTGGTTTCTTGAACAGGACAAGAGTAGTATGCAGCATCCGACGACAATGACGAAAAGCCGGCGAGAGGTTTTGAAGAGGAAGCTATGGGTCATTGGCGGCGTCTCCTATATGAGATCGAGGGGTCTCGGGGCTGGGGTCTAGGGTCTAGTGCCCAAAGCCTACGCCCTAGACCCAGCCCCTAGACCCTATTTCTTGAACAGCTTTTTCACAGCATCGTCCAACTTACCTTTCTTCTCACTCTCCAGCCGATCCTCCAGCTCCTTCTTCTTAGATTCAACGATCGAGATTTTGTCAGTTACTATCGCCTGATACTGCGCAAGCTGCTGCTCTACCTGCGCCTTGCGTGCACTGTAGAGGGCTTCGAATTCCTGCCGCTTCTGTGCAATCACAGCGTTCACGCGCGCACGCAAATCGGCCTGCACCTTGTTCAATTCAGCACCGAGCACCGCTTTAACACGGTTCGTGAACTGTTCGTCAAGGTCTGTAGCAAGCGCAACATCCATTCCTGAGTCGGTCTTCCACACCCTCAGCTTCACATCGAATCCGTTAACGCCGTCCAGCACTTCGCGCACCAGGCGCTCACCAACGTTGGCAGGCGCGCCGGCATAGCTGAACCCCACACGTCGGAAATGCAGATCGGCCGATCCGTTGAAGCGATTGCCGGGAATGAGCACAGCGACTTCCGTCCCGAGCTGCGCTCCGGCGATCTTCCCCCTAAGAAAACTCTCAGAGCCGATCACCACATCGGAGAGTCCGATTCCCGTCAGGGTTGCTTTGTATTCATCATTGGGAGTTTCTTTCCGCCGGTCAAACAATGCCTCGACGGTTGCTGAAAGTGTCCCGCCTTGTGTTCCCGAGAGTTTCACGGTCATCGGGAGCTGTGTCGCATGCTGATCGTTGGTAACGTTGTTGACCTGCCCCTTTGCATAGATATATGCAGTGTCTTGAGTGCGGTCCGTTCCCCCCGAGATTACGACATTCTGCACCCAGAATTTGGGATACGCGCGCACCACCGGGAATCGGATGTCCTGTCCTTTCATCCGCGACGGTTTTTCGATTTCCGGCTTCGGTTGATAGGCGGCGAATTTCGCGCGCGCGATGTCTGCATACGAGAGGTACTTCTTCACGTTCGCGATCAACTGCCGTCCCAACAACGCTTCGGCTAAACCCATCGCATTCAAATCGGGGAGACGCGCAAGAGCGAGGACTTTGCGGAAGTCTTCCTTGGCCACATCGTCGATTTGTCCGGCAGACGCCGCGATGCGAGTGATGTCGCTCTTGATGGCGGTCTGCCGGGCATCGAACGTGGTGACAATTTCCTTGACCCCCTTCTGGGCCTGATCCACCGTGGTGATTGCTGACATAATCGAGGCAACATCTTTGAGTGCTGACGGATTGATGGCGCGCACGCTCGAATCGATCGCCGCCAGACGTTGTTTGGCGTTCTCGATGTCATTCACAACCGAGGGCCATTGAGCGGTTACAGCTCGCGCTTGCACCTTCAGTGTCTCGATATATGTCACCGATCGCAAATCCACCACTTTCAAAAGACTATCCACGTTGAACCCCGAACGGAGCACCGCCGGGTCCAGCACCGGATGCTCGATGACCCGTTTCTGCATGGCTGTTTCTGCGAGCTGCGCAAATTGGGACGTGGTGTCTTTGGATGTCGCCTGCGTGGCAACATCGCGACCTTTCGGAATCGACCCATCTGTCGTACGCTTCGTTCCAAGGATAAGATCGTTTACCTCAGCCGTTTCGATGATGTACTTCTCGCGCAACAGTTGTGAGAAATTCATCGCGAACTGCACCTTCCCGGTTTCAAACAGGTTTTTCCATGGGTCATTTGGATCCGCTACCTGCAGACGTGCAAATTTCAAGCCGACGGGCGAGAGTGTCACGGAAAGATGATCAATTTCCACCTTTGCGCCGACAGCTTTTTCTCCGGCATACTCAAGTCCGGCTTCAACCCAACGATCGATAAAAAAATAGACCACCACTGCGATAATGATGAGCGGGATCAGGACGAAGAGGACGAATTTCTTTCTCATGGCCTAGCCTCCGAAGTCCCGAAGTTTCTGATACCATTGGATCAGGCTGCTGCGCTTCATGACCTGATACACCTTCCATTTTTCCACGCGCGCACCCACGGTCGCCCGGTACGCGACAACGAACCGCTTCATACCAAAGTAGACCGGGAGGAAGAGCAGGAGGGCACAGACAAAACTCCCCATCACCACCGTGTTGTTGAACCGCGTAAGCGGTGCGATCGGCGCATTGTAGAGCGAAGTCCAGAGACTCTGGAGCGTGTCGACGTTCACCAAAACCTGGAAACCGAACCAGTGGAATACCGGATCCAGTAAAAATGCCACGAGGCTGAAGACGGTCAGCGCAACCAGTGCAGCGGAGAGATTCACGTCGATGATCAGGATGATCAACCAGACCAAGACTCCCTGCAAGGTGAGCATCGGCGACAGCCCGAGGATCGACCCAAGGGCGAATCCCCATGCCACCTGGGCCGGAGTCTGCCCCTCACGCAGAATGCTTATGAAGTCACGGATCAGTTTGAACCAGAACATATGAAACCTCCTCAATCAAGAAAAGATGAATGCTGTCTTTGCGAGGAGCGTTTTGCAGCGACGAAGCAATCTCTCTTTCCCTTTGTGAAATACGAGATTGCTTCGCTCGCCCCTTCGTGGGGCTTCGCTCGCAATGACAGTGGCCGCACATGGTCCTCAGTATCCCGCCGCAGCGCCGTCGCTGCGCGTATCTGCTGCACCGCGCCAAACGTTTCCTGTGCGGGCAATCGACGGCGCAATTGCCAGACGCTCCACAAGCTTCAGTGTATGACCCATCGACTGCAACGCTTTCCTGGTCCCATCAGAAAATCCCCCCTGTTCCAGCAGGATATGATCCGGGAGATGCTGGTGATGCAGGCGGGGTGCACTGACGGCTGAATCGATGGGCATCTTGAAATCCAGAACGTTCGAGATCACCTGGAACGTTCCGGTGATTATGCGCGGCCCACCGCTCGCACCCGTAATCAGCAACGGGGTGCCGGCGGCATCCAGAACGACTGTGGGGGACATCGATGAAAGTATCCGCTTTCCGGGCGCTATCGCATTTGCCTCTCCCTGCACCAACCCGAAGGTATTGGGACTTCCGGGCTTTGAGGCAAAATCATCCATCTCATTGTTCAGGAAGAATCCCGCACCCTCCACAATCACCGCAGACCCGAAGCTCAGGTTCAGAGTCGTGGTGAGGGCAACCATACCGCCCGCACTGTCTGCAACAGAAAAATGTGTTGTGTGTGTGCCTTCATGTATCAGTGACGTGAGCCCGGGAAGAATTTCGCTTGACGGTGTGGCGTGGTGCGGATTGATGGTGGACCTGCGTTCCGCCGCATACGATTTCGATATCAGAGAATCCTGCGGAAAATTTACGACGTCCGGGTCTCCAAGCCAGTGATTCCTGTCGGCAAACGCCCTCCGCATTGCCTCGGCAACCAGATGGATGTGTTCCGGAGAATGCCAGACCATGTGCGGAAGATCGTACCCTTCAAGTATGTTCGCGATCTGTGCAATGGTTATGCCACCTGAAGAAGGGGGCGGCATGGAGATAATGCGATAGCCCCGGTAATTCGCCTCGATGGGAGTGCGCCAGACTGCTTTGTATTCCCGGAGATCCCGTGCGGTGATAATACCCCCGCCCCGTTGCATCTCGCGAAGAAGGAGCTTTGCTGTTTCCCCGGCATAGAAACCTGCCGGCCCGCGTTGCGCTATGCGCTGCAAACTCCGCGCAAGATCCGGATTCCGCCAGATGGTTCCCTCGACAACCGGATGTCCGCCGGGAAGAAACTTCTGGGCCGATCCGTGGAAACGCACAAGCCGCGCTGAATCTCCACGAACGGAATTTGTGAAACTTCTGCTGACCGGGAAACCTTCAGCGGCCAACTTTATGGCCGGACTCAACACCTCGCTCCACGGCAACCTCCCGAACCGATGATGTGCCTCGTAGAGACCGGCGACACTCCCCGGAACACCCGCTGCGAGATGTCCGGTGATTGAACGATCGGTCACATTCCCGTTTTCATCGAGGTACATATCGCGGCGGGCTGCAAGGGGAGCTTTTTCGCGGAAGTCCAGCGCAGTCACAGTGCCATCCGGCATCCGCATCACACAGAAACCTCCGCCGCCGATGTTGCCTGCTTCCGGCAGGGTTACTGCAAGCGCGAATGCCGTCGCCACCGCAGCATCGACCGCGTTGCCTCCCTTGCGCATGATGTCGGTACCCGCGTGTGAAGCGAGCGGTTCATCACTCACAACAACACCGTGCGGCGCGGTAACCGCAGCGCTGTCAGGATGGAATGGCCAGGTCTGTTCAACTGAAGAAGGTCCTTCTGTGCGATGGCAGCCCACACACAGCACGAGCAGTACGAGCAGCACGGGAAAATTTTTTGTGATCTTAGTTGTCAAGCTCATTCAATGGTTTCTTTCCGCCTTTGCGAGAAATCAAAATGTGTATTTCAAGACACTCGTGAAAAATAAAGATACCGCAATCGCACTCCCTTTGCAACCCATGGATTTCCCCCTGTCATTGCGAGCCATCTTTTGCCGAAGCAATCTCTCATCGTCCAACTCGTATTCAAATGTGAGATTGCTTCGCTTGCCCCTTCGGGGCTTCGCTCGCAATGACTGATCCCTCCTGTCCAATTCTGATATCTCACATCTGAATTTATTATCTTAACCGCATGAGCCTCCAGGGTGTCTACAACTTCGCACTTAAATCATCCCAGCTGGATCATCGCGGCCGGATGCCCGTCTGGGTGATCTACCATTTTCTCCAGGAAGCAGCCGAGCACAATGCAGTGGATCTCGGGTTCGACACCGAGACACTCCTTCAACGAGGCCTGACCTGGGTGCTCTCCCGTCTGCAACTTCGTGTGACCTCTGTTCCGAAAGGACGCCAGGGATTGGAAGTGGAAACATGGCCGGCGGCAATTGAGAGCCGGTTCGCCCACCGCGATTTCCGGCTCCGTCTGCCCGGCGCGCAGGAGTATTTTGCGATTGCCTCCAGCGCCTGGCTGCTGCTGGACCTCAAGAAAATGCGCCCGGTAACGATCAGCACAGTCCTTCCCGAAAAAACAGTCCTCCATCGTCCACGCATGGTCACGGAACCCTTTCCGTCTCTGGAGCCCTCCGGTGAACCGGAACTGGTAACGGAATTCCGGGTGCGCCGGTCGGACCTTGACCTGAATTATCACGTGAACAACGTCCACTACATCGAATGGCTCGGCGAAGCAGTGCCCGAATCGCTCTGGCGGGACGCCGATGTCAACGAACTTGATGTCGAGTACAAACGCGCCGTCAAATTTGGGGATATTGTGACCATTTCCACGTACGCCGCGGGCGAGAACACGTATATACACCGTATGGGTGTAGCCGGCCAGACGGGAGATGTTCTCAGGGCACGAACTGTCTGGAAGCCTTGACTTTTTGATCTGCATTGTCTTCTATACCGCCGGCAATTCTGTGCTGCCCTTACCTTTTGGAGACGGTAGCAATGTCCAACCCGCTGCAGACACCTTCCCAACCCCTTCTTCATGAAGAAAATGCACGCCTCCAGCGGGCCGTTCACGAGCTTTCGGTGCTTAATGATCTTGCCCTGGCAATAGGCGGACAGCAGCAATCCAGCGAAATCATACAGACGATCATCCACCGCTCGTTAAGGGCCGTTTCTGCCGAGCAGGGGGTGATCACCCTCGTGGAAAACGAGGAAAACCTGGCTATGCGCACGCTTGTGCGGACAATGGATGGCAGGGATGCAGGCATGCGCTTCCATCTGGACCAACAGCTCCTGGGATGGATGTATATTCACAAACAGGCGTTAATGATAGATTCTCCCTCGACGGATGATCGATTCAGGGGTGTTCTGTGGGATCCCTCGATTCGATCAGTCTTGTGCGTCCCCCTCATCGTGAAATCCTCGCTGCGCGGAGTCCTGACAGTCTACAACAAAGTTGGTAATGCACATTTCACTTCCGATGACCAGCGAATTCTCGCGATCATCGCATCACAGTCAGCCCAGATTCTTGAGAATGCGCGTCTTCTTGAATCAGAGAAGGCGTTCCAACGAATGCAGGAAGAACTCAGGGTTGCAGCGCAGATCCAGCAGAACCTTCTGCCGCAATCACCTCCGGAAACTGCAGACTACGAAATTGCCGGCACTACACTCCCGGCTCAAACAGTGGGGGGAGATTACTTCGACTATTTTCCCGTTGGGAACGGACGCTTCGGGTTGGCACTCGGCGATGTGTCCGGCAAAGGTCTCCCGGCTTCACTGCTGATGGCAAATGTGCAGGCGACGTTGCGGGGACAGGCACTCTGGGTCAAGGGTGCGGCGGAGTGCATTGAGCGTGCCAACCGCCAGCTTTACCTGAGCACATCGAGCGATAGATTTGTCACGCTGTTCTTTGCGTTCCTTGACGTGAATGAGCACACAGTAACGTACTGCAATGCAGGTCAGGAATCGCCCATCCTGATGGATGCAGACGGCTCATGCCGCCGGCTCACTACGGGCGGCCCTCTTCTCGGGGTCACCGAGAAGATCCGCTATGAAGAAGCAACAGTCTCATTGAAGCCGGGAGATCTTCTGCTGGTGTTCTCCGACGGGTTCAGCGAAGCCATGAATCCCGAGGGGGAGTTTTTGGGAGATCAGCGCATTCTTTCGGTGGTGTTGGAACATCGGGGAAAAACAGTCCCCGCAATTATCACAGCCTTGCTGCGCAGCGCGGCAGCACATTCCGGTGCGGCACCCCAAAGTGATGACCGCACAGTCCTCGCAATCCGGCGCTACAACGAGAGTCGCTGACGAACAATCGACCATGAACGCCAGATACATCGGACAGACCATCTCCCACTACCGCATTGTCGGCCAGATTGGCGCCGGCGGCATGGGCGAGGTCTATCGTGCAGAGGATCAACACCTCCACCGCACGGTCGCGTTGAAGTTTCTTACGCCGTCTTCCGTGGAAGACGATCTCGCCCGCCAGCGGTTCATTCGTGAAGCCCGTGCTGCATCCGCTCTCGATCATCCCAATATTTGCACAATCCATGATATTGATGAAGCCCCGGACGGGCGCCTCTTTATTAGTATGGCGTGCTATGATGGTGAGACGTTGCGACAGGCCATTGCACGAGGTCCTTTGCGCATCGAAGATGCCATTGGCATCGCCCGTCAGCTGGCCGAAGGCCTTGCCAAGGCCCACGATGAAGGCATCACGCACCGCGATCTCCATCCAGGGAACATTCTGATCACCTCAGAACGCATGGTCAAGATCGTGGACTTTGGTCTAGCAACACTGGCCGGGGCGACACGGCTTACCCGTACCAATGTCACCGCCGGAACGCTCGCCTACATGTCGCCCGAACAGCTTCGCGCAGAGGAAGCCGGTGCACCATCGGATATCTGGTCGTTCGGTGTTGTGCTGTTCGAAATGCTTGCCGGACGCCTGCCGTTCCACGGCGATCATCCCGCTGCAATGATGTACGCAATTGCGAACGAAGAGCCGATTGATCTAGCGACTCTGCGCAAAGAAGCGCCCGGGTCTCTTGTGCAGCTCTGCAAACAGTGTCTCCGCAAAAACCCCGGCGAGCGGCCTCACTCAATGCACGACGTGCTCGCAATGCTCGGTCACTGGCCATTTGAAATCACGAGCGGGGGATCCTCTGTGATGCGGACCATGCGCACGCGGTACTTCGTGCCGCTGATCATTGCCGTGCTTCTCCTGGTGCTCTTCGTGCTTTATCTCATTCTCCGGCCATCCCCCATTGCCCAACAGGACATCTCCCGGATTAAGCTCGGCATCCTCCCGTTTTCTATCGCCATCGCCGACTCCTCCATCAGCGACTGGTCGCTGCTTGCGCAACGGTTGCTCGCAGCCGATCTGACCGGGTACGAAAACGCGGGCGTTGTGGACCCGCTGAGCCTGAACAGTATGCTCGGCGAGGCTGCACAACCACGGCAGATGTCTTCAGGCACAAAAATCCTCAACGTTGCCTCCCATTCGGGCATCACGATGCTCATCGACGGCACAGTGTTCCGGGCGGAAAAGGGTATCACACTCCGCACAACGCTCATTCGTGCGGATAACGGTGAAGCGTCGTTCTCGTGTGAAGCCATATGCGCCAACGAGCGTGGACTCCTGCAGGCAACCGGACAGCTGGCAAAACAGATCATCGACTTCGTTGATGTGCAGGTCGCCCGTCTCCCGGGAGACCCGGACGTGCGCCTCTGGATGCAGCGCCATCCCGCAAACTTTGCCGCCACCAAGGCATTCCTGCATGCCGCCCAGCTCTTCTTTGTTGGAGGATCCGGTTCTGAACAGGAGCTCCGCGCCGCAATTGCCCTCGATTCCACGTTTCTGGCACCGCGCATCTGGCTCATCCCCAGCCTCGTGCTGACCGGCCGCCGGGATGATGCGCAATACCAGCTCACACGGCTGAGAGCACTCGAGACGTTTGCCAGTCCCTTTGAGAAGGCTATGATCAACTGGTCATCCGCATATATCAATAACGATCTGGCCGGCCAGGCACGACACCTGCACACCGCCCTTTCCTACTCACCGGAAAACAACATTTTGCTCTTCAATCTCGCCCGCACGGAGTATCTTATGGAGGATTATCCGGCAGCGGTGAGCACTCTGGAAGGCCCTGTCAATGCCAATTGGGCGTATCCGCCGGCGCACTATCTTCTCGGCGCCAGCTATCATGCCGCAAGGAACTTCCGCGAAGCCCGTCATACGCTTGAGCATGCACTTACCTTGAAAAGCGTCTACCCCAACACATACGCACTCCTTGCGTCCCTGTATGTTCGTGAGGGAGACAATAGCAATGCCGACAGCTATGAAGTGAAATACCTCAATGCAGCCCGCGACGCCGGTATGGCTCAGGCGGCCGCATCCGCAACGATTGGCGGTATCTATCTTACAGATGGTTTCGGCCAACGTGCGTTGCGGCATTATGATGTCGCAGTCATTCAGGATCCCCACAATGCGATGTATCATGAAGAACGGGGTGAAGCGTTCGAGCAAACGGGCGATACAACCGCCGCTCTCGAATCCTATCACCGGGCAATTCTGTGCGACTCTTTACAGGTTGCCGCGCACTTGCGGTTAGGCAGGATCTTTGACCGCCGTGCACAGATCGCCGACGCACTTCTGCAGTATCGTGCGTACCTCCGGTTCGATTCCACCAGCAACGATGCGCGCGAGGTATTCGCACGCACGGGTGTGCTCCAACAACTCACATCATCCCACCGTCCTTAGAAAGGAACCTCCATGGCCACCAAAAAGAAAACCGCCCCAAAACGTTCTCCCGCTCGGAAGAGCGCGCGGAAACCTGTTCGCAAAACTGTCCGCCGGACGGCGGCAGCGGTCCCACCACCACCAACCATTGCGGGTGTATTCAAACTGATTTCCACCCGGCGGGGTTTTCTTGATCAATTGCTGACCGACATGAATGCCGCGCTCGACGCCGCACATCTCGATCTGCCAACCGCAGAACGTGATACGCTGCAAACGATGCTGAATTCGACCTATCAGGTGACAGGCGCAGAGGTCCTTCGCATCTTCGACACATGGCGGAGCCTGAAAGTCGCTCCACCGCCTCCGCCGTGGTCAATTTCCCTCGAGCCCAAACCGCCGGTCAAATTCTGACACCGGTCGCATCGAACGAGAGATTTCGGAATCGGTGGCGGGATACGCTGGACGATTGGCCCCGCCCAATCGCACGTGCATTCACATCGCATCTCCGCTCGGTTCGCGCGAAGGGAGGGAGCACCGGTACGCTCCCTCCCTACTGGGTTGCTCTTGCCTATGCATTCGGCCGCTCCAGGCACCTGCACGCTCGTTCTGTCGATGACATGCTGTGGGCGACAACCTGCCTGGCGCATGCAATTCGCATTGAAGACGATCTTCTTGACGGCGATGCAACTATTGATGTGGTAATCTTCGCTCCGGCCCTTCTGTATGTTGAAGCAGACCACCTGTTCTCCCGCTATTTTGCTCATCAATCGAAATTCTGGAACAGCTATCACCGGCTTATCCGCAGTACTATCGAGGGAATTGCCCTGGCGTCGGAAGCACAGCGCAGCCCCAAAAACTCTCCCCGGAGGCTGGCACACCTCTACATCCGTGAGTGTGATCTCTTCACCATCCCCCTGACTGCCCTTTGCCATCTCCTCAGAAGTCTATCTCCGCTCCCGCGACTTGTCAAAGCGGCACAACACCTTGCGGTGGTGGGGCAGGCCGTCGATGACCTCGTGGACATCGAACCCGACCTCGAGGCGGGGAGAGAGAATCTCGCAGTTCTTTTCCTGCTGGGGAACCGCCGGACACCCGGCGCCGCACACGATGATCTGCGGCAGCACATCGCCGCGAAAATCCTCTTCTCCAACCGGCTGCGAAAGTTCTTTGCATTTCTCCACCGGCATATTATCTGCGCTGAAGAGGCCATTGCGGCATTGCATCTCTCCGGTGCAGATCGCTATATTATTTCTTACCGTTCCTCCCTCCTCGCATGGGAGGAAGCCCTCCAGGGTGAACGGAGCGCTTCCGTCGTTCGTCTACTTCAGTCAAGGTGATATTGAGAAACCAGAAGGAGAACAGCTGGCAACGTGCGGCGCTCCTGGGCAGTTTGTGGGCTGCCAACGAGATTGTGCTCGGGAGTTTTCTTCACAATGTCGGGTTTCCGTTTACCGGCACGTTGCTCGCCTCTATCGGCGTGAGCCTCATGGTCGCCGGTGCCCGTCTCTGGGACGACCGCGGAGTGATCTGGAGGGCGGGGCTTGTGTGCGCACTGATGAAATCTATCTCTCCAAGCGCCGTGATTCTCAGCCCGATGATCGGCATTATGGCGGAAGCATGGCTGCTCTGGTTCATCCTGATGGTCTTCGGCCGGAACCCGGTTGCCTACCTCGCCGGTGGATGGCTGGCGACCATGATCCCTCTGATGCAGCAGGTGGTCAATGTTGTCATTGCCTTCGGCCCTGATGCGGCGCGGATCTACTCCGTCATCTATCACATGGCTGCTTCCTGGTTCGGCCTGCAGGCCGTCACACCGCTGGGCGCCATTCTCATTGTCACCGTCGCGAGCGGTGTACCCGGAGCAGTTGCGGCCGGCGTGGGCATCGCTGTGGCCCGGAGGGTAAACTCCCTTCCACCCCCCGAACGCCAACCGACCACCAGCGATATGCTTCCGACGCTTGATCGTCTGGCGCCCGGCCAGAAATTCTCGCTGCTCTTTCTTTTCTGGCATGTCGCCGTACTGATCACGGTGCTGCTCCTCCTTACACAGGTGACGCCGTTTGTGCAATCCCTCCTTGTTGCGGCGTACGTGCTTATGGTATTCGCACGCTACCCGACGCTCCGCAGGAAATTCGCACGTCCTCATATTTGGCTGGGATTCGCTGCGGTTGCAGCACTTGCAGGGTTCGTCTTCGGCATTCTCGGGCCGATGGGATCCTGGTGGACAGGCCTGTTGAGCGGGCTCCAGATGACGATCCGGGCCCTCTTCGTGGTCACGGCATTCAGCGGCATCAGCGTTGAGCTCAGAAATCCACGTTTGGTGAACTGGTTCCTGCGCCGTGGACTCGGTGCTCTCGGGGGTGCGCTCGACTCGGCGTTCCGTTCACTCCCGACCATGATTGCTACTCTGGGAGAGCACCTCAACACCTTCCGTGCGCCTGTCCAGACAATCAGTCGCATGATCGCGGTGGTGCTGCGTGAATTGAACGAACGCGAACGCGGTGCACAGGGTGGTCCGCGCGTGTTTATCCTTACCGGCTCGCAGGGTTCCGGAAAGACTACGATGCTTGAGAAAGTACTGCCGCTGGTGCGGCAACATGGCCGCACTGTTGCAGGAATCCGTGCCCCTGTCGTTTTCGACAACGGCACCCGCATCGGGTATAATGTGGAAGATGTACGCACCGGCGACATGCTTCCCCTGTGCCGCATCGGTCAACGAAACGCTGTTGCGGTTGCCGGCCTGTTCGGCTTCGATGGCAACGGCGTTCGCTTCGGTTCAAACGCGCTCTCCCTTGACGCGGTTGCACAACGCGATGTTGTGATCGTCGATGAGATCGGCCCGCTGGAACTGCAGGGCGAGGGATGGGCACCGGCCCTGCATCCGTTGCTCGAGTCGTATGCCGGGCATCTCCTCCTGGTGGTGCGCCCGGATATTCTCCAGCAGGTGCTCCAAGAATGGCAAATACAACCCGTCGTGGTGTGGGACCCGGATGTCAATTCAGCAAGTCAGCTTGCAGCACAACTTGCAGAATAGTGTTCCTATAGATATAAACGACAGTTCAACGATTCAGCGNNACGTCAGTTCAACGATTGAGCAGGTATGAAATACACGAATATCACATCCGCACAACTTGTGGAGAAGCTTGCTGCGAAGCCTGCACCGTTTCTGCTCGACGTGCGCGAGCCGTTTGAGCTCACGGCCTTCGGTGCCGTCCCCGGCGTGGTCAATATCCCGATGGAAGAGATTCCGGAACGGCTTGACGATCTCCCGGCAGACAAATCCGCCGTCATCATTGTCATCTGCCAGAGCGGCTCACGGTCGGCGGGGGTGTCCAGATTCCTTGTGGACAAAGGGTTTTCCCAGGTCTTCAATCTTGCAGGCGGGACCTACGCATGGCTCACCACACGCGGCGCAGGCATACCTTGACGACATCACAGATCATCCTCTACGGGCTGCTGGCACTCATCATTCTCTTCTACCTCAGGCGTTTCCTGGTCACGCGCACGATCAAGCGCTATACGGCAACCCAGCTTGCCGACCGCTTGAAAGAACCCGGCAGTGTCCTTCTTGATGTACGGACATCCTCCGAGCGACAGGCGCAACATATCCCCGGATCTCTCCATATTCCGCTGCAGGAGTTACAGCGGCGTTCGGCGGAGCTGGAGAAGCACAAGAACCGCGAGGTGATCTGCTATTGCCAAACAGGCAATCGGAGCATCGTTGCCGCCGTACGCCTCCGCCGTCTTGGTTTCAACGTTGCGGATCTCGAAGGCGGCATCGCGGAATGGCAGTTCACACAGCATGCGAAAGGAAGACGATGAGATAGGATGTCATCGCGAATCTCTGGTTGCCGACACGTCCCCCGCTTTTACAACAAACCTTACGGTCTTCGCCCAGATCCGTTTCTCCTTCATGATGTACTCCGACCACCACGCCCTGACCACAATGTAGATCCAGAGCTGGCAGTAGGTGAAGTACATCAGGACCATCAAGCCGAGATTCCGCCATGAATCCTCCCTGTCGTACGACAGGGTAAGCAGTATTTCAGCCAGGTAGAGCACGAATGCCAGCATCCACACAGCCGTGTACGGGCCGGGAAGTGCAATGCTCACCAATTTCAGCGCGCTGACGATAAACAGCACGTCCGAGATCACGATTGCCACGAAGAACACGTAGTACAGAGCGAGTGTGTACAGCAGATCAAAGCCGAGTCGCCGGTTCTTGAACTGCGGGATATGGTGGACGAACTTGTTGATCACATAGTTGTTTCCGCGCACCCACCGCATCCGCTGCTGGATCCATACGTGCCATTCCTGCGGCTCCTGTTCGTAGGTGATCGCGTACGGAATGAATTTGATCTTGTACCCCTCCTCATAGATCCGGATACTCAGCTCGGAATCCTCGGTGAGTGCCTCCTCATCCCATCCGTGCAATTGCCTGATAATGGAAGTCCTCATCACGAAGTTCGTTCCCGGCAGGGTCGCAATGTTGTGCATCTGCCAGCGTCCCGCCTGAAGCATCGATTGGAAGCTGAGCGTTTCGATGTTGATGAATCGCGTGAGGAGCGTGGCATTCTTGTTTACGGTGCGGAATTTGCCGATGACTGCGCCTAGATCCTTGTGCAGCAGCAGCTGTGCGACGAGATAGCGCAACGCGTCTTTGTCGGGTGTGTTGTCGGCATCGTAGATGGCGATGATCTCGGAGGTGATGTGTTGCACGCCAAGGTTGAGCGCCCGGGATTTGCCCTTTCCACCCTGCCCACGCGGGACGTCGAAGAGTTCCACCCGCGCATCGGCTGCGGCGAACCTGTTGATGATGTCCCGGGTGGTGTCCGTCGACCCGTCATTGATGACCACAATCTTCAGTTTCTCGCGGGGATACTCCAGGCGCAGCATCGCTTCCAGCGTGTGGCCGATCACTTTTTCTTCATTGTGCGCAGGGATGAGTATCGTGCATGACGGATAGTCCAGGGTCATCCCGTCCACGTTTCTCTTCTCATGCAGGGATTTGTTGAAGTTGATATACCCGAACACGGTCAGAACGAACTGGTACGCGATCATGAACCAGATGAGAATAACGGCCAGAACAAAGAGCGCACTGAGGTCGAGTTCCAGGAGGGTCATGGATCAGTGCCGTTCCAAGAGAATGAATATACAGAACATTCCGAATTCGTTAGTTGGAACGAGCACTGTGCCCCTTGTTGCATAGATTCATTTAAATGGTGGGGCACTAGTCCGTTCCCTCGCTGATACGGAGTACCCTTCGCTGGACGCGCACAACGGCATACATGCCGACCAGCGCAATCACCGCGAGGGCTCCGAAGAGAACGATCGCGGTCGTCGACCAGAAACTCGTCACGTTGATCCCGTAGGAGAACGAATCTCCGGCGACAATCTCCACCTTATGACGGCCGGCCGGGAGGAAAAGACTGTAGCAATCGTCACCACGCATGGAGTAGAATGTGTGTGCGGTGTCGTCCACCGTCACCGTATGCGGTTCGCTGCTGACCGACACAAGGCACCGCCCGTCGGATTCATACTCAAACGTCACTGTGCGCATTGCATAGGAATAGGAGAGCAGGTTGCCCGTGATCGACATGATGTGCGGGAAAAACTGGTGGGGAGACAGCGATCCGGTCACATTCTGTGACATGCCCACCTCGTGCCGTCCGGTGGGAATCATGTATTGATTATCACGAAACGGCGAGAGGGGTACGCCGTCAAGCATGACCCCGCTCACCGTACGGGGGAATTTCATCGTAAACGAATATGGCGATTCGACGGCATAGGTGTTGTCAGCAAATTGATAGCGCACCTGCCCTGCAAATGCACTGGCAAGAAAGATCATATCCTGGGGGTTAACGCTGGATTCGGCATAGATCGTTGACCGTGGGGCACCAAGCGAGGCTGCGCGCACGAGCTGAAAACATTCGGTCCCGGTCTGGATCAATGTCGGGAATGGGGTGACCTCGTCGGCTTTCCGGAAGTTCACAATGTTCAAGTCAAGCATCAGAGTGCTATCTCCTCCAAGCCGCTCCTTGTACTGAGCCCCGATCGTCACATAGCGCATTGGATCGGTGGACCAGCGGGATTGGGGGTCCTCAACCTGCAGAGCAAAACCGAATTCGCGCTGGAGACCCATGATGGAGGTCATGTCGACGCCGATGTACTCACGGAGTTCAGGAGAATTGTAGCTGTCCATTGCGGTGACTATGACCTCGAACCCCTCACGCCGGCGGCTCACGTCGGCGAAACGCCTGAGCAGCCGCCGGTACACATCCTCGATGCGCGCAACGCGGTAGGCGGTTACTATGCTCCGGATGTCGGGCCGGATCTTCCAGTACACGGGCGAGCGGGGGTCGAACACGCCGGCCAGATCGAACCCATACTGCCAGCGAACCTGCTCTCTTGCGCTCGGATGCATGGGGGCAAAATACTGCGGATCGCTGAACCCCTTCGCCCCTTCAAAGTAGAGTTCGGCGATGTTCACCCCGTCCCAATCATAGCCGTCCAGAAGCGCCGCATACTCCTCGACCATGGCTGTCACACAGCGATCATCGGTCAGTGCGACCGGATAGCGCCATGACGAACGCACGTCTTCGCCTTTGTAGTTCTTCTCGCGCCACTCCGGGTGATCCTGCCAGAATTTTGGGCTGACCTGCGGTGGCTCCAGCCATGCGTAGACAAGAATACCGTTTGCGTGAGCGGTGCTGATGAGGCGCTTGTAGTCGTACGTGTACGTGGGGTACTTGTGCCATCCTGCGGCGTGAATGCGCCGGATCCCCTGTCGTACCCACTGTTGCACGAGCTGCTCGATACTGATGTTGTGCCGGAAGCCGGGATCAAAATACATTTCGAGCGCTTCCCGGCGAATCACGGGGACCAGACCGAAATATTTCCGCGAGTGTTCCAGAAGATAGGGGTACAGACTGTACCCGAGCTGTGCATACGGATCAAAACGGGTGGCAATGAAGATGAGTTTTCCGCTGCCCCACTTCTTCCCGATCACGAGCGGGGCTTCCGTCGCGTCGTCAATACAGAAGACTTCGTCGACGTCATTGGCTTCAAACTTCGTGAGAGGCTCGGACACGCGCCATGTGATGGGCTCCTCGGGGAACATCCGGTCGATCACGCGGGAGATGCGGAGGGATGTCGTGCTGAAGGTGATGCCGAAATCCTCCGCGAGAAAGTTCTTCATGTCGGTGACCAGGTTTCCCCCGCCTTTGACATACTGCACAATGGCTGCGTATTCGTCAAGACGCAGGGAATCGACGCAGGTGAAGGGTACAATCACCAAATTGTATGGTCCGAAATCGAGCGGCTCGCCGAGAAACAGCGTATCCACCTGAATGCCGACACTCGCATAGACTGACGCCAGCGACGCTTGATCATTGAACGCAGCACCACGGGCGTACTGATTCCAGAGAATGACGGGGCGGGCCTCCTGCCATTGTTCCTCGCTCGAGACGATCGCGCTCACCGTGCGTCCCACGGTATTCATCACCTGTTCGACAAGGCCGACCTTCCGCTCCCGGACCTCCGTGGGCTCCGCCTTGTAAAATTGTCCGCCTTCAAGTTCGACGGAACGCTCGACAGCACCGTTGATGCGGGTATTCGAGATTTCCTTCCGTATGACCTCGCCATGTTCGTCGAACGTTGTCTCCGCGAGGTACTGGTCGGCAAGCGTCAACTGGTAAGTCTGAGAGCCGGTCAACATGATACGGTCGCGGGTTTTTACCCAGTTAGTGTCTTCCCGCACATCCGCATACTCATAGCCCATCGCCTGTATGCTGTCGACAATCTCTTCGAGCAGCACAGGATCAAGAAACGGGTGGAAGAAGCATGAGGCATACCCATCGCGGACATTCAGATTCACGCGTGCCGCATGGATGATGTCCAGCACATACTTGCGGCTCTCGCTCACATCCGGAAAAAGCGGCACATAGCCGAGATTCTCCGGATAGATCTTCTGGCCGAAGAGATCGCGGTAGATCAGATACGGAAAGAACTGCCCGTAGTCAATGTTTTCAATCGCGAGACGCTGTTCCATTACTGTACTGAAATACTGCGCGATCACCCTGTACATCTGAAAGGAACCCGCATAGTGCGGAGTCTCCCATATCAGCGGGTAAAGGCCGTTCTTCATGNNTCCTGAATGCCCATCTCGATCTTCCGCTGAATCCCATCAACGGTTTCGCCTTTGACCGGTTGTTGGGTGCTTTCGTCCCAGAACTCGAAATCGGCGCCGGTAACGCCTTTGTACTGGTGCGTCACACCGTGCATCACAATTGTGCCGCCGTTGCGCACCATGTATTTCAACGCGTCCACAAGTTCCGGTTTGTCGGACAGGCTGACGCGCAGACCTTCACCCGGATTGACGTAGATGGGAGAGACACCCACGAGAAACGGAATCCCGCGCGCCGAAAGAATGTCCGCCACATCCCGCAGTCGACCGGGATCTCCCATCGGATTCACATCCTCGATACGGATCAGGGCGGTGTGGGATTCTTCGTGCTGCTCATCGAGCAGGTCATGAAGAAGATCGGCGAATAGGAGATAGCGATCGGTCGGACCGATGGAGGCAAACGGGGAGTCCGCCACGTAGGTGAGTTTGCCGGATTGGACGATATACGGCAACCGGCGTTTCGTTCGTGGCGACACCGCCTGGGCGAGCACTTTGACGCGCGTGCGATCGGTAATCGTGACAACATTGAGATTGGGTTCCTCTTTGGTGAACGATGCGCGTTCGCGCTCGATCACCGTGAAGCCGCCCACCGAATCCATCTGCGCGACGTGGAACCCGAACCGTTTGTCCAAATCGTGCGTCGAGGAGAATTCCCTGAACCCGGTGTGAATCCAGACGACCGGCACAACATCCTCCAGCACATCCGTCAGAAACTTCTCGGGGACGCGGTTATGCAGGTTGAACCCGATGTAGAAGACCCGATCATAGGCGTGCAGCGAACGGGGAACGTAGTCTTCAACGCCCTGGACCGTGGCAACAGCGTGAAAGTGGCCCAGGAGTGCGGCGAGGTGCCTCCCATCCCCGATCGACACGCTCTTCATGTCCGTCTTGCCCTCGACGACAATGAGGACCCGTTTGGATTCCTGTGCAATGGAGAGCACAGTCCATGTCAGGACGACAGCCATGGTTACTACGATGTGGCGCATGCAACAACCTCTTAGTGCCGCCGGGGGATAAACTCGCTCCCCCATGACCGGGTGAGATGGAAATGGTGCTTGATGATGCGGACAGTACGCTCGGCCGCGTACCCGTCACCATACGGGTTGACCGCGGTCGCCATTGCACGGTACGCCGCAGGTCGTGTCAAAAGTATCCGCGCAGTACGGTAAATGCGGCCGGCATCGAGTCCCACTAGTTTTACCGTGCCGAACTCTACTGCTTCCGGCCGTTCGGTTTTTTCGCGTAGTACAAGAATGGGTTTGCCCAGTGACGGACCTTCCTCCTGCACACCGCCCGAATCCGTGATTACAAGCGTGGAGCGTGCCATCGTGTGCACAAAGTCGAGATAGTCAAGAGGTTCGAGAAGAACAGCATTAGGAAGATCCTGCAGGAGCGGTACGACAACTTCACGGACGATAGGGTTCTTATGCAGCGGGAACACAATCTGCACATCGGGAAACTCCAGGGCGAGGCGCCGCAGTGCCGTTGCAGCACCGCGCATGGGCTCTCCCCAGTTCTCGCGCCGGTGCATGGTCACCAGAATCGTCCGGCGGCCGGAAGCCATTGCGGAACGGAGGTCAGGGATGGAGAGCCGGTGCTTTCGCCGCACCGCAAGGTGCAGTGCATCAATCACCGAGTTGCCCGTGACAAAGACAGACTTCGGGTCTACATGTTCACGGAGGAGTGCCCGCCTGGCTGTTGCCGTCGGGGCAAAATGCAGGTCGGCAATGCAACTCGTCAGCCGGCGGTTCATTTCCTCGGGGAAGGGCTGCGTCTTGTCGTTCGTGCGCAGGCCGGCTTCCACATGTCCCACCGGAATGTGACGGAAAAAGGCCGCTAGACTGCCGACAAACGTCGTGAGCGTATCACCCTGGACAAGAACCATGTCCGGTTCTTCATCGACCAGGATCCGGTCGAGTGCCACGACGGTGTTGCGGGTGATTTGCGCCAGGGACTGGCGGGCTTTCATAATGTTCAGGTCGTACTCCGGCCTGATGCCGAACACCTTGAGCACCTGGTCCAGCATCTGGCGGTGCTGTGCTGTCGCAATGGAGATCACGCGGCACCACGCACGCTCCCGCTGCAGCCGCAGAATAATCGGGGCAAGCTTGATGGTGTCAGGCCGTGTCCCAAACACCACGGCGATGGTTTTCTTTGCCATTCGGGTATTCATTGCGGCAGGCGACGGACAATAACGATCGTCATATCGTCCGCTTGCGGCGCACCGTGTTGGTGCTGATGCACTGCGTCGAGAATTTCTTCTTTAAGACGCTCGGCCGGGAGGTTGCGCCGCTGGGCTATAAACTGCTGCAAACGGTCATCGCCGAACAGTTCCTGCTGGGCATTCATCGCTTCGGAGATGCCGTCCGAATACAGCACAACCACATCGCCGGGAGCGAGTGGCACAACTTCTTCTTCGAAGGTCACCCCCTCGACAATTCCAAGTATCGTGCCCCCGGCGGTCAACCATCGGGGTCCGTCGCAATTGACGAAGACCGGAGGATTGTGCCCGCCATTGCTGTAGCGCAATGCGTGATTGTGAGAATCCAGCACCGAGTACACCATCGTCACAAATTTCTCTGCGCCGGTGCTCTGCGCAAGACGGTCGTTGAGGAGTGTTGTGCATGCACTGGCCGAGCTTGCCTCGTGGGCCACATCGCGTACGGAGGCCTGGACGTGCGCCATCAGCAGCGCTGCGGGAAGACCTTTTCCCGACACATCACCCACCGTGATTGCCACCCGGTACTGGTCGAGACGGATGAAGTCGTAGAGGTCACCGGCCACCTCGAGCGCCGGCATCATCACGGCGGCAAATTCGTACCCCGGCACTTCGGGCGCGTGCTTTGGCAACAGGTTTGTCTGCACCTCGCGTGCGGCTGCGAGGTCGCGTTCAATGCGTATCTTCTCTTTCTCCTGTACGACCAATCGTGCGTTTTCGATGGCGATCGCGGCATGCACCGAGAGGGCGTCCATGATCGTTGCATCCTTGTCGGTAAAGACGCCGTCCCTCTTGTTGAGCAGTTGGAAGACGCCGACAATCTTGCCTTCCGGGTTCTTCATCGGGGCGCAGAGGATGGAACGGGTGTGATATCCCGTGACCCTGTCGAACTCCGAATCGAACCGTGGATCAGTGTACGCGTCGGGGATGTTGATCGTGTCACCGGTGGCGGCCACGTAGCCGGCGATCCCCTTGCCGAGAGGAAGGCGAATGGTCTTCCGCTCGTCATGATTCAGTCCCCGGGCAACTTTCGTCCAGATCTCCTTCTTCTCTTCGTCGAGGAGATATACCGAGCCACGATCGCCGTCGACAATGCCAAGCGCCGTTTTTAGAATAACATCGAGCAACTCTTCGAGATCCAGAGTAGAATTCAGGCTCTTTGCTGCATCGATGAGCTGGTGCAGCGTATGGACCTCGGCACGATTCTGTGCCACGCGGCGGATCACCTCCGCCACAAAATGATTATTGAGAGCCCGGAGACGAATGCTCAGCACCTGGAGAAGGCGTATCGCAACAGCCGGCGACTGCCGGAGCATCACCTCGAAGTGTTCAGACGCCAGAGCATATGCCACACACCGGTCCTCTGCCACAACAAGCGCGGAACGCGGCCTCCCGGCAATGGCTTCCAGCTCCCCGAAACAATCCCCGGGGTGAAGCAGCGCAATCAGTTGCTCTTCGCTCGCAGGACCCGGTTTGGACACCCGTATCCGCCCTTCGACAAGGAAGAAAACTTCCCCACCCTGACCTTCATCTTGAATGATGACGGTTCCCGGCTCAAAGGAACGTTCCTTCATCAAGGGCTCGAAGTCGGCAAATTCCGCATCCGTCAACGTTTCCAGCAGTACGTTGTACCGGAGCCGGTTGTGAACATGGGGGTTCTGAGATCTGGGCATTGTCGGAAGGTTTTGTCAAGTATACTCGCATATAATAGAAGGAAAGTCAAGCGGAATCTCTTGATGTTCCCGAACGCATTGAGTATCTTTGCGGAACACTTTTCGGAGCCTTCTTGAAACCAGTCAAACCGCGCCGCTTACGCACCGGGGATCTGATCGGCATCATTTCTCCCGCCAGCACCATCACAGACCCATCGCGCATCCAACGCGGCGTTGCCTATCTCGAACGATCGGGATATCGCACGGTCGTCGGAGAGCACGTGCTCAAAACCTACGGCTATCTTGCCGGCACCGACGAAGAACGGGCTGCCGACGTGCACGCCATGTTCCGCAATCCGGAAGTCAAGGCCATCATGTGCATCAGGGGGGGCTACGGTACTCCGCGCCTGTTGTCGAACATCAACTACCGGCTCATCGCCCGCAATCCCAAAATCTTTGTCGGCTACAGTGACATCACCACCCTCCAGCTCGCCCTCTGGAAAAAATGCGGACTTATCACATTCCAGGGACCCATGGTTGGCGTGGATATGCCGGATGGCCTCGATGCATTTACCGAAGGGCTGTTCTGGCAACTCCTTACTTCCCCGAAGAAGGCCGGATCCGTGGTACCTCCGGAAGAACCTGTGAATACACTCCGTGCGGGAAAGGGAACCGGCATTCTCGTGGGCGGAAATCTGGCGCATCTGGTGGCAATCATGGGGACCCCGTATCAACCGTCGTTCAAGGGCAGCATCCTTTTCCTCGAAGATATCGGTGAGGAACCCTACAGAGTTGACCGGATGATGTCACAACTGCGCCATGCTTCGGCGCTCAGTCAGGCGGCAGGAATCCTCGGAGGAAAATTCACCGATTGTGTCCCGAAAGACCCGGCAAAACCGTCGCTTTCCGTGGAGGATGTGCTCCGCGAACTGTCCGCCCTCGCGCCGACACCATTCCTCAGCAACTTGCCATTTGGACACGAGTCGAAAAAGATCACCATGCCGATCGGGATCAGGGTGCGCATGGACGCTGCACAACGCACGGTTGAGTTCCTCGAAGGAGCCGTACGCTGATCTGTTTGCAGGTTTGGGGCCCCAGGTTGCATCTCTGTCGATTTCCTTGTACAATTATCGTATGCTTAACATTAGCGTTTTTGGATCGGGACGGGGATCCAACTTCGAGGCAATCCTGAACGCAATGAACGCAGGGCTTTTGCCCGGCGCACGAATCGGATTGGTGTTGAGCAACAATTCGACTGCAGGCATCCTGGAGATTGCACGGGCCCATGCTATTCCGGCGGCGCATATCAGCGAGAAGCAGTATGCATCGGAGGAAGCGTTTGTCGATGCGCTCCTTGCTGCGTTGTACGCTCATGATACAGGGCTGATTGTGCTTGCCGGCTATATGAAGCGATTGCCGGCGCGTGTGGTGGCGACCTACCGGCATCGCATCATCAATGTTCACCCGGCATTATTGCCTGACTTCGGCGGACAGGGTTTTTTCGGCATCCATGTCCATGAAGCCGTGCTTGCCGCAGGCCGCACGGTGTCCGGCGCAACGGTGCATATTGTGGACAACGAGTACGACCACGGTGCCATCGTGCTCCAGGAACAGGTCCCCGTGCTTCCGGACGATACGCCCGCAACACTCGCGGAACGTGTCCTGCAGGTCGAACATCGCATCCTCCCCGAAGCGATCCGTCTGTTTGCGGAGCAGAGGGTTGCTGTCGTCGATGGGAACATCCGCATCGGTTTAGCGCAGGAGTAATTGTGCCTCGTATTCAACGCGCGCTGATCAGCGTGTCCGACAAACAAGGTCTTGCCGAGTTCGCTTCCGCCCTTCATGGTTTGGGCATCGAGATCATTTCCACCGGCGGAACGCTTTCCGCGCTCCAGGGCATTGGTATACCTGCGCGTCCAGTCTCTTCGGTCACCGGCTTTCCCGAGATTCTGGACGGGCGCGTGAAGACGCTCCATCCGGCAATTCACGGCGCACTCCTCGCCGTCGCCGATAACCCCGACCATATGCGCCAGCTCGCCGAACACGGCATCACCCCCATCGACATGGTCGTGGTGAATCTTTACCCTTTCGCCGCCACGGCGTCCCGACCTGGTGTCTCCCTTGACGAAGCGCTCGAGCAGATCGATATTGGCGGACCGAGCATGCTTCGCTCCGCCGCAAAGAACTTCCGTCACAAAGCCGTTGTGGTCAGCCCCGACCGGTATGCCGGCATCATCGAAGAACTGCGCGCAACGGGCGGTGCGCTGAGCGAGACCACATGCGCAACACTGGCGCGGGAAGTGTTCCATCACACGGCCCGCTATGACGCGACGATTGCCGCGTATCTCGATGCCCGGGCCGCAACGGACGGTGCGTTTTCCTCGACGCTCACCATTGCCGCCNNTGGGGAACACTGTTTACCCGGTTGCACGGAAAAGAACTTTCGTACAACAATATTGTCGATGCCTCAGCGGCCGCGTTCCTCATCGCGGAATTCGATGAGCCGACAGTGGTCATCGTCAAGCACACGAATCCCTGCGGTGTCGGCTCCGCAGCAACACTGACCGGGGCGTACGAAAAAGCGTTTGCGACAGACACCAAGTCGCCGTTCGGAGGCGTCGTTGCAGTGAACCGCCCCCTTGATATGGCCGCGGCGGAAAGAATCAATGCGGTCTTCACCGAAGTGGTCATCGCGCCGGAGTATCCTCCGGAGGTCATGACATTGTTGAAGAAAAAGAAGGATCGCCGCCTCCTCCGCTGCACGGCCGATCTCCGTACGTTCCGGAGCCACGACGTGCGCAGTGTGCCCGGCGGGTTCCTCGTGCAGGAGAGCGACACGCCGGGAATGGCGGGTGAAGAGTTCCGCGTTGTCACGAAACGCGCGCCGACTGCCGACGAAGAACGCGCCCTCAGGTTCGCGTGGCGCGTCACGAAACACGTAAAGTCCAATGCGATTGTTTATGCCGGCGCAGACCGCACGCTCGGCGTCGGCGCCGGACAAATGTCCCGCGTGGACTCTGCGCATATTGCGGCAGAGAAGGCCCGCGAAGCAGGTTTGACGCTTCAGGGCTCGGTTGTCGGATCCGATGCCTTTTTCCCGTTTTCCGACGGTCTCCTCGAAGCAGTACACGCGGGTTCGACGGCAGTCATACAGCCCGGCGGATCCATCCGTGATGCCGAAGTCATCGCGGCCGCGGATGAACACAATATTGCGATGGTTTTCACCGGTACCAGACATTTCCGGCACTAAACACCATGGGACTCTTTTCATTCTTTTCCGCCGATCTGGCCATCGACCTTGGCACGGCAAACACCTTAATCCACATGAAGGGGAAAGGGATCGTTCTCAACGAACCCTCGATCGTTGCGTTTGACCGCAACACGAAGAAGATTGTCGCCATCGGTCACGAAGCGCAACAGATGCTGGGGCGCACGCACCGGGACATTCGCACGATTCGCCCCATGAGGGATGGCGTGATCGCCGATTTCGAGATCGCCGAAGGCATGATGCGCGAGTTCATCCGGAAGATACACGCCAACTGGATGCCAAGCCGGCGGATTGTGATTTGCGTTCCGAGCGGTGTGACAGAGGTGGAGAAACGGGCCGTCCGTGACGCCGCAGAACATGCCGGCGCCAAAGAGGTGCACCTGGTTGCCGAACCCATGGCGGCCGCAATCGGTGTCGGCCTGGATGTGGACGCCCCCATCGGCAATATGATCGTCGATATCGGCGGCGGAACAACAGAGATCGCCGTCATCGCACTCTCCGGGATCGTGAACGAAGAATCGATTCGTATCGCCGGCGATGAGATGAATAATGCCATCGTACAGTTCTTCAAAAAGAACCACAACATCCTGATCGGCGAACGGACCGCCGAAGCCATCAAATGCGAAGTCGGTTCGGCGATGCCGCTTAAAGAAGAAATCACCATCCGTGTCAAGGGACGCGATCTGGTGAACGGCATCCCCAAAACTACGGAAGCCAGTTCGGTGGAGATTCGCGAATCGCTCAGCGAACCTGTCAGCCAGATCATTGAGGCCGTAAAACTTACGCTGGAGCGCACGCCACCGGAACTGTCGGCGGATATTCTCGATCGCGGGATCATGTTGAGCGGCGGTGGAGCATTGCTGCGCGGGCTCAATGATCGTCTGCGTCTCGAAACGCAACTTCCTGTCCACGTCACGGAAGATCCCTTGACGGCAGTGGTACGTGGAACCGGGAAGATTCTCGAAAACTTGAGCGCCTACTACAAGGTGCTTCTCAAGAGCAAACGCTACTGATTCCACTCCAACTAATTTTACCAAACGAAGTGCAGGTAAAATTACTGTTGGAGTGAGAATCCCGCCACCTCTGTTGTGGCGGGATGTACCAAATGATTAGTCTCGGTCCGATGCCACCGGCGCCATGGTCAAACGTGTGTACGATATCATTGTTCTCTTCAAGGAGTATTTCCTCCTTGCCTTCTACATCGTGCTCGCTCTCCTGTTGCTTGCACGAAATGAGACAGACCAGGTGCGCGCAATCCGTTCTCACCTGCTTGCAGTTGCCGGCACATTGCAGGATGTCGTCGGTGTAGTGCCGAATTACTTCACGCTCCGCGAAGAGAATCACATCCTCCGCGAGCAGAACCTTACCCTGACCGACGAGATCAACCGGCTCCGGGAAGCCCGCCTGGAGAACATCCGCCTTTATCGCCTGCTCAATTTGAAAGACCGTCCGTCGTTACCGTATCTTTCCGCCCATGTCGTCGGCGCAACGAGCCAGAGCCTCCGGAATACCATCACCATCGATCGCGGCCGGAAGGACGGCGTGTTGCTCAACATGCCCGTCGTAACAGCCGACGGTCTCGCCGGCAAAGTGAGCACGATAAGCGGCGACTATGCCGTGGTGCAACTGCTGTTGCACAAAGACGTGCGGGTCAGCGCCCGCGTCGAACGCAGCCGGGTGAACGGTATCATCCGTTGGACCGGCGGGCGATCCCTGCAGTTCGCCAACGTGCCGACATCCTTCGATGTCCAAAGGGGGGATGTCATCATCACATCGGAATTCAGCAGCATTTTTCCTGCAGGCATTCGCATCGGCGTCGTCAGCGGTAAACGGGCGGTACCCGGAGCACTGTTTCAGGCGGTCGATGTGACGCCGGCGGTCGATTTCGAACGCCTCGAAGAAGTATTCGTCGCCCTTCACACACCTGACAGCAGCCGGGTGGCAATCGATCACCGTCCCTGAACCCCCTCGCTTCCATGCCCCGCACTGTCATTCTTGTCGCCCTCTCGCTGGTGTTCCTCCTGGTGCAAACCACGATCATACCGCATCTCGCCATCGTCAGCATCGTGCCCGACCTTGTGCTGATCTGGATCGTCTATGTCGCAATAGCCTACGGGCAGGTGCAGGCAATGACCACGGGATTCCTGCTGGGCCTTCTGCTCGATGTTCTCTCCAGCGGTGAGAGCATGCTGGGGTTATCAGCGTTGACAAAAACGCTGGCCGGGTTTCTGGCGGGATATTCGTACAACGAAAATAAGATCGCACAGTATCTCAGCGGTCCTCAATTCCCTCTCCTGCTCATTGCCGTGTCCCTCGTGCACAATCTCCTCTATTTTCTTATCTTCCTGCAGGGATCGGACCTTCGCTGGGATGAGACGATTCTCCAGTTCGGCATCCCCGCAACGGTATACACTGCGGCCGCTGCCGTGATTCCGATGTTTGCCTTTGCCCGACACTACCGAACCTGAGCATGGCACAGCAAGATGACATACAGATCTATTGGAAGCGGCGCGTGTTGTACTCCGTGCTGGGACTCATGTTCCTGCTTTTCTTCGGCCGGTTGTACCAGCTGCAGTTGATCTATAGCGAGGAGTATGGGAGGAAGTCTGAAGAAAACAGCATCCGCATCATACCGCGCGAACCCGTGCGGGGGTACGTCTACGACCGCAATCACGTCCTCGTGGTAGACAACCAGCCTGCGTTCACGACCACCATCATGCCCTTTGAATTTGACAAACGCAATATCCCCTACCTCTCTTCGCTCCTCACGCTCGACCCTCAGTTCATTCGCGATCGCTTGAAGAAAGGAGAGGAGTATTCACGCTTTGCCCCGGTGAAGATCAAGCGCGATATCAGTTTCCGGGAGCTCTCCGCCCTTGAAGAGAATCGTGAGCACCTCATGGGGGTGGATTATCAGGTTGAGTCGAAGCGATGGTACGGCGCCGGCGGTCGCGCAGCCCATATCCTCGGGTACACCAAGGAAATCTCCGAAGCGCAGATCAGAACTCTCGGAGGGGAGTACCGGCAGGGAGACGTCGTGGGATCAGCGGGTCTCGAAGGAGAATACGAAACGGCGCTGCGGGGCCAGAAGGGCGCAGAGTTCAGCACCGTAAACGTTCGCGGGCAAGTTGTCGGGAGTTTCGACAGCGGAAAGCTCGATGTGGGAGCAATCGATGGCAAGGATCTCATCCTGACGCTCGATATCGGTTTGCAGGCCTTTGCGGAATCACTGATGACCGACCGCAGGGGAGCCGTGGTCGCGATCGATCCTGCCGATGGCGGCATACTTGCCATGGTGAGCGCACCGGACTACGATCTGGCGTTCTTCAGCGGGGTCACTCCTCCTCTGGTGTGGCGGTCGCTCAATGGCGACGCAGCACGTCCGCTGTTCAACCGCGCAACCCTGACCCGGTACCCGCCGGGTTCGACGTTCAAAATGGTCCTGGCGGCGGCAGCGCTCGAAACCGGCACGGTATCCCCCTCCTGGCGCATCACCTGCGGCGGATCGTTCAGACTGGGCAACAAAGTGTTCAAAGACCTCCATGTCCATGGAAGCGTGGACATGACCACCGCGATCCAGGTCTCCTGCAACGTGTACTTCTATCAGCTCATGTTGAAAACGGGACTTGATAACTGGTCGCACTATGGCCGTGAGTTCGGTTTTGGAATGCTGACAGGCATGGATATTGCCGAGGAGAATCCCGGCCTTCTGCCGACCACTGCATACATGAACCGTCGGTACGGTCCTTCAGGATGGACACGGGGCTATTTGCCGAGCCTCGGCATCGGACAGGGCGAATTGGGTGTGACGCCGTTGCAGATGGCCTGTTACGCCATGGTTCTTGCGAACAGTGGAGAGTACCACCAACCCCACGCAGTCCGCGCACTGCTCACCAAGGAAGCACATACCCCCGACACACTTGCATTCCAAAGCCGTCGCTTGTCGTTTGCGCCTCAGACATGGGACATTATTCGTGAAGGAATGCGTCGCGCCGTGCAATTGCCGGGTGGCACCGGAGGACTGGCACGCGTGAAAGGCATTGAAGTTGCAGGCAAGACAGGAACAGCGCAGAACCCGCACGGCCTGGACCATGCATGGTTCGTCGGCTTCGCCCCCTACGACCACCCGCGTATTGCCATTGCCATCCTTATCGAGAATGCCGGGTTCGGAGGCTCGTACGCCGCACCAATCGCCGGCCTCTGCATCGAGCGTTACCTCAACGGCAGACTGACGCGCTATGACAATACCCATCGCCAACCGGTGATCACCGCACGCGATACACCCGCACCAGCAACAGTCGCAGGACGGTAACAATGCTTACCTATATCTATCGCCATTTTGATCTACAGGTTGGAGTGACCTCGTTGCTGCTCGCAGGCGTCGGCGTGATTTCCATCTATAGCGCCACCTTCGATGCTCATGCGATGGGAATTTTCAACCGTCAGCTGCTCTGGCTCCTCGGAGGCACGATCCTTCTGGTGATCATGGCGTTACTTCCCTTACGGCTTCTGCAATCGCTCTCCTGGGCAGCCTATTTCTTCTCCATTTTTCTCCTGGTGAGCGTTCTGGTTCTTGGCAAAACAGTTTCGGGATCGACAAGCTGGTTCAACCTCGGAGCATTCCGCATCCAGCCTTCGGAGTTCGCCAAAATCACCACGGTACTCGCACTGGCAAGCTATCTCTCCCGTATAGACATTTCGCTGCGAACACCCCGCCACCTCCTGACCGCGTCGGGCATCGTGGTCATCCCCGTTGCGCTGATCCTCCTGCAGCCTGATTTCGGGACCACGGTGATCTACGCCGGTATGTTTTTTGCCGTTCTCTTCTGGGGCGGCGCTTCACGGTTCACCCTCCTTGCCGTTGTTGCACCGATTGCGAGTGCCGTTGCGGCCCTCTTCGGAACAACGTTCTTTCTCATTGCGGTCGCGGTCATAGGCGTGCTCATCTATATTACCAAAGAACACCGCCTCGTCGCCGCAGCGGTCTTCTCGGTCATGGTGCTGTTTGGCATCTCCGTGCAGGTGATCTACGACGGTTTGAAACCCTACCAGCAGAAACGCATAGAAACCTTCCTGAATCCGAATGCGGATCCGTTGGGCGCGGGTTACAACAGTCTTCAATCCAAGGTCGCCATCGGCTCCGGAGGATTTCTGGGAAAGGGATACCTCCGGGGATCGCAAACACAACTGAACTTCATCCCCGAACAGTGGACGGATTTCATTTTCTGCGTGCCGGGAGAAGAGTTTGGCTTCCTGGGGGCCGGAGCGGTATTGATTCTGTTTGCTGTGCTGCTGGTGCGGGGGGTCACCCTTGCATCCATTGTCAAGAGCAGGTATGCCAGTTTTGTCGCTGTGGGCTTGACCGCCATCATCGCTACACATGTCTTCCTCAACATCGGGATGGCGCTGGGTTTGCTGCCGGTGATCGGCGTTCCCCTCCCCTTCCTGAGTTACGGGGGATCGGCACTGATCTCCAGCACCATGATGATTGGCATCCTCATGAATCTCTATACCAACCGCAAAGAATACTAATGAAGAAACGCGCCGCCGGCCATGGCCGGCACCCTTTTGAAGTGCCCGTCGATCGCCTTCGCTGGCACTGCAACCCTTCATCGTTGGGTATTGCCCGCATAGAAGAAGTAACCCCACTGCAGGAAATCATCGGGCAGGACCGTGCTCTGCGAGCGTTGCAGATCGGGTTGGACATGAAGCATGTGGGGTACAATGTCTTTGTCACCGGCAGCGCGGGAACGGGCCGCACGACCACCATCAAGCAGCTCCTCAATCGAATGGCAGAACAACCCGCATCGCTGACGGATAAATGCTACGTGCACAACTTCCGCGATCCGGATTCTCCATTGATGATCATGCTGCCGGCCGGGCAGGGCACGGCCTTCAAGAAAGACATGGCGGCGTTTCTTGCCGAGCTTTTGAAAGCAATCCCGGCCGTCTTCGACAGCCGCCGGTACGCGGATCAGCGGAAGTCTACCCTTGGACATTTCCAGGATCGGCAGCGCACGGTGCTCCGCGAGTTTGAAAAAAAGGTGCGGGAGAAGGGGTTCGAAGTGGTCCAGGTGCAGGCCGGCAGCGGCAACCGACCCGAAATTGCTCCTATCATCAATGGCAATCCCGCCTCCCTGGACCAAATGCATGCCCGCATCGAGGCCGGCGAGCTGACCGAAGTAGACTTCAAGCGCATGATCGACCAGCACGCAACACTCGAGAAACAGATGGACCTGGTGATGCGTGAAATGCGGAACATCGAACGCAAGGCCAAACGCTCGCTGGATGAGCTCAACCACAAAATCGTCGTCCCGGTCGTTGAGGAGCTGCTCGAAGACCTCCAGCAGCGGTATGAGAGCCCCCGCGTCGAATCGTACCTCAACGATATTGAACGGAGCATTATCGAAAATGTCGCACGATTTCACGCACATGAAGACCCGCAGCAAGCCCTCATGACGCTCGGCGGTTCAAAGGAAGAAGACGAGTTTCTGGAATACCAGGTCAATGTGATTGTCGACAATAGCACCCTCAACGGCGTCCCCGTGATTATCGAAACCAACCCGCACTATAAAAATCTCTTCGGCACCATTGAGCGCGTCGTTGACCGCAACGGCGTCTGGCGGAGCGACTTCACGCGGATCAAGGCAGGTTCAATGCTGAAAGCTGACGGCGGCTTCCTGGTCATAAATGCGCTCGATGCACTCGGTGAACCCGGAGTCTACACCACCCTGAAACGCGTGCTGCGCAACCGGCGGATTGAGATTCAATCCTTCGAACAGGGATTCTTTGGCACGAGCTCCGCATTAAAGCCCGAACCGATTGATTTGAACGTCAAGGCCATTATGATCGGTGATTCGTCGGTATATAATACGCTGTATGGGTTGGACGATGATTTCAAGAAGATTTTCAAGATCCGTGCGGATTTTGATTCCGAGATGACAAACGACGGGAAGTCCATCTCCAGTTATCTCTCGTTCATCAAAACCCTCTGCGAACGCGAAGAACTGCTGCCGTTCGAGATCAGCGGCGCGGCGGAGGTCATTGAGCATGGCGCGCGGCTCGCCGGTCAACAGAACAAGCTCTCCACGCGCTTCAGCGCACTCGCTGATGTCCTCCGTGAGGCAAGCTATTGGGCCTCCGAGCAAAAGGCTGAGCGCGTGAATGCGACACACGTCCGCCAGGCCATCGATGAACGGATCGAACGGTACCGTCTGGTTGAGGAGAAGATCCAGGAGATGATCATCGATGGATCCATTCTCATCGATTCCAGCGGACATAAAGTCGGACAGGTGAACGGTCTTTCGGTGTACATGCTCGGAGAAACAGAGTTTGGTCGCCCCTCGCGCATTACCGCAAAGACCGGCGTGGGACGCGGCGGGATTATCAACATTGAACGCGAATCCGCGATGAGCGGCCCGACACACAACAAGGGCGTATTGATCCTGAGCGGCTATCTCCATTCCCAATATGCCCAGAACAAACCGTTGGTATTGAGTGCCAGTATCGCCTTCGAACAATCCTACTCCGGCGTTGACGGTGACAGCGCGTCCTCCACCGAGATTTATGCAATCCTCTCGAGCCTGGCAAAGCTTCCGTTGCGCCAGGACATCGCGGTAACCGGTTCAGTCAACCAGCATGGAGAGATTCAGCCGATCGGCGGCGTCAATCAGAAGATCGAGGGGTTCTTCGACGTCTGCAATGCGCGCGAACTCACCGGACAGCAGGGCGTCCTCATCCCCGCGCAAAATGTGAAGGACCTCATGATGCGGCACGATGTTGTGGAGGCGGTGCGCGCCGGGAAATATCACATCTACGCCATCACCACCATCGACCAGGGGATCGAGATCCTTACCGGCAAGCCGGCCGGTATCCGTGGATCGTCAGGAAAATTCACGCGAGGCAGCGTGCATGCGCGTGTGGATGATGTGCTGCAACGGTTCGCCCGCACAAACAAAGCATTTGAAGGATGACACAGAAGGAATTCCGTGCGTCTGCGCACGAACTTGTCGATTGGATGGCGGACTATCTCGAAGGAGTCGAGCGCTATCCGGTGAAATCCGCCGCCGCGCCCCGCGAGATCATTCGCAAGCTTCCGGCTACACCGCCCGATACGGGGGAAGCGTTCGATGATATCTTCCGCGACTTCCGCGAAATTGTTGTACCGGGAATGACGCACTGGCAACATCCGTCGTTCTTTGCCTACTTCCCGGCGAACAGCAGCCCGCCGTCTGTGCTTGCAGAAATGCTTATGGCCACGCTCGGCGCACAATGCATGAGCTGGGCCACATCGCCGGCCGCCGCCGAACTCGAAGAACGCATGATGGAGTGGCTGCGCGGCATGATCGGGCTGCCGGACTCGTTCACCGGTGTGATCCACGATACCGCATCGACCGCAACATTGAGCGCGATTCTCTCGGCGCGGGAACGCCGGACCGAATTCCTGATCAATGAACGCGGCTTCTCGCCCGAAATGCGCTTCACGCTCTATTGTTCAACGGAAACACACTCTTCCATCGAAAAAGCCGTCAAGATCGCCGGCCTGGGCAAAGCGCATCTGCGGAAACTCCCCGTTGACGACCGGTATGCCCTCATCCCGCGCGCACTCGAGGATGCCGTCGACCGCGACCGCCGCAGAGGCTACACGCCACTCTGTGTCATCGCAACGCTCGGGACAACCGGTTCAACCGCGATCGATCCCCTGCGCGCCATCGGTGAGATCTGCCGCAAGCATCAGCTCTGGCTGCACGTGGATGCGGCATTCGCCGGCTCTGCACTGATCCTCCCGGAATTGCGCTGGATGATGGACGGCATTGAGTACGCCGATTCGTTTGTGTTCAATCCCCACAAGTGGCTCCTGACAAATTTCGACTGCACCGCATACTATGTGCAGGATGTCGGAACCCTCGTGCGCACATTTGAGATTTCGCCCGAGTATCTCAAGACCTCCGAACGTGAGCAGGTGAACAACTATCGCGATTGGGGAATCCAGCTGGGCCGCCGTTTCCGGGCGCTGAAGCTCTGGTTCGTCATCCGGTCGTACGGAGTTCAGGGACTCCAGACGCGCCTGCGTGAACAGATCGCCATGGCACAAGGCCTTGCAGATGCCATCCCGCAATCAAACGATTTCGAACTCCTTGCACCCGTCCCGCTGAGTCTCGTCTGTTTCCGCTACCATCCCCCGGGCGTCGACGGGCAGGCACAACTTGACAACTTGAATGCCATGCTGATGGAACAGCTGAACCGGAGCGGCAAGATGTATCTGTCGCACACCAAACTCCGGGGGCAGTTCGTCCTTCGCATGGCCATCGCGCAGACGAACGTACAGCAGCACCACGTGGATGAAGCGTGGGCGTTGATACAGAATACAGCGCGGGCGTTAATGCAGCAAACGGCACGTAGCCTGGAAGGTGCGTAGCGTTCTGTCTCCACTTTCCACTCTCATTTGAAGATCGCAACTCATGATCCTCACCGATCAGCGCATACTCGAGGAGATGGCGAAAGGCAGTATCGTCATTTCCCCCTTTGATCCGACCTGCCTCGGATCAAACTCCTATGACGTCCATCTTGGCAAAACACTCGCTGTCTACCGGGATGAACTTCTTGACGCCCGTCTTCATAATCAGGTAGACTACATGGAAATCCCGGACACAGGATTGATCCTGCTCCCCCAGAGATTCTACCTTGGCGTCACGCAGGAGTACACCGAAACGCACCGGCATGTGCCTTTTCTCGAAGGGAAGAGCAGCATCGGACGCCTCGGCATAGATATTCACGCAACGGCCGGAAAAGGCGACATCGGGTTCTGCAATACCTGGACGCTGGAGATCTCCGTCAAACAGCCTGTTCGTGTGTACCCAGGCATGCCCATTGGACAGCTCATCTACTTCGAAGTCTCCGGTTCAATCACAACCCCGTATGCCAGCAAGGCATCAGCCAAATACACAGTACGCTCCGACAAGCCTGTCGAGTCGATGATGTGGAAGAATTTCAGGCAATCACCCGAGGAACCTCATTAAATGAGACACCATCTGCATTCTGTACTAGTGCCTATCCAACAAACATTTGCTAGATCCCGACACAAAGAACGTGTTGGAATGGTACTTGCCTCACTCTTCCTGGGGGTGTTGCTGTATGGAACCGGTGCCGCACAAGGCCGCCACCCGATGACCCTGGATGACATGCTGGCAATGAAACGCATCGCATCGCCGGCGCTTTCTCCGGACGGCCGGCGGATAGTCTTTACGGTGACCACGCCGGATCGCGAGCTCAATAAGAATCTCTCTGATCTCTGGCTCATGTCGGTCGACGGCACGGGGCTGCGTCAGCTGACCACCCATGCAGCCGCAGACCATAGCCCGGTCTGGTCGCCCGACGGCAAATGGATCGCCTTTGAGTCAACACGCTCCGGCCAGAATCAGATCTGGCTGATCGACCCCACAGGAGGCGAACCGCACCAGTTCACCACAATCTCCACCGGTGCTGCACAAGCGGTCTGGTCACCGGATGGCTCGCTCATGGCATTTGTCTCGGAAGTCTTCCCGGAGTTTTCTCAAAAGCCGTTTGCCGAAAGCGATTCGCTCAATGCAAAGAAGCTGAAAGAGCTCGACGAAGGAGTCGTCAAAGCACAACTCTTCACGCATCTGCTCTATCGTCACTGGGATCACTGGGTGCAGGGAAAACGCCAGCACATTTTTGTGCAGCCGGTGGCAGGAGGTGTTTCGCGCGATCTTACACCCGGCGACCGTGATGCCGTTCCCTCATCATCAACATTTGCTGCGGGTGATGAGTTTGCCTTTTCGCCCGATGGAACGGAAATTGCCTTTACCGCAACACCNNACGCCGCGGCAGTTGACCACCAATCCCGCGGCTGACGGCTGTCCCCGCTATTCACCCGACGGTCGCTGGATCGCCTACCGGGCGCAACAACGCCCCGGCTATGAAGCGGACCGATTTCAATTGATGTTGTACGACCGTCAATCGGGCAGTACCCGCAGTCTCACGCCACAGTTCGATGCATCGGTGGGCGCACCGCTCTGGTCGCCGAACAGCAGCATGCTGTTCTTTGAATCGGAAGAAAAAGGAACGACACCACTCTTCTCCGTCTCTCTCGCCGGGGGCGTACACAAAATCGTGGATGGCGATAACAATCAGGATGTCGCAATTTCACCGGACGGGTCGTTTCTCCTGTTCACCCGGGCGCATGCGGCGCGCCCCGTTGAACTCTATCGCGCGCGCACCGATGGTTCGCAACTCCAGCGCATCACGGGCATCAACGATGCCATTTTTGCCTCCCTGGAAATACCTTCACCGGAATCGGTATGGTACGAAGGCGCAGCAGGGGCAAAGATCCAGGCCTGGCTCTTCAAACCGCCGCAGTTCGACGCACGCAAGAAATATCCCCTCATCCTGATGATTCACGGCGGTCCACAAGGATCATGGGGCGGTTGGTCGTACCGGTGGAATCCGCCATTATGGGCAGCCCAGGGATATGTGGTGATCGCCCCCAACCCGCGTGGAAGCACGGGGTTTGGACAGCAGTTCACAGACGATATCCGGGGCGACTGGGGAGGCAAAGTCTTCATCGATATCATGCACGGCGTGGACTATGCTGCGGCATTGCCCTACGTCGACAGCACGCGAATGGCTGCGGCGGGGGCTTCGTTTGGCGGATACATGGTGAACTACATTCTCGGCAACGCCGGCAATCGATTCAAGGCTCTTGTTTCCCACGCAGGCATCTACAATTTCGAGAGCATGTACGGATCCACCGATGAGGTGTGGTTTGACGAATGGGAACACGGCGGCATGCCATGGGAACGGCCCGAGGAATATCGCCGGTACTCACCGCACATGTTTGCGCAGAACTTCACGACACCCACACTGGTGATCCATGGCGCCAATGACTTCCGGATCCCCTTTACGGAAGCCATGCAACTGTTCACTGCATTGCAGCGGCAGGGCGTGCCGTCGCAGTTTTTGTACTTTCCCGACGAAACACACTGGGTGCTGAAGCCTGCGAACAGCATTCTGTGGCATACGACGGTGTTCGGATGGTTGGCGCAGTATCTACATGTTAAAAATTGAGGAGCCACATGCAACAGCACGGAACACACGACAATCCTCTGGAACAGATCGGGCTCCGGAATCTCGGCAACATCTTCTGGAACCTGACGACACCCGCGCTCTATGAAGAAGTCGTTCGCAGACGCGAAGGCTGGATCTCTCATCTTGGACCGCTTGTTGTGCGGACCGGCAACCACACCGGACGCTCGCCGAACGACAAGTTTATCGTGCGCGAACCGTCAAGCGAGAAGCTGATCAACTGGGGCAAAGTCAATCAACCGATGGCCGAAGAGAAGTTCACGGCGCTGTTGGGCAAGCTCTGCGCCTTCTTCCAGGACCGCGACGCGTTCGTGCAAAACCTCTATGCCGGCGCCGATCCGCGTTACCGCATTCCGGTCCGGGTGGTCACGGAGTATGCCTGGCATAATCTCTTCGCGCGCAATCTGTTGATTCAACCCGACGAACCGGTGATTCACTCTTCACCCGATACCTGGACCATCATCGATTCCCCCCGCTTCCACGCAACACCGGACATTGATGAAACACGATCAGAGATATTCATCACGCTCAACTTCGCCCGCAAAATTGTTCTCATCGGCGGCACGAGTTATGGCGGCGAGATTAAAAAGAGTGCGTTCACTATTCTGAACTACCTGCTCCCGCCACAGAACGTTTTCCCGATGCACTGTTCCGCCAATGTCGGGAAGAACGGCGACACGGCGCTCTTTTTCGGCCTTTCCGGCACCGGGAAGACCACCCTCTCCTCGGATCCGGAACGCATGCTCGTCGGCGATGATGAACACGGCTGGTCCGACAACGGTGTGTTCAACTTTGAGGGGGGGTGTTATGCGAAAGTGATCCGTCTCTCGCCGGAAGCCGAGCCAGATATCTACGAAACCACACGGAAGTTCGGCACTGTTCTCGAAAACGTGGTCATGGATTTTGACAGTCGCTCTATTGATCTGGACGATCAGACCCTCACCGAGAACACGCGAGCTGCGTATCCGCTCACACACGTGCCTAACTTCGTACCTTCCGGACTTGCCGGTCACCCGCAGAATGTCATCATGCTCACCGCCGATGCCTTTGGCGTTCTTCCCCCGATCGCCAGGTTGACACCGGAGCAGGCAATGTACCACTTCCTCTCCGGGTACACTGCAAAAGTGGCGGGGACGGAAAAGGGGGTGACGGAACCGCAGGTGACATTCAGCACCTGTTTTGGAGCACCATTCATGCCCATGGCGCCGACGGTGTACGCCACTCTTCTCGGGGAACGCCTTGCAAAGCACAACGTTCGCGTCTGGCTAGTGAATACCGGGTGGAGCGGCGGTCCGTATGGAGTTGGCAGCCGGATGAAGATTGCCGATACGCGGGCGATGATCCGGGCGGCATTGAGCGGATCGCTCGCGACTACACCGACGACACACGATCCTGTCTTCGGCTTGCATGTGCCAGGCGCTGTCCCCGGCGTGCCAGGCGAGGTGCTCACACCCCGGAACACCTGGGCGGACAAAGCGTTGTATGATACGAAAGCNNCGCTTCAAAAAGAACTTCGAGCAATTTGCGGGTTCCGTAACGCACGCCGTTCGTGACGCAGGTCCCCATTAGGCGTCACAATGAAAACCATCCCCACAACCCTCACGCATCGGGCACTGCCGCCGGAGCGGAGCACGGACTCACGTCATCCGCTCCTCATTTTCCTGCATGGGCGCGGTACCGATGAGGAGGACCTGCTCGGCCTGGCACCGAAGCTGGATGAACGCCTCTTCCTCGTCAGTGCACGAGCCCCCTTTCCCTACGAGTACGGCGGGTTCACGTGGTATGACATCAGCACGACCGCGGTACCCGACAGCATCCGGTTCCGTGAGAGCTGCGACCGGTTGCACCAGTTCATACTCGACGTGCGCGCGGGATACCCTGTAGACCCTGCGCGCGTCTTTCTGTTCGGCTTCAGCATGGGATGCGTCATGTCCTTTGCCATGGCGCTGACTGCACCGGAACTGATACGGGGAGTTTCTGCCAACAGCGGCTATGTCCCGGAAGGAACTCATTTGACGTTTCACTGGCAGGAACTACAGTCCGTGGAGTTCTTCGTTACCCACGGCACGTTCGACCCCGTCATTCCGATTTCCATTGCACGCCGCTCGGAGGAGTTGCTCAGGGCATCGAACGCGAAGTTCACCTATCGCGAGTATCCTGCCGGGCATGAGTTGACAGACGGGGGGCTGCGCGAGACTGCGCAGTGGCTGACGCGGTTGATTGACGGTGGGTGACCCGGGGGGTGACATTGCCATCCCCTTCTGTCATTCCGAGGAGTGCCTCTCAACGACGAAGCAATCCCACAGTCGAATGATGGGATTGCTTCGCCAGAAGAGGGCTCGCAATGACAGCGTCCTTTATTACTTCTCTAATGACAGCGTCCTTTATTACTTCTCTCCAGACCCGTTTGATCCTTCGTGTGCATCCCACACAGCCATCGCGGTCACATTCACGATATCCGCGACTTCGTTTCCGGGAATCAACAGGTAGACCGGTTTCCTGATGCCCAGGAGAATCGGACCGACCATTTCAGCACCCCCAAGCCGTGCGAGCAGTTTGTAGGCGATGTTCGCCGATTCGAGGTTCGGGCAGATCAACACGTTTGCTCCGCCCTTCAGTGAGCTGAAGGGATAGAGGCTCTCGAGAATTTCCGGCGACACCGCAGTGTCTGCCATCATTTCTCCGTCGACCAGCAGACTCGGAGCACGGCTCTTCACGAGTTCGACAGCGCGCGCCATCTTCTGTGCTGACGGATGTTGCGTGCTGCCAAAGTTGCTGAAGGAAAGCATTGCGATACGCGGCTCGATGTCGAAACTGCGCACCTTCTCGGCTGCCAGGATGGCGATATCCGCCAGCTGCTCCGCCGTCGGGTCAAAATTCACCGTTGCATCGGCGATGAACCGCACGTCATTCTTGAAGATCAGCATGTACATTCCGGCGATCGTGGAGATGCCGGGACGCCCCTTGATGATCTGCAGTGCCGGCCGGATCGTGCCGGGATAGTTTTGCGTCAATCCTGCAACCAGTCCGTCAGCGTCTCCTTCGTTCACCATCATCATTCCGAAATTGAACGAGGTCTGTACGTTTGTGCGCGCATCGCCCCGCGTGACGCCCTTGCGCTTGCGCAAATCGTAGTACTTGCCGGCGTACGTATCGAACTTCGTTGAGATTGTCGGTTCAATGATCTCCGCGCCCTTAAGATCCAGGTCGAGGGTTTTGGTCCGTTCCTCGATGACCGCCCGGTTGCCGAGAAGAATCGGCGTCGCAATTTCCTCATCCAGTATAATCTGGCTGGCACGCAGGATTTTTTCTTCGTCGCCCTCGGGGAAAACAATCCGCTTGGGCGCCTTCTGCGCCTTGTGGATAAACACACGCATGATTTCCTTGGAACGACCGAAACGGCTTTCGAGCTGATCACGGTAGGCGCCAAGATCGGCAATCGGTTTGCGGGCGACGCCGGTCTCCATTGCGGCTTTGGCCACTGCAGGAGCCTCCCAGAGCAGTACGCGCGGATCGAGGGGTTTCGGAATGATGTAGTTCCGGCCGAATTTGATCTTCTCTCCGCCGTAGGCTTTGATGACCGAATCGGGAACGTCTTCTTTGGCAAGAGCGGCGAGAGCATGCGATGCCGCAAGTTTCATTTCGTCGTTGATCGTGGAGGCCATCACATCGAGCGCACCACGGAAAATGAACGGGAAACCGAGTACGTTGTTCACCTGGTTCGGGTAGTCTGAACGGCCGGTGGCCACTACCACATCCTTGCGTGCATCGAATGCATCTTCCGGCGTAATTTCGGGATCGGGATTCGCCATGGCAAAGATGATCGGATCGCGTGCCATTGATTTGACCATGTCCTTGGTCATCACGCCCTTCGCCGATACGCCGGCGAACACATCTGCGCCCTTGATGGCGTCGGCAAGTGTCCGTGCCTTTGTATCAACGGCAAAGGCCTCTTTGTACGGGTTCATGCCGTCTTTGCGGCCCTTGTACACTACCCCTTTGGTATCGCAGAGAATAAGATTTTCGCGCTTCACGCCGAGAGTGACGTAGAATTTCGCGCACGCGATGCCTGCTGCACCTGCACCGCTGAACACCACCTTCACCTGGTCGATCTTCTTGCCGACGATCTCCAGGGCATTCACCAATCCGGCGCCGGAGATGATCGCCGTTCCATGCTGGTCATCATGGAAGACCGGGATGTTCATCATTTTCTTGAGTGTTTCCTCGATGTGGAAGCACTCGGGCGCTTTGATATCTTCGAGATTGATGCCACCGAATGTCGGTTCCAGCGCCTTGACAATCTTGATCACTTCCTCGGGGTCGTGTGTGTCGATCTCGAGATCAAAGACATCGACATCGGCAAATCTCTTGAAGAGCACTCCTTTGCCTTCCATCACGGGTTTGCCGGCCATTGCGCCGATGTCGCCGAGACCGAGCACCGCGGTGCCATTACTGATCACTGCAACGAGATTTCCTTTTGCGGTATACTTGTACGCATCAGACGGATTGGCTTGAATCTCCAGGCACGGTATTGCAACACCGGGAGTATACGCAAGCGCGAGATCACGCTGCGTCGCACAGGGTTTTGTGGAGACAACTTCAATTTTGCCTCTGCGTCCCATGCTGTGATAGTCGAGTGCATCCTGCTTGCGGATCATCGCCATGACGGGGACTCCTTATCTGAAGATATGTTCGTGCAGCAGGTGAGTGGGAACGAAAGATACAATAAACCAATGACTGGGTCAACATCGCGGTTTCCTTGATTTTCAAGCCCTCTTTGCGTACAATGAACAAACCACTGCGTACCAACCATTACATGTTGTGCTGTGACCTCCGTAGTGTCTCCATTTCCCGCGTTTCATCCAGATGCAGCGTGGCCCGTACGTCTGTACGACAGCGCACCACAAGGGTGAACTATGTTGGGTAGCCTGTTCCGATTGGCAGCGGCAGGAGTTGCTACACTGGTGATGGCGGTTGTAGCCATTGTGGCGCTGGCATTTGACCGCACCGGCAAAAAGTACCATTGGGTTTCACGATTGTGGTCCCGTGTAGCGCTGCGCGTCTGCGGCGTGCGGGTCCGGGTGCGGGGGACGGAACATCTGGAGCGCGGGCGGTCGTATATCTACGTCTGCAACCACGCGAGCATGGTTGACATCCCCGTGGTGGCCGCAGGAATCCCCGACGATATCCGGATCGTGTACAAACGTGAACTCGAAAAGATTCCGCTCTTTGGCTGGGGCTTGCGATGGAGCAACTACATCGGCATTGACCGCGGGCGGAGCGCCGAGGCGCGGCGCAGCCTGGATGATGCCGTCGCCAAAATCCGCAACGGGGCTTCAGTCCTGATGTTCGGCGAGGGAACACGGACTTCTGACGGAAAGCTACAGCCGTTCAAACGGGGGGCGTTTCACCTTGCCGTGCGTTCAGGCGTGAGCGTCGTTCCCCTGACGATCAACGGTTCTTTCAGCATCGTCCCGAAGCATTCGCTGCGTATCCAGCCCGGCACGGTGGACCTTGTGCTTTCACCCCCGATCACCGTCGAAGGCCTTGAAGGAAAAGACGCCGAACTCAAGCTCATGGAAAAAGTGCGCGCCGCTATTGCGGCGGAGTATCACAATCAATAGGGACAAAACCGTGCCCGTCACCATCCAGGATGTTGAACATGTTGCTCACCTTGCGCGTCTCTCCTTTTCCGATGACGAGAAAGCACGCCTGACGACACAGCTGAACAGCATTCTGGAGTACATGGACGACCTGAACGGCGTCGACACAAGCGCGGTGGAACCGCTTTCCCACGTGATCGAGTTGCAGAATGTCTTCCGTCGGGATGTTCGGACACCGGGTGCACACAGGGAAGAGGCACTGCAGAACGCCCCGGCGCATTCAGAGGAGTTTTTCAAGGTCCCGAAGGTTATCAACGACCGATGAGCGCGCTCGCCACACGGACCGTCGCTATCATCCCCGCCCGGTACGGATCGACGCGGCTCCCGGGAAAACCGCTGCTGGAGATCGGCGGAAAACCCATGATCCAGCATGTGGTGGAGCGGGCCAGCCAGGCAATGCTGGTGGAACGCGTGCTGGTGGCCACCGATGACCAGCGTATCGTTGACGCTGTGCACGGCTTTGGCGGTGAAGCCGTCATGACCTCACCGGACTGCCGCAGCGGGACCGACAGAATCGCCGAGGTCGTCCGGTCACTCAGCGGCGTGGATATCGTGGTCAATGTTCAGGGCGATGAGCCGCTCATTCCTCCCACCATGATCGACGCCGCCGTCAAACCGCTCTGGGAGGATCCACTGATACTGGTCGGCACGCTTGTGCGCCGTATCGCACGCACTGAGGAGTTGAACGACCCGGCCGTGCCGAAGGTGGCTCTCGACCGTAACGGGCGGTGCTTGTTCTTCACACGATCACCCATTCCTCACGGCCGCGATATTCCACAGGAGGCCTGGCTCGATCACCACACGTACTACCGCCATATCGGGATCTATGTCTTTCGCCGTTCGTTCCTTCTCCGGTATGCATTATTGGAGCAGACACCGCTGGAACGTGCGGAACAACTCGAACAACTGCGGATCCTCGAACACGGGTACAGCATCCACGCCGCGGTGACTGAAGAGGAAAGCATGGCCGTGGACACGCCTGCAGATCTCGAGCGCGTCCGCCGAATTATGGAATCACTCCTATGACAACCGTATTGCAGAAAACGTTCTTCGGGAGTCTTCGCACCACGTTTCTCCGCGGCATCGGTGTGCTGATCCCGTTGGGCCTCACGTATTGGTTCTTTGAAGCATTGCTGAATGCGATTGACGGCATCCTGTCACCGCATTTCGAAGCATGGCTCGGTTGGCACGTACCGGGACTCGGCTTCTTCGCCATGGTATTGATCATCCTCCTGGTGGGCCTGCTCACACGCAATCTCATCGGCCGCCTGTTGCTCGCATGGTTCGAGAACCTCGTCCATACCATTCCCTTCGTACGGTCCGTCTATTCCGCCATCAAGGACCTAGTCGGAGCGTTCGGGATGGACGGAAAGAGCAAGACGTTCCGACAAGTCGTCATGACAGAGTACCCGCGCAAAGGGCTGTATGCTATCGGGTTCGTCACGAACGAAATGACCTATGCCCAAACAGGCGGCATCACGAAAGATTTTTTGAACGTGTACATTCCTAATCCTCCCAATCCAACGTCGGGCTTTCTCGTGCTGATACCCCGTGAGGAAGCGGTACATCTTGACCTCTCCATCGAAGAGGGACTCAAGCTTGTACTCTCAGGCGGCATTGTGATCCCTGGACTCCTGACCGGAAGATCGTTAGCCACCAGTGAAAGGACACCCCCGTGATACGGCGGCGACAGGTAAAATACATTTTCGTAACCGGTGGTGTGGTCTCTTCTCTCGGCAAAGGCATTTCCGCATCCTCCATTGGTTTGCTTCTGAAATCGCGCGGCCTCCGGGTCACCATTCAGAAATTCGATCCCTACCTCAATGTCGATCCCGGCACCATGAACCCATTCCAGCATGGAGAGGTCTACGTGACCGATGATGGCGCCGAGACCGATCTGGACCTCGGGCACTACGAACGGTTTCTCGACATCACCACCTCGCGGAAGAACAATTCCACATCGGGGCAGATTTATCACGAGGTGATCAGCAAGGAGCGTCGCGGAGATTACCTGGGCGCGACAGTGCAGGTGATCCCTCACATCACCGACGAGATCCGGCGGCGCTTCGAGGCGCTCGGCGAAACCGGTGAGTATGATGTGGTCATCACCGAGGTGGGCGGTACCGTGGGTGACATTGAGAGCCTTCCCTTCCTTGAAGCGATGCGGCAATTTATGTTCAAACTGGGCCGCAAGAATGCAATGGCCATTCATGTGACCCTCGTGCCCTACATCGCCGGGGCCGGTGAGATCAAGACCAAACCTACACAGCATAGCGTGAAGGCCCTGCTTGAGCTTGGTATCCAGCCGGACATGCTGATCTGCCGTGCGGATCGCCCGCTGCCCGCCGACGTGCGCGAAAAGATCGCGCTGTTCACCAACGTCGATACCGATTCCGTCATCGAGTGCCGTGATGTGTCAAGCATCTATGAGGTGCCGCTCATGTTTGCTGAACAGGAGGTCGATGAAATCGTCCTCGAGAAGCTCGACCTCACCTGTCCACGCCCCAATCTCCGCGATTGGAAGAAACTCATCGAACGGATCAGGAATCCGACAGGACGGGTGAGTATCGGTGTCTGCGGGAAGTACACCGAGCACAAAGACGCCTATAAGAGTATCGCCGAAGCATTCGTGCATGCCGGCGCGGCTAATAGTGTTGAGGTTGACCTCCGCTGGATCCGCGCGGAAGATGTCGAACGTGACGGAGCGGAGACACACCTCGCCGGCCTCGCCGGCCTTCTCGTCGCCCCCGGCTTCGGTGAACGGGGCATTGAAGGGAAAATCAAGGCTGTGCAGTACGTCCGCACGAGGCAGATTCCATTTTTCGGCATTTGTCTGGGACTGCAATGTGCGGTCATCGAATTCGCCCGCAACGTGTGCGGACTCGAACAAGCCAACAGCACCGAGTTCAAGCAGACCGATCAGAACGTGATCGACATGATGCTTGAACAGAAGAAGGTGAAGGAATACGGCGGAACCATGCGGCTCGGGGCCTATCCCTGCCGCATTGAAAAAGGGACGAAGGCCCATAAGGCGTACAAGAGCGAGTTGATCCACGAGCGCCACCGTCACCGGTACGAAGTGAACGACGCCTTCAAGAACCAGCTTGCCGCACGGGGCCTGGTCTTCAGCGGCATCTGCCCCGACAACGGCCTCGTGGAAATGATTGAACTGCCCGATCATCCCTGGTTTGTCGCCTCGCAGTTCCACCCCGAGTTCAAGTCGCGCCCGACNNTAGGGGCTGGGGTCGAGAGCTCAAGGACTGGATGAGGCGGGTGAGAAGCCGGCCGACTTCATCACCAAGCATCTGGAGAGTGTGAAGAGTATGCAGGTCTCCTTCGTAGAGCAGACCCAACCTTCGTACGATTTCAACATGAGTATCCAGTTCCTGTAGCGAACCCATAGCAATCGACAAATGGTGCAAATAGTCGCCTCGATGTGATCTGCCGTATCCCTCGGCGATATTTGCGACAATTGACACTGCCGCTCTTTGCATTTGACTTCTCAAGCCGTACTTCTCTTCGGTTGGCAGATGTGCAGATACTCTATAGGTTTCAACAACAAGCTCCAATCCTTTTTGCCAGACTCGCAAATCCTTGCATGACTTGAGTGCCATACCTTTTCCTTTCTAAACCCCAGACCCTAGCCCCCAGACCCTAAACACCAGACCCTAGACCCAATACTTACTACACACCAATCCCACAATTTCCGATGCCCCAGCCTCTTGACGCCCTCCTCGCTCGCCTCCGCTCCGTCGCCAACCCCCGCAACGTCGCCGGCATGGCGCGGTTCGGGATCGTCGGAGAAGGACGACTGGGCATTTCCATGCCGGCACTCCGCACGATCGCCCGGGAAACCGGTAAGAACCACCGGCTCGCTCTGCAACTGTGGCACACACACATTCCCGAAGCAATGATTGTCGCCTCGATGGTGGCGGAACCGGAGAAGATGACGGCACAACAGGCCGAACAATGGGTCACCACTTTCAACTCGTGGGATGTCTGCGATCAGACATGTCTGAATCTCTTTGTGAAAAGTCCGCTCGCCTGGACACTGGTCAAGCGATGGGCTCGCAGAGATGAGGAGTTTGTCAAGCGGGCAGCGTTTTCTCTCATCGCCTGTCTGGCAGTTCATGACAGAGACGCCGATGACAAGAAATTCATCGGCGCACTGAAACTGACCCAGAAGGCTTCGACGGATGAACGCAACTTCGTGAAAAAGGCGGTTAACTGGGCTTTGCGTGGAATCGGCAAACGCAATCGGGTATTGCACGCAGCAGCGTTGGACACGGCACGGAAAATCCAAACATCCGCCTCACGCAGCGCCCGCTGGATCGCCACCGACGCAATTCGGGAACTCGAGAATCCCAACCCACCCCGTTCTTTACATTCGTCGTAAGAAACTGTACATTTTTGTTTAATAGTCCCTGCCAACCACACTTAGGGGACGGCATTGATTGACCGACGGACATTTCTTAAGACGGTGGCCGCAACCGGCGCCGCCGTCGCTTTCGCGCCAAAGGGTGCTTTCAGCAGCATCTCCCGCACGTTGACCCCGGGCTTCGGCGTTCATCCGTTCATCGAAGCGCACCCCGAAGCAGTTTTCATCATGAAAACGTCTGTCGACGTCAAGACCAATGCCGCTGCCATCAGGAACGCGGGACTTACTTTCGGACGCTCCGTGTTTCTATCCCAGGATGTCGCCACCGGCGGCATCCCGTTGACACACAAGATTGCCATCAAACCCAATCTCACCTGCCGCACGACATCGCATGCCAAGTATACGGTTGAAGGATCGATGGGTATACAGACGGATGCGAATTTCGTGGAAGGAGTCATTGAAAGCATCAAGCAACTCGGGCTTTCCGGATCGCAGTTCTACATCCGCGAAGTGAACTGCCCGGCCGACTGGATCGATGGTGGATATTATTCGATGGCTGCCCGTACAGGTGCAGACCTTCGGGACCTCAGCGCACAGGTCGGCGTGTTGCCGGATGAGAACATCCAGTGGAAGGAAATCCCTCAGGGCACCTGGTTCATCCGCATTCCCTATTTGTGGCCCGTCAACGCGCCAAACACCTGGCTGCTGAATATCGCCAAGTTCAAAACCCATGGCATGGGGATGACGCTGTGCGCAAAGAACCTTCAGGGCACAATTGCAGCAAACTACCAGCAACACTGCACTGCGTACACCGGAACCATGAATATCAACGCGTCAGATTTCCGTTCCGACGCCAAGACACGGATCATGCAGAATTATGAACGGCACAAAACCAGCATTCCTCGCTGGGATCGACCGGAGAGCGACGGCGGACTGTGGATGGAGACCTGGGCGAGCAGATGTCTTGACAACAACAGCGTCACCACGGCAGGGCTTCACATCATTGAAGGTGTGTACGGACGTGACGGGAATTTTATGGATGGCCCGAGTGCCGATGGCACTGCCACCGATTACATGTGCAATGTGATCATCTTCGGGAAGAACCAATTCTACGTTGACATCATCGGGCACTACCTCGGCGGTCATGAACCCGGAAATTTCGGTCTGTTCCACCTTGCGCGCGAACGGGGAATGATTTCCCTCCTGAATCCGATGTCCATCCCGGTATACGAATGGACGGCACCGGGAACCGCAACCCTGACGCCACTGACGAACTTTACGCGCTATTCCTTGCTGACATATTATCTCCGTCGGGACTATAACGGTGGAACGGAGGTTCCTTGGCATCTCGTCAATGAGCCATATGACTATTCCGCTTCTGACGTGGCAGATCATTCTCCGACTGCGCCTGACGCATTTGTGCTCTGCCAGAATTTCCCCAACCCCTTCAATGCCAGCACGATGTTCCAGTTCACCATCCCGCGCGCGGGTTTGGTACGGTTGGATGTTCACAATGCCCTCGGCGAGGTCGTCGGTGTTGTTGCCGAGGGAATGTATCAGGCCGGAGCGCACATGGCAGTGTGGCAGGGCAATACTCTTGCCTCAGGCATCTATTTCTACAGGCTTTGGTATGCAGGCCGGGCTATTACCCGGAGGATGCTCCTCCTGAAGTGATGTGAAATGGTCTTACACTACACCGAGGATGAAATGAGTACACCCGAAACACCACGGTACGGTTCCATCATCTGGACAGACTTGACCGTACCCAACGCCGAAGAGATCCGGGATTTCTATTCCAGGGTCGTGGGGTGGACGATCATGCCCGTATCCATGGGCAGCTATGCTGACTTCCAGATGAATGCACCTACGACAGGTGAGTCCGTTGCCGGCATTTGCCATTCCCGCGGCGTCAACGCGGGGCTTCCTCCGCAATGGCTTGTCTATATCAGCGTGGAAGATATCGACGGCTGCGTGCAACGCTGCAAAGAACTGGGCGGCAGCATTCTCGTCGAACCCCGCCCCATGGGCACCCATGGAACGTTTTGCGTCATCAAAGATCCTGCTGGTGCTGTCGCGGCGCTGTTCTGCCCGGCACTAGGTCAGGCGAGCTGAGACTCTATGACGAACCAACAGTTATTGAGCGATCTCGTCCTCCGCACCCGATCGATCCGTCGTTTCCGGGAGCATGAAGGGGTCTCTCTCGCAACCCTCCATTCCCTTGTCGATCTCGCACGGTTGGCCCCGTGTGCAGGAAACAAGCAACCATTCAAGTATGCCCTTTCGGCATCACGGCGAACCAACGCACTCATTTTTTCCAACCTTCGTTGGGCGGCATATCTTCAGGATTGGCCTGGCCCCGCGGAAGGCGAACGTCCCGCCGCCTACATCGTCATCTGCCGTGACATCTCCTTAAGCGACGCGCTGAACAGTGATCAGGGCTTTGCGGTGCAGAATATATTGTTGGGCGCAACCGCGCGCGGACTCGGTGGATGCGTCATTGCATCGTTCGTCCGCGACAACATCCGGAAGATCATGCAGATCCACGAAGATCTCGATCCCATCTGGGTCATTGCACTTGGCGTTCCGGAGGAGGCGGTGGTTGTTGAACACCTCGGACCCGAGGGAAACATTCGATACTGGCGGGATGCAGCAGGAGTGCACCACGTGCCGAAACGGTCGTTGGAAGATGTTTTGCTCACGCAATTTCAGGAAGATGACTGATCAACTCGTAACACCGATTCCCGGCCAGCCACGCGACGTGAGCATCTCCATGTCACGCGTCAACCTCCTGGCCCTCCCTGTTGCTCTCATAACCCTTCTCGTGTGCGGAACNNGCGCTTGCGGAAAGCGCACGTCTCTTCCTGCGGCCGGGATTGGCCGTACCGGTGCTGCTTATCGGCTTTGTGCTGCATGAGCTCATCCACGGGGCAGCGTGGGCGTTTTACGGGCAGAAGCCGCTGACAATCATGCGCTTTGGGATCAACTGGGCCGCCCTTGCACCGTACGCGCATTGTCCCGAACCCATGGAGGCGGGTGCGTACCGTTTGGGTGCTCTTGCCCCGGGTGCTATTCTCGGATTGCTCCCGATTGCCGTGGCAATGTGGGTGGGTCCGACATGGGTGTTCTTTGCGGGTTTGCTCTTCAGCATCGCCGCGGCCGGCGACTTCATGATACTCTGGGTCCTCCGCAACGTCCCCTCCCATTTCCTTGTCCAGGATCACCCCAGCAGAGCCGGTTGTCTCGTCTATGAACCTATAAGTCCTGAGGAATCGCACGTATGAGTATCGCACTCGAATTCTGGGGTGCTGCCCGAACAGTCACTGGAACAATGCATCTTCTTCATGTCGGGGGTCGCCGCGTGCTGCTGGATTGCGGCATTTACCACGGCCGGCGGGAAGAAGCCTTCGAACGGAACAGCACGTTCCCTTTCGATCCCGCAGAGCTCGATGCCGTCATCCTCTCGCATGCACACATAGATCACAGCGGCAATCTACCTGGACTCGTGAAGCACGGCTATGACGGCCCGATCTATTGCACGGGAGCGACACTGAGCCTGTTGGAAGTAATGCTTCGCGACAGCGCCTATATCCAGATGCGGGATGTCGAATTTGTGAACAAACGCCATGCGAAGAAGCACATTCCCCTTGTAGAGCCACTCTACACGGAAAACGATGTGGACAATACCATTCCGCTTCTTCAGGGCATCGAGTATGGACGCACATTTGACGTTGCTGACGGCGTCCAATGCAGGTTCGAAGATGCAGGCCATATCCTCGGCTCCGCCTGCCTTTCATTGCATCTCCGCGATAACGGCACATCGACCGGGCTCGTGTTCACCGGGGATCTGGGCCGCTCTCATCTCCCCATCCTCCGCGACCCCGTGCTCGTCGCCGATGAAAGAACCGAATATGTGATCACCGAAAGCACGTACGGCGGCCGTTTCCACACTCCGGTCACAGAAATGGAGGAGCAGCTTCTCCAACCTCTCCTTCGAGCCTTCGAACGGAGGGCCCGGGTGGTTATTCCGGCATTCAGCGTCGGCCGGACACAGGAAATCGTGTTCATACTGCACAAGTTGAGCGTGGCCGGCAAGATTCCTCACATCCCGGTCTTTGTTGACAGTCCCCTCTCTGTGAACGTGACCGCCGTCTTCCGCAAACACCCGGAGTGCTTCGACGAAGAAACACTCGCGATCCTTAACGCCCACGAGAACAATGATCCGTTTGGATTTGACCGACTCACCTACATACAGACACTTGAGGAATCCAAAGCGCTCAATGACCGTTCCGGACCGTTTATCGTCATTGCCGCCTCAGGGATGTGCGAAGCCGGGCGTGTCGTTCACCACCTCGCGAACACCGTCGGCGACCCGCGCAACATGATCCTCATTGTCGGGTACCAGGCGGAAAACACGCTCGGGAAGCGGATGGTGATGAAGGAACCGGTGGTGAACATCTTCGGTGAACCACACGATCTTCGCGCTGAGGTAGTGGTGTTGAATTCCTTCAGCGCTCACGCAGACCGGAACGAGCTGCTGTCATATCTGCGCCAATTCCCGCGTAAGCCGCTGAAGGAAACCTTTGTGGTACACGGAGATCCGGATCAGTGCGAAATATTTGGAGGGGCATTGAAAGACGAAGGGTTTGGTCCTGTGGTCATCCCTTCACGCGGCGACCGGGTATATCTGACGTAACCGACAAATGATACGTGTGTCTGTCCGGTCCCTGGCTCTTGCGCTTCTTGTTCCCTCTCTGGTTCTTCTTGCCCCGGGGCAGGAATCCCAGCGTGAACCCGAGATGCAGTCAGGTACACCGGACTCCGTCCGCCGCGCGAACACCGCAAGCGTACTCTTCGATCGCAATCTCAATACCTTCAATTGGATCGGCCGGTTGTCTCTCGACACCACATTCGTGCGGACACGCTTCACCGCAAGCGCCCAGCTCCTTGCGAACATCGTTCAGCCTGAAGAAGGTTCTGGTGCGGCTTCCCACTCCTCAGAAAGCATACAGAAGAATCTGGCGCTCGGTGTGCGCTACCCTCTCACCGATTTTGCCGGTCTGGATGCCCGCTGGTCATCCCTGGTCTTCTCCGACAATCGCAATATCGGTCTGAGTAACGCCGCGAGTCACACACTGATCACCGGGCTGGCGTTCTTTCCCCTCGATAGGCTGAGTGTCACACCCCTGGGGGGCTATCGGTGGGACACGCAGGGAGGACTTCAGGATCGCGGCGGAGTGGTCGGGCTTGAGACGGAGCTCTTCCCGATCGATTTCGACGGATACCATCTTTCGGGTACCGGCAAGTTGCGGCGTGATGTGGTGAGCCCGCGCATTCTTGAAGACCACGCGGCGCAACTCGGTATTTATAAACCTTTCGGACCATTTTCGCTCGACAGTCTGGATATTGGTTTCGTGCAAACCCGGCGCGAGTACTATTCACGCGGCGACAGCGCGATCGAGAGCCGCACAGATCGCTCGTTCTCCCTTGCCAACCTCCTGGCGTTTGAAGTCGCGAGAAACCTCACGGCCAGTGTCTTTGTGAACATCGGCAGCCGCTTGCTCGACAAAAACGAACGCCCCCTGTTGGATGCGGCATACTCTCCTACAACCTTTGATACCCAAATTGAGGAATTCCGCCTCGATACCTATGTGCAGGCTGCGTTTCAGTCCGCCGACAACGAGACCTCGGCAATGGTGCGCCTCGGTTATTCCGAGCGCAGTGAATCCCATCGCGCGATGGCGCCGGACCAGATGCCACCCAATATCAGCGTGCTCTTTGGCGAACGCAACAAGCAGGAACAGACCAAAGACAATCTTGCCCGACGCGTCGCACTCACCGGTGGTGGCGCCATCCCTCTGTTCAGCTCAACGAGGCTCTTTCTCACCGGGTCCGCCGGCATACTCCGTTACGACACTCCCAGTGAACTGAATTTTGAGGATCGTGATGAACTCCTCATTGCCGTGACCCTCGGAGTCCGTCATGCCTTCAGCAAATCGCTCGAAGCGGTGCTGACCCTTGATGGAACCATGAGCCATCTGGTCTACCTGTTAAAAGAGCGAAGTGCAAACAACAATTTTAACCGGATCCTGCGCCTCGCGCCACGCACCAACTGGCGCCCGGCTCCATGGTTCTCAACAACAAACGCCTGCGAAGTGCTGGCAAACTATACGGTGTACGACTTCGAACAGCAGGTTGCTCTGGTGCGAAGTTTCTCTTACAGGCAGTTTTCATGGATTGACTCCACGCAAGTGGAGCTTACCCCGAGGGTGGGACTTGACTTTTTCACCTATTTAAAGTTGTATGAACGCGGGTTGCTGAAGTGGGACGAGTTCCGGGAGCGCACAGAGAACTCCTATGTTGACCGGACTCTGGCCATGCAATTGCGCTTTTCGCCATACCAATCAACGGTCGTTGCCGTAGGGGTCCAGTACTTCAGCCAGGCCCGTTATCTGTTCAAGGAGGCCGTCAAATCTCCGGATTCCTTTACAAGCAGCATTGGACCGACATGCGCGATCCGGTGGATGATTGGCCCCCACAGCCGGCTGCAGTTTCACGGCTGGTATGAACGCAGAAGACTGCCGGACGGCACTTTCCGGTCGCTGGCGAGCATGACCATGCACATCTACCTCCATCTTTAGACGGGCACCGTGTGAAATCGACCCAGAGTGTTTTTCGCCTGACCCTCCGTAGTGTCCCGCGCAGCATTCGGCGGGTAGAAACGTATCTCTCCCGGATCAACGCCGCCATACACCTCGACGAGATCCAGCTGCACAAGGTGATGGTGTCACTCACTGAAGCCGTCAACAATGCCATCATCCACGGGAACAAATCCGATCCGAAGAGGAATGTCATGGTCCGGTGCGAGGTGCACCCGGGATGGTTACTCTTCGTTGTCGAAGACCAGGGCAGAGGGTTCCGCGTGAATCATGTGAAGAACCCGTTGAAGGAAGAGAATCTGCTGCGGGAGAGCGGACGGGGAATCTTCCTGATGAGAACGCTCATGGACAAAGTGGAGTTTGAGCTTACACAGAAGGGGACGCAGGTGCGTCTCTGGCTCGACACGAACAAGTAGCAGACCCTTTACTGCGTGCGGACATCGGTCAACGTAAACTCCGCCCCCTTCGTGGTATCACCCGGCTCCAGGATATACCGCAGAAATGCGGGAGGAGAGTCGGAGACCCAGAAGCTGTAATCCACCCCCTCGCCGGAGACATTCACCCTGTAGCAGGAAAACACATTCTGCACGCCGTTGACACGGGCTGAGAACATTTCGCCGATCCCGACAAAGCTGCCATACACAGTTTTTTGCTGCGCGGAATCGAGATACCCGACCACCCACGATTGTCCGAACCCCAGAGAAAACGCCGCCATCCGGTCCCAGCGCTTCGGTGGCACAGGCAGCCTGATGATGCGCGCGATCTCTGCAAGCAACCCGAACCGGTAGAGGTCTCCCTCCGGCGATTGTGCCAGGAAGAACTCCTGCACCACTGCAGTCGTATCACGCAGGAGACCGGTGCTGTCAAGCACTGTGGAGACTCCGCTAAACCCACCAAGAGTTCCGCCTGTCTTCGTGATGCGCTGGGTCGCGCGGGTCTGCGTCGAGGGAAGATAGTACCCGTACTCATCAATGAGTAATGCGTCATACTGGTACGTATCACCCGGGGAGAAGGCAAGATGGAAAGGAATGGCTTCGGGCGCCACCGGCGCATCATCTCCTTGACGACACGATACAGGAAGGAGGCAGAGACAGAAAAGGGCAACCCGTCGGGCTGCCCTTGCATTCTGTGTCATGACACGA
>PMMO01000218.1 GCA_003162215.1 Ignavibacteriota bacterium
CGTAATGCGGAGATCTCCCGGAGCAAGGCCGCAGATTTTCGTGCTCGCAGCTGAACAAATCTATTCTCCTACAAAACTGTTTGAAGTGAACCCGAAGGACGGCACCATTCTGCAAAGCTATTTCAACCGAGGTGGTTGCAGCAAGATGTCTCACAAGGATATCGATCTTGATGGGAAGGAGGAACTGCTTATCGCTGGTGTGAATGATGGATTCAATCGGGCTTGTCTCGCAATTCTCGATCCAGGCAAGATCGGTGGGTGTTCTCCTCTACCTCCGAATGAAATGCCTCCCGAAGGAACCGGGGGACAAGAGGAGTACTACATTTTGTTTCCACGATGGCAGATTCAACCTGATGCGCGCCGAAGGTTATATAACTCCGTCCAAGGCCTCGTTGATTTGCAAGGAGGCGGGGTCGATGTCATGGTAACGGAATACCTGGCCGATCCGCATACAGGTGAAGACGTCGCAAGTTCGCTCTATTTCGCTCTCGGTCGTACGTTGTCGGTCGATCGGATTATGGCTGATGATACTGCGATTGATTTCAGCCAGATACTGTACAAGGAAGGAAAGATTAAAGCCCCCGTAACATCTGATACATTTTCTTCATTGAAGGACTCTCTTCTTTATTGGGATGGAAACAAGTTCGTGAATACCCCCACGATGAATGAGCGTTACAAGACTGCTGCGGGCGCTGCAACGACACCAGCGTATCCTTGATCGCGATTTTGGCCTGGTTTGTTTCAGCGAGTACCCGCATTTGCTAGTGTTACTGCAACTTAATGATTATACTGTTATCTTCCCTCCGTCACTACTTGACGGAGGGAACGTATGTCAAAACTCGCTGTCCGCCGGCTCAAGCCCAGTGAGCGGCGTTTTCTTGATGAGAAGTTAGCTGACCGAACCCTGAGCGCCTGTGTGCTGGACCGCTACCGGATCATCGAGGCGATCCATCACAGGTATAGCCCCACGGAGGTGGCCCGGATCCTGGGCTGTGAACGACCCACGGTGTATCAATGGGTGTATAACTTTAATGAATCAGGGTTCTCAGGGTTTGAGAAAGCCACCAATCCGTACGGGCGGCCTGCGATCCTGACCTCGGAGAATCTCCGGCAACTGGTGAAGGTAGCGCTGTCGCGGCCAAACGATCTTGGATTGCCCTTTACCGTTTGGTCCGTCGCCAAGCTCTCAGATTACTGTCGCTCCCGTGGTCTGCTCCCGGATGTCAGCAACGAGTGGATCCGGCGACTTCTGAGGCGTGAAGGCCTCTCGCTTCAGAGGAGCGAGACCTGGAAAGAGTCTCCCGATCCGGAGTTCGAGAAAAAAAACCGCTTTCTCGAACTGTATCATAAAGCCCCCAGAGAAAGCGCCGTCGTCAAGTACGACCCCGAGAGTGGGGACCCCTGAAGATCAGACCGATTCATGGTCAGCATTGGGCCAGGAAAGGGCATCCGGACCGGCTGCGGGCAACGTATCGGCTGCGAGGGAACCCAGCGTTCGCATGATCATGTGTCTCCGCTTTCTTGCTGAATTGTCTAAGGGTCTGCTCCCAAGAATCGGATATCGACTTGTGACAGGCTCAAATTGCTTATGGGGAGGGCGGTGCCTGTGCACACGAATTCACTTGCGCAACGCCTCGCTTGCGATGAGTTGCTTCTGAAGCGCGTTCGCGATTGTTCTGGCAGCACCTTCGATTGCCTTGAGCCCGGCCTCTTTGGGAGTCCTGCCGAACCCTTTTGATTCAACTGGAACATACGCGACGACCGATAGGTCATTCAGGAACAGAACACGGACCTCGCCTTCTGCTCTGCAGCCTGAGCCGATCGCCGTTTCGCCTGCGNNGATCACAAGAAGGTCAATCACGTCCTTCAGCTTCCTGCGAACGGTACCATATTCACCGCGTTCAACTATCGGCCAAATCTTCTCAGCTGATTCCGTCGCCGGCAGATCTTCTAGCCGACATCCCATCTCATTGAGCCGATCTCTCACTTGTGCAGCCACAATAGCAGCATCGAGAGATTCTCCCAGATTCCTCTCTCGTATCAAGACAGCAACAGCGTAGTGTTTCCGAAGTGGAACATGTCTCAGGACGAATGAGACGTGCGGCTGAGTAACACTGAAACAGCTATTCCACACGCCGAAATCTTTCGTGGTGTCCATCCACTCGCTCCAGTCAATGGAAGCGACGACTGTATAAGTGTTGTCAGAAGTCTCTCGCACCTGGTTTGCCAGCACTGCGCAGACTCCTTCGTCATCTGACCCGTTGCACGGCCCAAGGTCTATCCCTCCTTCAACCGATTTCCAGACCACGATAAATCCCCTGGCCGGACCCTTCCTCCCCTGTGCATTGACGATTGTTGCTTTGACCCTGAGGGGTTCTCGCAGAGGTTTGTCGGGAACAATGTCCTGTCCTTCACCGCTCACTTTCTCCAAGTGGATTTGCGATACAAGTCCTCGAACCCTGGCAAGAATATCTTCCACCTGTAGTGGGGCGCGCTCAGGTGCCTCTCCACTCCTCCATCCGATGGCGATCGGGAGGAAAGCGTGTTCGTCATAGTCAAGAGTGGACGTGAAGAGGCTTTTCAGCGTATGCAAAGCACTACGATTATCACCGCCGATCAGGAACTCGGATATCTGTCTGTTCCCGGCAATAAGTGATTCACGGATTTGCGCTAATTGTAGCCGCACCTCGGCAACCGCTTTTCTCCTGTCCAGGATGGCAAATGAATAGCACAAACCTGCCGCACTATCCGTGTACCTATCGACAATCGTTACCCCGGGGAGCCTTTCCTCCGCCATGGCATCAGTTGAGCCGATGTAGGAAGAGAGCCTATCACCTTCGTGCATCTCATTTTTGGTCACTTCCGCATCCTGGACACTCACGATGCTATGGACAGTGACACGCACCTGACGGGCGATCTCGCCGAGAGCTTTCATATCCGCCTCGTAGCGCCCCTCGGGAAGAGCCCCGGGGGGACGATAGACGCCGACGCCCTTGATGAACAACGAATCGGGATAGGAAGGCAACCTTCCAGAATCAAGCCATGGCGGCCGGTCCTGGCCGAAGAGATACGGTGAGACAAACAGAACCGACAAGAGAATGATCAGTTTGCGGCTCAAAACAAAATGGGGCTTCGTCATAAGCGCCGAGTTCCTCACTGATTTCCTGCAGGGAGTGACGCAAAAAAGGGCTTCAGCCCCTCAATGATCGCCTCGTCGAACGCAGTTTCCCAGCGTGAATCATCTGGCACAAGAATCTGAATCAGATCAAAAACGAGGCCCCCAAGTGAGAGAAGGCCTCCGACGGACGCCAGGTTCGATTCGCCTCCAGATGAGGATGAAGCACCACCTATCGCAAGAGCCATACCGATCGTAGTGACAATACCTGTAGTGTATTGATTTTCTCCGCTCACGTCCACCCTTGAGACAAAATCGTTCTGTTGTTTAAGATAGATCTGAAATGTCGCAACACTGCGATGGGATACATTTGTAGCTATCAAGAGGGTTTTGGTGGTGGAATATACGCCATAGTACGGTATGACGACCGCATCCACGCCGAGCTGCTCTGCGATCTCAGCATACTTGTCCCGTGATGATTTTGTGTCTTCGACGGGGAGCCCCGACTTGTTGAATGCATTGATTGATGTCTCGTAGTCAATCACATTGATCTTGTGTTTCACGAATTCGTCTTTTGCGACGGTCCAGTTGTACCGTCGCCATTTTTCGGGATCTGTCAGGTTCAATGGCAATCGGTTCGGGACAATTGCCACCTTGTTGATCGTGATCTCAGATCGATCCACCGAGGGCTCGGTATACAACTCTCCCGACCCCGACGTGCCACACCCGTTCAGCAGCAGCATGAAACCAAACACTGGGATGAGAGCATACGATTTCATGGGAATGACCTTTCTCCTTTGATGGGTGAATTCATTGGCCATAGCACTGCTGGATCTTGCGTTCAAGTTCTGCAAAGTCGTCTATGTGGGCGGCCATTCGCAGGTAGACCTTAATGTGTCGCTCACCTTCGGCGCATTGCCCGTTTCTAAGGTACACGAGTCCAATCTCCTTGTGCACATCCGCAAACGTTGGTCGCAGCGCCAGACAGTGTTCGAATGACGAGAGTGAGCTATCGGTGTGATCATCTTGTTTTTCCGCAATACCAAGCATGTAGTAACCGATGTAGAGATCAGGGAAACTGGAGACCGCCATCCGCGCGGTCTCGCTGACGTCCTTAATTTCATTTTTCCAGTACATACGAAAACAGCGGGCCGCATTGGAGTAGAGGGGCCACTGAGAGTCGACTTCCGTAAGCAGCACCAACCCTTGCGGCCCTCGCAACAGGGCCCGGAGATTTGTCTCCGCCTCCAGAAGAGCTGGTGTGTGTTCAAGTGCTTTGAGATAGGCTGTCACCGCTTCCGCTTCCTGCCCGTTGGCACCCAATATCTTCCCGAGTGCATACCAGAGGCGTGCGTCCTGCGGCGTCCTCATTGTCGCCTCGCGGAGCACACCTATGCCTTCAGCCTTCTTCTTCATCGCGTACAGAATGGCACTTTCGAGCAGAAGATTGTCAGGGTCATCGGGGGTGAGTGATTGCGCGACCTGACTCTCCGCCAGTGCCCTTTCGAGGTCTTCCATTTGGAACGTGAAAAGTGCACGATAGTAATGTGCTGCGCCTAGCCGGGGATAGAGCTCGATCGCCTTGTCGCAGATAAGAAGCGCTGACTGGTAATCGGCTCTTCTCCTGGCACGGCCAGGATCAAGCCCGAAAACAGGCAAGCCGCTGCAGAGAAGACGAAGCCGGTCAAGATCGTTCAGAGTTGCTATAGAAATCTCGGTAACCTCGGGTGTGAACGTGTTGCTGAGAGCGGCGTCAAGAGCGAGAGATGAGGAGACCTGCAGGCCTATCTCGCGCTGGATGCCCAGAATGTCGCCGCGTCTCCCCGTTGCCTCAGCAACGCCCAGCACTTCGCCCCGCTCCACACTGACTATGCGTGCTCTGACAACAACCTCGCCATCGACGGAGGATACTGTTCCGAAGACGAAAATTCGAGCGCCCAGCAGCCGTCCCAGTTGTACCGCTGATTTTTCGTCAACCAGTGCTGAGCTTTGGAGCCTCAATTCGTTGAGTATCTGCTCAAGAAACTCGCGTTCCACGACACGGACGGTTCTGGCCTTAGAGAGTCTCGTGATCAGCGCGTCCGCAAAGCTCTTGCCAAGCCATGTCTGATCAGCCGCAATCCCGCGGGTTTGAAACTCTGCCACAGCGACCGTAAGGAGGGAGGATTCCGGCCCGCCGAATGCGTGGTGCACTACTGCACCCAAGAACAAGGCTGCCACAAAGAATGAGTATTGTGATCTTTTCATAATTCTTACCTCAAGTCCTTGACGCAACGGAAGCCATAGTACTTGACGAGACTCGTCGGCTGGTTCATGTAGCGATTTGATGTACGTGCATTGTCAGGCCGATCAAACCACGAGCCGCCCCTGAGGACTCTCCCCTTACCCGAGGGAGGTCCCTTAGGATTGAGTTCCGGACTGCCTGCATAATAACGGCTGTCATACCAGTCCGAGCACCATTCCCAGACATTCCCGCTCATGTCATACAATCCGAGCTCGTTAGGCTGTTTCTGGCCGACTGGGTGAACCTGGCCGTCTGAATTCCCGTCATGCCAGGCCACATCATCCGCGTTGTTGCTTCCGCTGTATGCGTAGCCCGCCGATTTCCTCCCCCCTCGCGCCGCGTACTCCCACTCCGCTTCAGTTGGCAGGCGCTCTCCAGCCCACTGAGCATAGGCATTTGCATCGTCCCAAGTGACCCGCACAATGGGCAGATCATCCTTCCATCCGCCTCCGGGCGCAGGGGGCATTACATGACCCGTAGCAGCGCAGAATTTCTTAAACTGCGCCACTGTTACCTCGTATTTGTCTATGTAGTAGTCGTTCAGGTGCACCTGGTGCAACGGCCTTTCATCACTTTCTCCACTGTCTTTTGTCCCCATTTCAAACACCCCCCCCTCAACGAAGACCTTGCTTTCGTCCGGCGCCTCCTCGCTGGTAAGGCGGGACTGTACTGATGGAGGAGTCTGGAGTGAAGATTGTGGCACAGCAGGAGGAGCGATTGATTCGGTCGCGTTCTTCTCTTCATAATACTTCCAGACCGAATAGCATAAACCCGCCATCGTCGTCGCCTGGTTCGACACGGAATCCCGGTACAATCTGACAAGGTCTGTCATTCCCCCCTTGATCAGCCCATAGATCGCTTGAGCCGGCAGGAGAGAGCCTAGGTTGGCTGCGGATATAGGGAGAGTTTCCGTTTCCAACTGCCCCAACACGCGCGCCAGATCTTTGCGGTTAACAAGCGGGAGTATTGCCCGGACGAAGTCCTCGGGGGGAGTGCTCACTGCGAGCACCCGGCAACGGTCTCTGAATTGACTGTACCAATCGTTGTACACAGTCTGAAAGTGCTCCGACAAGATTCTATCATGTGATGCTTTACCTGACGCGGATCGGACTGCCACCCAATCCACGGGAATGTCGGCAGCCCGTGGTTCAGGTAGCTCCCACGTGAGCTCAAAATCCGCCGATGCACTCACAGACTGACCCTTAGTTGCCGCCTTCCTGTACACCACTTTAAGCCTGTACCATCCAACGTCGATTAAATCGCCAAAGCTGGTGGAAACACTATCCCCTCTTGTCCATGCGGACCATGCCCCGTAGGTACGGTTCGCCTCATTTGAAGCACTCTTTGGTCCGTCGAGTTTGAATCGATGCTCCAACTCTTCCGACGACGACCCGCCAGGAACATTACATTTTGATGTCGCCGTGATATTTTCCAAGATCCCCCCACGAAGCGGCTGCACGTTGACCGACACGAATGACTTGATTGCGCTTATAACCGGACTGACCGATACTGGGTGTGGCTTCGAGACGAGACCTATGCTCACTCGGGAATCCCCCCCCCAGAACTTCGTTTTCTCGAAGGCAACGAAGCCTTCGGCTTCCACACGTAGTTTCAGCGGCCCACTTTCCACCGCAAGCGGCAGGAGGATATCGTAGGTACCGTTGTCCCGGAAAGTCCCTGGGAAAACCCCCTTCGATGAAGTATAGACTTGGATCATTTCTACCTTTGCGGCGTTTACCGGTTGATGTTGCTCATCCACGACAACAACCGACAGCCTTCTCGTGGCGCGCTGTGTCTGTGCATCTGCGGCAGGTAGGACAAGCGTGAGAATAATCCCCCAACAGCCCAGGGTGCGTATAGTAGAAGCCATTGTACTTTCCTTCTTTCGTTGTTGGGTTTTGAACATACGAGTCCGAAAGATGGTTTGCAGGCTCAACGGCGCACCTCCAACACGTGCTCTGTCTTGTACTCAGGAATCTTGTGCGTCTCGAACAGCTTCACAGCATCCAAGAGGCCCGTTGAATTTTCACTGTCTTGGAATTCCACCTTGAGCACACACGCTCCATCGGATGTTCTGATGATCCTGGCGGTGAACGCGTGGGTTCTTTCGTCATTGACAACCCCCGTTACGACGAACTTTACTGACAATTCCGCGTTCAGGGAATTCAGCACCCTGCCTTCGCCCGGATCAAGAGAGTTTAACCCCATCCCCTTTTTCTGTTCTTCGAGCGCCGCGTAGGAATACAATTCGTATTGATTGCGGACTTTTTTTGACGATTTGAGCGCATCATATAACCTCTGGGTGAGATCGGCGACACCCCCCTTTGGGCTTGAGAATACGAGAATGCCAACTCCGATGGGAGCGGTGTATCCTTTGAAAGGATCCGGTTCGCGGACTCCGTAGTTGACCTTCAGCACCTCTCTTCTATGGGTATTCTTCTCCATCCATTCTTGCGATGTTGTATCTCCTCTTCGGGCGCCTTCTTGAAAGTATCTGAGGGCGTTTTCTACATCGTTCTGATTTTCATATGCTTTTCCCAGATAGAAGTAGGGGAGTGACGAATCCGGACAAAGCTTTATTGTTTGCCTGCAGAGCATGATAACGCTATCATTTAGGCCGCTCTGGAGCATGCCAGACATCCATCGTGCAAAACTGCTGGGTCCTCGGGACAACGGGAAAGTGAAAGTTGTATCAACCGAGAATTGGGGGCGTCGTTCTGTGAGGGTCATGGCAACATGGATCGAATCAGTAGGGTAGTCGTCCTCAACGCAAATACGGAAGGCGACCTGGTCCGACGAGTCAGGCGGTAAGTCATACACTAGGAGCGAATGGAAGGTACTCACATAAAACGCATGTTGTCCATCTTCTTTGAGTGACACATTCAGCGACACGCCTTCGGCGTTTCCTTTTCCTATGTTCCGCACCCTCATGACGAATTGGACCGTATCATGTCGGTCAATTCTTGTGCTAGCGCCAAAGGGTTGCGGAGGCTCGCCCTCCTTCTTGATCCCCTTGCCTATAAGCACGAGATGTGGGGCTCGGAATTCCCTGGTAGAGAACTCCCAAGGCCTTATCGTCATCACGGAGCGTGGTAAGCCGGAAATCTCGAATTGCATCCTGACCAGTCCGGATTTAGCGGTGTCAGCAGCGGCTACACGGAAGACAACCCGTTTGGCGCTTCCGGGGAGAAGTTCACCGACAAAATTCAGACTGTCAAACGAAATTCCCGAAACATTTCCTTCGGGTGCCAACCGGATTTTCACATCCTGGGCAGTGGTCTCAGTCGGATTTGAGATGATGAGAGCCACTTCTCCGCTCTGACCAGCCTCAAGGAGATTCTCTGCAATGAATCCGCTCAAATGAACTTCAATGCTCAGGAATGAAGGCGTCACCGTCCCGCGGATCGGTTCCACAATGGTCTGTGCATAACAGCAGACGGCCAAAAGGAACAGGAGACAAATCAAGATAGCACGTAGCTTCATGGTCGCCGATTCCTTGTTTGTCGCTGCTCGATTTCGCATGGTTGCCCCATCCCATGTTTGCGCTCCCCTGGGCACATTCGCCTCCGTATGAAAGGGACAGCTCGAAAACTGGGTTTTCCGTTACTCTCCTACGATCACACCTACACTTTCCCCCAGCTCAACCTCGCTTCCCGCGCGAGGCACCTGGTGTATGACCTTGCCCCTGCTTTCCTCGCGGCCCGCCGAAGAACTGGACATACCAAGCACCAGATCTGCGTTCCTAAGCACAACGGCAGCTTGGACTGGCGAAAGCCCAAGAATATCGGGAACTTTTACCAGTCGTTTTTGCACATAGAGGCTGACAGGCGTGCGAAGCGCAATCTCAGCGCCGACCTGCGGATCTTGGTTGATTACTCTGTCCCCTGAACCCACCGGTCCCGTTATCACACCAACCCGCAGGCCGGTTTGTTCGAGCACTTTCTTGGCTTCATCAGAGGACATTCCCGCGAGACTCGGCATTTTAACGACGCCCTTCCTAAGGAACCCCTGCTGGAAGAGGAGGCAGCCGAGGGCAACAGCCATCAGTACGATGAGTACGATCAGCAATGGGATAGCGTGCCTCGCGATGGGTGATCGCTTCCCCCTTGAGTCCAGTTTCTCCTTTCTGTTCTTTGGGATATTCGGTTGCTGCTCTTTCAACGGTTCCGTCTGTCTTGGCAAGGGTCTCGCAGACTGGGAACCGGGTGCACGATTGCGACGAAGCAGATCTGCCAGAACCTGACAGCTCTGAATCCTCTTCTCCTGCTCCCTCTCGAGGCATTGATGCACGGTCAGAAGAAGCCAGTCCGGAACTGTTGCGACATCACTCAGGGGAATATAGGGCTCGTGCATGACCGAGTAGATGGTCATGAGCGGACTACCTCCACGGTGTGGGAACTGCCCCGACAGAGCGTGATACAACACTACTCCGAGACTATAAACGTCGCTTCTCCCGTCGATATCCTTTCCCGCAGCCTGTTCTGGACTCATGAACTCCGGGGTACCGAGGACCGTCCCGCTGACAGTCAGTTGGGTGCCCGTGGTGGCGTGAGCGATTCCGAAATCGGTCAGAACCGACCTATCTTGGGTCGTAATAATGATGTTTGAGCTCTTGACATCCCTATGAATCACTCCCTTCCCGTGTGCGTACTCAAGCGCGTCAGCAATCGGAGCGATGTATTTCACCGCCTCCTCCGGCGAGATCCTTCCTCTTTGCTGGATAAGCTTATGCAGGTCAATCCCTTCAAGGAATTCCATCGCCATATAGTGCACGCCGCTCTCAACACCCTCATCGTGGATCATGATGATGTTGTCATGTCTTAGCTGTGCGCCCGATCGGGCCTCGCGGTGAAACCGTTCAACAAATTCCTGGTCGTGCGTGAAATGCGGGGGCAAAGCTTTCAGCGCGACAATACGGTCGAGATTTTTCTGCACCGCCTTGTACACGACTGCCATCCCTCCCCGACCCACCTCTTCCAGGATCTCGTACTTCGCTGACAGGGCAAGTCTGATCGTGGTCGTCGGATCATTCGAAACAAGCAGGGATGCATCTGAAAGCATGCTGCCGCAATGCTTGCACTTGATGGCATCACGCTTGATCTCCTCTTTGCAGAATGGACAGAGCTTGGTTTCCTGCATGCTAGTATTTCCGGAGTCCTATTCTGAAGACTCCCTCCCATGTGCCGTTGACATATAAGGGATATGCGGCATCCAAGACCTGCGTATCCTGGTACAGCACATCCTGGGTCATGTAAGCCAGCGTTCTCGTCGACCGCTGCCAGAGTTCCGGATCCGACTGGCAAAGTCTTGCATCGAAGGAGGCTCTGCTGAGCAACCCACCGTCCTTTCCGTGTTGAACAACGTAAACGAGCCTTTGGCTGGTCTTGAGAACATTCCAGTACGTCGTCACATTCAAGTAGCCCCTGGCGGCATATTCGATCGAGAACATGCGTCCCAGGAGTTCGGTGAGCATTCTTGCACACACCTTCTGCTCGTGTTCGGCAAGTTTCCGCCAGGGTTCCTCAAGCATCCCGTTCTTCTGTACTTCAACCATTAACGCCAGTTCTTCGTCATCCAGAGCAGTCGCAATCTCGGCGATCGCGTATCCGTTGACCAATCCCTGAATAAGCCAGATGGCCTTCTGTTTGGGCAGGGCATCCATGATCGCGGGAAACTCCGAAAGGCCCATCAGTTGTGACTGATCGGGAAGTTCGGATCTCTTCCTTTCAACCATGCAATAGGAAACCGAGGCTGTTGTATCCATGACAACGAAGTTGTGGAAAAAATGGGGCCACACACTCGATGCATTCTTCCGGAAGAATTGATTTCGTTCTGACCGAGTGACAACCCGAGTCCAGAACACCGCAAAAGCGGAAACTGCTGGAGCAATATATCCCGCCCGCAGGTTCATGACCGACTGAGTAAGAGCCTCCGCTTGCCCGGTCTGTCTGTACACGCGTTGATTCAAGCGGAAGGCATCATCGAACCTCATTGTCATGCTGAAGAGCCTCTGGAGCTGTGCAAATGCGTCTTCCCATGCAACGAGGTTTTGACTACTATCCCAGTTGAAGATCAGCCACTCGAAATTGTCGGCTGCTGTGGCAAAATCTCGTGCGGCGATGCAGCTCTTTGCAAAGAAGAAGCGCAGCGAGAAATAACCTGAAAAAAGCGCTTGGTATTCCTTCGCGTTACCATGCAGCTGGATCAAGTTACCGGAGGCGTAATCGGCATCTATTGCTGATTTCAATGCCTCCTGCAGATGTTGAGCCATGGTGTTGTCGTGCTTGAATGAGAGACCTCGTGCGTACGATTTCGCAGCCCGCCAGTACTCTCCCTGCTTGGCAAGGCTCTCACCCATCAAAGAACACGCTCGAATGACGTTTAAGATGTTCTCGGGGTAGAGTTGTGCGAGCTCGTCGGCAAGGCGGGCGCGTTCATCAAGAGTTGAGTCGGACTGCGGCAGCATATCGAAATGGCGCTTCCGGAGATAATATTTGAGCATTCTGTACCATGGTTCCTCATCGCTCGTCAGATGCCACACCCCTTCAGCACGGCGGACAAGGTCTTCCGATGTCGTCGCCTGGCCTTCCGAGAGAAGCCAATCCCCATAACGTTTGATGATGGTTCTAGCCAATGATTCCAGTGACGAATCGTCCAAGACCCTGCAGGCGGTGTGCAGTGTGTCCAGAGCTCGGCCAAACTCCCTTCTGGACGCCAGATCAGATGCAACTTCAACCGCCGTGCGAATGAACGTGCTATCGACGAGCTGTTCCGGGATGGTCATGGACCATGTTCCGTGAATTCTCCCGTCCCCTGATCCAGATCCCTCAGCCTGGGGCGCAGGCATTATGATCTCGTATGCACGCTCCTTTGCCCGGGATTGGGTGTTGGAGGATTCTACGCGAATTTCAATGTGGCAGCCAGCGATCCTGTCAAGAACACCGGTAACCTCCTGGACGAGCTTCGCCGGCGATACCGCAGCGGCCTCCGCGAACAGTACACTGTTCCGTCGAGGAAATTGATCGCCATCCACAGCTCCATCCGCAACCAAAAAGCCGTACCACAACGTTCCATTGCCCGCACCAGCTGAGAGCGAATTTGTGAGCCGACCGAGTGTTTCCCTGCTTAACGATTCGAGGACCAAGAGTATGCAGTGATCGCCCTCGCCGAACCACTGGCGGTGCGATGCAAAAAAGTGCTCTATTGTTCCAGTTGCCAATGGATGGCTATCGGTCAACTCTAGCTTATGCCGATAGAAATCATTGACTGACATCTCCACCAGTGTATCGACACTGCCCTGGCAGTAAAAATGATGTTCGAACCGAAAACCGGGATGCTGCTTCATCGCAAGAACGACTTGTTGCAGAACCTGGAGTTCCTGCCAGGTCACTGCATTGAGATCAACTATCACGTCGAGTGCACACCGAAGCGGGTCTGAGGATTTTTTCCAATCTGCAATCTTGCATCCAGTACCTTCTTCGGTAACCCTGATTAGCGAATCAGATATCGTGCCTCCTACCACGACGGAATTGCCCTCGCTCATTGCCACCACATCCAGCTTGATAGATGGATATCGACTCACGTCGCCTCTGACGAGTTTCAAGACTGTCGCGTTGAACACGCGATCATGTCCTGTCGACGGTACAGGGGCGAGGAGGACGGCTATGAGTATGAAGTGAACAACGAGCGGGTTTTTCACGATACCCACGAAATTGGATTACTCCTGAAGTTTGATTCTTGTTTGTCCTTGATAGCGACGACCGTCCCTGAGGATAACATGGACCGTTACGAGACACGACCAAGCCGGCCTCAACCCCTTTACCTGCTTCAGGTCCACGTAGTTCGCCTGCATTCGTGCGGGCGCCAGCGAGCCGAAGATAATTTCGTAATGATCGACGCTATCTTGTGGCTGGTATTCCGACCAACCAAAAGTGTCCGTTAAACGATAAGGTTCCATCGCAGTCTGTGGAAAGGGGATCCATCCCTTTCTTTGGGACCTCCCCTGCTCATGCACAGGTCCAGTGACCGCGGCCGGAGGTCCTATGAGAACTTTCTGCACACTATCAACGCTGTGTTTATCGTCTGTGGAGGATCTTCTCCCAGCGAAGAACACAGCAGTGGCTATCACGAGAACGAACGCCATGCTAAGGAGTCCGACCAAGACGGACCAGCGGCGCGGCACCCGTTCAGGGGACTGATTCATCCTCCTCGTCCGTGGCGGTTGGTTATCCCGATGGTCTATGGAGTGACGCTCCACACTTCCGTAAGTGGCCAGGACGACGGAAATGTTGTCGGTCGACCCGGCATCGAATGCCTCGGTAATCAAGTGCTGTGCTGCCGTTCTGAGATCAGCTGTCCCGAAGATGTGTTGATTCCAATGATCATACGTGGTCTCGGTTTTGTCAGTTATCAACCCGTCAGAACAAAGGAGCAATGCATCTCCCTCCCTGAGTCTCCAGAATGGTTTGTCGGCAGGGAAGATATCCGGCTTCTCGGTCCCGCCGTCGATAGACTTCGTCAACACGTGACCGTACGCAAGCAGCATTTCAGGATCTGCCCTCCGACCGGTTGCCCGTTGAAATTCCTGAATATGCGTATGATCTTCGGTCATTTGGCTGACGGTGTTTTCCCGGAACAAGTACACCCTGCTGTCCCCAACATTTCCGACGACAAAGCTATCGCTTTTGACGAGGACGCAGCTTAGCGTTGTCCCCATCCCTTCCAGGCCTGAGCGTGTTTTTGTCTCATGACGTATGACCTCCTGCGAAAGCCGGTATGTTTCTTTGAGAATTTCGACTAGACCTTCGGGCTTCACGTCTGAGACGAAAACCGATTCCAGGAATGATCTCACCCGCTCCAAGACGAGCGCGCTGGCCACTTCTCCCCCAGCCACACCACCCATTCCGTCCGCAACCGCAAGGAATGTTCCTCCCCCATTCAGCGAAAGGGCAAGACAGGAATCCTCGTTGATCGATCTTCGACCGACGAACGAGTCCTGGTGGAACTCAAGGGCTGCCATAGACTGTGATAACTGCAAGGAATATGGAACAAA
>PMMO01000065.1:0-1910 GCA_003162215.1 Ignavibacteriota bacterium
GCGGCTTGACGACAAGGGGGGCGGTGTCATCGGGTGCCGTGAGCCAACGGATCACATTCGCAATGAACTGCGGGAAGAACGTTGTGACGGCCGGCGATCGTTGTGCAAGAAGTCGCCAACGCCAGATGCCATATCCCAGAAGAGCAATGGAACGCTGGTGCGGCTGGTTCCTGACGATAAGCACCGGAGACGGAGTGATCACTGTCTGAATGCGTGCTGTTGCGAGGACCGTCGTCCCTGGTTTTGCCGTGAAGAGTGTGCGAGAGGCAAAAATAGGCGGCAGCTGCTGCCAGGGCGATGGGTTTTCAGGTTGTGCCGGTGCGAGGAGGGGGGCGGTGCGTTCAACGGGGACCGGTTCGATGCTGATTTCCTGTTCTGCCTGGGATGTACCCGTGGCGGTAAAAGGGAGGAGCGGACTCAGTGCGCTACTTCGCTGAATATCCACCGACCGCGATCCGATCCAGAACAGAGGGAGATGCCGGCGACTAATCACCGTGGCCAGCGCCTCCAGAGTTGGCGTTGCTGTGGCAGCGGTGGGCATGCCGAGGAGAACGAGACAATCCGCCGAGTCGAGTGCAGCATTCGTCAGCAAGCCCTCGTAGAACTCTCCTCTGGGTGTTTGTGTGAATGTAGAGACGGCGACAGTACGGTCTTCCTCGGCGGCGGTGCGGAGGAAGGCAAGATCATGCGATGGTGATCCGGCGATGATGAACAGACGCAGTTTACTCTTCCGTACCCGCACAGCAGTAGTCCGACTGTTGTTGCGTAGTGTCAGCTCACCGGGGAGATTGCTCGCGGTTGCCAAAAGTGTGTGTATGCCCTCGGCGGTGGGGGTCCAGGTGAGCGGGACGGCATAGTCGTGCGAACCCGCTTCAAGCGTCACGAATGACCTCCCCGCAACAGTATTTCCATCTGCAAGGGTAATCTCGATGCGTTCGTTCTGATAGCCGCTTGCGTGGACCATCACCTGAACGGGTGTCGGTATGCCGCTGTAGACAACAGCATTCGACGCGATACGTCGCACGCTAATGTCCATCTGCTCACTGCTGTCACCAATGCCGACCGTCGTGATAGGAACAGGAAACGAGGAGGCAAGCTGCACCGGATTCTGTCCGAGTGTGACAATGCCGTCGGTGAGCAGCAGGACCGCGTTGCTGTGCAGCGTAGGGTCATTGAGCTGAAGAGAAGACAGCGCACCGGCAATATCTGTCCCGTCTTCCGTGAAGGAGAGGGAGTCCGGTGTCACACCCTCGCCCATGCGGAGAGTTGTCCCGAACGGTACGATGTTCACTGTCGCGCGTTCCCTCAACGCCTTCAGTACCGGCGACTGGAGAAGTGCACGTGCAACATCGCCGCGTGAGCCGCCGCGTTCCATAATGGACATGCTTCTGCTGTTGTCGACAAGAACAGTCAGCGTTGGCGCAGATGCCGTGGTGACAAAGAGCCGGAGCAGCGGTTCGCACAAGAGGAGGACCATCAGGGCAAGGGTGAGTCCGCGCAGGAATGTGAGGATGAGACGTTTGGCGCGCGAGGCAGGCGGGATGGTAGCGCGATAGAATAGTACAGCCACGACGACTGCAGCAGCGACAGCGATGAGCGCCAAACCGGGTGGTATGCCCAGGCGGAGATCGATCTGCGGCATGGTGCTCAGGGCAGCTCGCGAACGAGCCGGTCGACGATTTCGATTGCGTTCACGCCGTCTGCTTCGGCGTTGAAGTTGGTGACGAGGCGATGGCGAAGGGTTGGTCCGGCCATACAGCGTACGTCATCGATATCGGGCGTATGACGTCCTGTAAGAAGCGCGCGGGTTTTGGCGCCGAGAATCAGATACTGAGACGCGCGAGGTCCGGCACCCCAGCGGATCCAATCCTTGACGAACTTCGGCGCACTGGCCCCACCGGGGCGTGTGG
>PMMO01000065.1:2025-4120 GCA_003162215.1 Ignavibacteriota bacterium
CCTGCATTGCTTCGAGCAATGCAGCCTGAGTCTTCGGAGGGGTCCGGTTGATCTCGTCGGCAAGAACAATATTTGCAAACAGCGGGCCGCGAATGAAGCGAAATTCCTTTGCGCCCGATCCCGGGTGTGCCTCGATGATTTCCGTACCGGTGATGTCGCTTGGCATCAAATCNNAGGCCCGGCACGCCGACAAGCAGACAGTGCCCCCGGGACAGAAGGGCAATGAGCATGTGCTCGACGATGGTCTCCTGTCCGACAATAACCTTTGCGATCTCGTTGCGCAGTGCGTCGTATGCATCCTTCAGGCGGCGCGCATCTGCAACATCACCGGAGGCCGTCTGCACGGCAGGGGGTGTGCTCACGAACAGTGTCCTTATCCGTTAGGGATAAATCTTCCAGTAGATCTTGTTCCTGATTTCGTCGAGCCAGGTTTGATAGTCCTTCGTCCGCTTGTAATTCAGCGCCAGGGCCTCAATCTTATGATAATCCTGGTCGACGGTCATGGTGTGGGCGGACGTGCGTTTGCGCAGGAGCACGATATGATAGCCATATGAATTGCCAACCGGGAGTTTATCGGGCTTGCTGATCTCTCCGGGTTTCAGAGAGGTTACGGTGGCATACCAACTCTTGTCAATCTGCTCCAGATCGAGTGTACCCAGCATGCCTCCGATCATGTTGGTTTCCTTGTCTTCGGAAAACTTCTTTGCCAGGACACCGAAGTCGCTTCCCGCAAGAGCTGCAGTGCGCAAAGAATCCAGAAGTGTCACCGTGGTGCTGTCACCTGATTCGGTCCGTTGAATCCGCAGCAGGATGTGACGTGCACGCACAGCATCGCCGCGGCGTTCGAGCAGCTGGATGATGTGCAGCCCAAGTTCTGTCTCCACGATACCGGAGACCTGTCCCTCGTTGAGACCGAACACAGCGCTTTCAAACTCCTTGACAAACTGACCGCGACGGACCAGGCCGAGATTACCGCCTTGCGGTGCCGAACCGGGATCTTCAGAATGGCGTTTCGCCAGCTCAGCGAAGTCGACGCCCGCCTTGATGCTATCGAGCAACGACTGCATGTGTACACGCGCTGAGGTGCGTTCGGCGGTGCCAAACCGGGGCTTAATAAAAATATGGGAGAGTTCTACCTCTTCGGGGACACGGGGAAGACTGTCGCGGTACGTGTGATAGAATTCTTCCACTTCATAACGGCCGATTTCTGTCGCGCCAAAGCGCTGTTGCTGCAGCTTCTGGGNNAAGGAGGTTCTTGCGCATCTCATCGCGGTATTCCCGTTTGATCCGGCTCAACGGCATTCCGTACATTTCTTCCAGCCGCGCTTCGGATCCCACCTGCTGCACACGCTGCTGAATCGCAGTTTCGAGTTGTTGCTGAACCTCTTCATCGGTAACGGTAACACTGTCCTCAACGGCCTTGGCTACGACCAGCTTTTCATTGATCATCGATTGCAGCACCTGGTCACGCACTCCCGGTGCCTTTGGGTCCATGCGATTGGTGAGGACGAAGAACTGGATCTGAGCGGTCAACTCGGATTCGAGAATGGGGTCGTTTTCGACAACGGCGACGATGCGGTCAAGCACCTGGGCCGGCGCAAAGAACGCACTGCACACTGCCATGATCAGAAGAAAGGCACAACGGTTGAACGGACGATACATGTATTACTCCTTCGTTGCGGACGAATCGNNGTCCGGCGTGTGATTCACGAATATCAATGGAGTACCGTTTGCGTACCGAACCGAGGAACTCCTCGTACCGGGAGCGCCGGAGGTCCATCAGGAGGCGCTCACGCACTTCGGTTCGGGCGTACCCCAGAGGCGGCAGTTCCCCCTGACGGTAATTCTGGTGTGCGCGAAGGACAACGTATCCTTCGTCCGTGTGGAGTGCGGAGGACATTTCTTCGCGCGCAAGAGAACGCGCCAATTTCCAGAGTTCTTCAGGGTAGAGCGTCGAACGCGAAAAGAACTGATGGTTGACTGATTGGACGACAGGGGATTGGCGTGCATTCTTCGACTGCAGGTCGGCCAGCGTGGTTTCCCATGACGCGCCGCGCAGGACGGTGGTGCGAAAGGTGCTGGCGGCATCCCGATC
>PMMO01000027.1 GCA_003162215.1 Ignavibacteriota bacterium
GATTCTTTCAACTGTCTTTAACCCGGGAGTCCGCCGCAGAGGCGGACTCCCGCGGTATTACGCCGGCTTAGCTATCCCCCATCCTATTTCCACTCAGATGGCTTCTGAAGAATGAAGACCTGATCGTCCGCAAAACCTGCAGAATCGGAATTGCCTTGGTAGAAATAGCTTTTTCTCGGTTTCAAAACTCCGCCCTTACATTCGCCATTCCATCAAAGTCTTTTATCAATATCGATTCGGTGGCGGGATTATATGTTCCACCTGTTACTTTGACCGCTTTTTTCCCATCGGGATGAGGAAGACGAATTATCACATTGCGAGGTTTGGATCCGGCATTGCACGAGATGGCTGCTTCAATAAACCCAGCTTTCGTCTTCGCGTTTACCTGGATAGAGATTGGACCAAAATAGCTACTCACATTCTTCAGGATAATCTGCTTGCCATCTTCCATCCATTTGCGTGGTATTCCGGGTAGTAATTTTAGAGTCTGCCCTTCCTCGAGATACAACATCCACCTCGTTTCCATCAAGAACCACGCTTGCTCATGCGTTTTATGTGCACTGACCTGGAAAACGTGTTCCCAGAAAGTGTAGGTTTCTCGGTCGGCAAGGGCCGAAAGATTATTGTAGTAAGTCTTCAGAAATGGCTTTATCAAACCAAGTTTTAACTGAACCCAGTCATGACGGCTATAATAAGGTTGGCTGAACGCCGAATTGCATTCATAAAACAATTCACTGTGATAATCCAGCATCATTGTTGAAACCTGCTCCTCAGGTGCAAGCACTTCACAAAAGACAAGATATAACGGACCCAGTAAGACATCGGGTGTGGTAACAGTTCCATGCGAAAAATAGTTTTCAGGGATGATATGCAGCGCCCTTGGGCCAATTGCCTCAGTCCAGGGTGGCACGGTAGGAGACCATCTGCCATCGCCAAGAGGGACAACCGGCGAATTGGAGATGCTATTCATTAATGAGATGCGGATGTCCCGCTTCCATGCTTCAGCTTCCTGTGCCAATCTATTTGATTGATCGCTATCCACATCCTTTAGCATTTCTGCCACACGGCTCGTTCCCAGATAGGCATACGCATTAAGCATGTACTGATGAAAAGGATCTTCAGGATCAGCAACCTTCCCCGAGATCATTCCATAACCCTTTCCTTTCAGTTCCGGTTTGTTATTTTCCGCTCTCCATCGGAGCAAAAAGTCGCATGCCCTTAGCAATTTTCGTTCGACCAGTTTTACCCATTCTTTGTCCTTTGTATAGCGAAAGAACTCACCCATGCTCCATAAAGCGGCACCGGTTTCTACCATATATCCGCCAAAATTCTGAATCATCCCGTCATCATGTTGTTTTTCAAGAAAGAACATCAAGCACCTGCGGGCAATATCGCGTAATCCCATGGAATTATAGAACTGAATAATTGGAGAACTTTCGGTTCCAATCGGAGAATACACTCCGATTGTTGGGGCCAGCGTACCATCAGGTTCACTTCCATAGGTGACTAAATCCAGGTTCAATAATCCTGCCTGAATCATTTCACTAATTCTTTGGTCAGGAACACTTATCTGAGCAGCTTTGTTTAACTTTTCTTTCCAGAATAGCTTACATTCATCGCATCTTGCATCAAACGATTGCTTTGAGAGATCCAGCGCTCTCTCTTTCGAAATCGGGGTGTGAGGCACAACAAATTCGAATACCGCTTTGTCGTTCGGTTTTAGTAATACGGCAATCTCTTCATCAGGTAAAGGGCGTCCATTCAATCTGGAGATTCCAAAGACGCTGCCGGATGAGAAGGAAGAAAAACCGGTTCCCTTGTTAAAGGAATAGTCAATCTTCATCCACCGTCCTATGACGGGGCGTACTGTTTTGAACCAGGCATAACGTGGGACTGCAGCCTTATTGATCGCTTCATTGCGATAATATAATACGGTTGATTCGGTTTTCTCTTTTTCTGCCTTGAGCCTTGGTTTTACCTGGTCTTCCTGTTCCTTCGTGAGCATATGTCCCCCGCTGAATTCATCTGCCACCAAAAAATCGGTACCAATGAGTGTTCGAGCGGTTAACGGAGATTTTTCCAACGAAACAAAGGCGGTAGAGCGATATTCAACATCGTCATCAGTCAATGTAGAATGAAGAATGGGAAGTACCCCATCCTCCAATCGCCGGGAAGTACTTATTGCGACGCCCTGCCCACGCCCGGCCATATAATCATATCCCAATGTGTTGTTTCCGAATTCAGGCAACGTGACTGGAGCTGATGAATTGCGGGGCGTGATCATATTCATTTCACTATTGGGATTCGTGCGGTTATCCGATAATTCAAAGATGCGCATATCCCTGCTTAATCCCAGCCAGGTGGGACAAGGTTGATTTCGTGTACGTATGGCGGCAGAATCAAAGGTTTCTTCTGGTTCATTCTCAATTTGCTGCAACTTAGTTCTTCGATTGCGGGTCTTTAACGCCGTCTCAATCTCATCATAGGAGCGCATATCGTCTGAGGCGGTTACTACAACATGGTATTCCGGAATATAGATCGGGTACTGTGTAGTGACATCTCTGAGAAAAAAAGAAAATGGTTGTTGATCGGTTTTGACAGCCACGATAGTAGGATCACTGCCCGGGTCATCCTTTACATTTGTCAATGAAGCCAAGATGCGATCATTCTGCTTTGAGTCAAATTCAAATGAATTTCGTTTGACTCTTCCATTCCCCTGGACGATTTCGATCTTTAATAGATTCCCGTTCAATACTTCAATGGTCCCTTTGGATTGGACATTTTGCCATTCAATGACAACTTGTCGATTGTTGAGATTGTCGCCGGGTTGACCGAAGATATTGAAGGGACTTATTGTCCAAATCAATAACCCTGTCAGAAAGCATCTCAGTGAGTTCATATTCATTATTCTCTTTGCATGGACTACTTCGATAGAAGTTGAAACAGCTTCACGTTCAAGAACAGGACTTCCTTCCCGGACTTCTTGCTCCGAAGTATCCCCACTTTCTCCAGCTCTCTAAGGTAAACGGCGGCCGTCTTTCGCTCAGCAATGCCGGCGTCGACAAGGTTTTGCACTTTGGTGTATGGTTGATGGAAAAGCAACTCGATGAGCTCTTTGGAGTACACCTTTGCCGGCAGTTTGGTTCGCCCGATCTCAAGTGTTTGATCGATAAGCTTGCGGATTGAAACAATCTTCTCGCGTGTCTCAACAGCAGTCGTCTGAATGGCATCGAGCATGTAGAGTATCCAGTTATCCCACTCCCCTTTTGCCGTCACAGCCCGCAAGAGTCGGTAGTACTCACTCTTCTTCTCAATGATGTACTTGCTTAGATACAGGATCGGTAGGTCGAGAAGACCCCGGGAAATCAGGAAGAGACTATTGATTATCCTACCTGTGCGACCGTTCCCATCGGAGAATGGATGAATTGCCTCGAACTGATAGTGAACAATGGCCAGCTTGATGAGAGGGTCAGTTTCGTCTTCTGTGTGTATATACTCCTCAAGATTCTTCAACTTCTCACGTATTACAGATTCCCCGGTCGGGGGTGTATAGAGAATTGCCCCCGTTCTCGTGTTCTGTATAACTGTCCCAGGGAGCATCCTTATGCCTGCCTGGTTTTCGTTAATGATCTGCACGAGTTTCACAAAGAGATTAGTCGTCATGAGGCCGCGTTTCTTGAGCTCGTTGAATCCTTCCCACAGCGCTGCTCTGTATCGTAGCACCTCCTTTGTCGCAGGATCAACGCGGGATGAACTTGCGGTAAAGGCTTTGAAGAGCGCCTCGTTTGTTGTTACGATGTTCTCGATTTCGGAGCTCGCTTTTGCTTCGCGCAGCACCAAGGAATTAACCAGTATTGATTGGTTCGGGATGGTGGCGCCAAGTCCCTTGAGCTCTGCCAGGGAACGTCCTGCAGATGCAACCCTTTTCAGTACTGCCTTTGTTTCAACGTCGGCACTTGGAGGTAGCAACGGTAGATCGTTGTAGGGACTTGCTGGATTGAAGACCATGGGTTCCTCTGGGTATGCTCCCGTAGGACGATTTGCCGCGATTTCGCCGGAATCATGAAGAATAGGCCGCGTTCGGTACATGTCCACGGCATGGACATGTTAAATAAACATGTCCACAAAACGGCATAGGGGCGTCGGGTAATCCCCGACGACCCCTGCCACACCACCCGGCATGCGGGTCCGCACCGGGCGGTTCAGAAAGTGATTGTTTATCCAGCCAATCGAGGAAGCCGGAGGCAATCGAAGTATGCGGTCGTGAGCGCAACATTGATGACCATGCCAGAGTTGTGCCACCAGCGTCGAGCATTGGCGGCAACCTGAGCAGCTGAGGCATGGGACATCCCCCGGGAACGGAGTTCACGGTAGATCGTCGTACCACGCTTCCACTGTTTCAGGTGAAGGGCTCGCAGGCGATGGCGGATCCATTCATCGAGTTTCCTAAAGATCTTCGGAGTGTCTGCGAGCCGGTAGTATTCCTTCCAGCCCACAAGGTAGCTCCGTAGTTCCGTAACGACCTCGGCGATGCTCCGGCCCCGGTTACGTTGGGTGATCTCCCGTACCCGGTCTTGCATTGCCTGCAGTGCCTTTCCACTCACCCGGCGTTTCACCACTTTTCCGGGGGCTACCCAGAACGAGTATCCCAGGATTTTGCGGCGATGGGCCAGGTCCACCGCACTTTTCGATTCGTTGACATGGAGTTTCAGCCCCGTGAAGAGCTTCCGGAGAAGTTGCATGACGCGCTCGCCTGCACGGCGTGATTGCACGTACACGTTACAATCGTCCGCATAGCGGACGAAGCGATGTCCGCGTCTCTCTAACTCCTTGTCCACTGCATCGAGCAGTACGTTGGCCAAGAACGGTGAGAGCGGGCCGCCTTGCGGCGTCCCTTCATACCGTTCTATCACCACCCCTCCGTGTGCCATTACCCCCGCCTCCAGATAACGGCGGATGATCATGAGCACACGGCGGTCTCCTATGCGCTTGGCGAGTTTCCCCATCAGCATGTCGTGGTTGACGCGGTCGAAGAACTTCTCCAGATCCACGTCCACCACCCAGCGGCGTCCTTCCTGAACGTAACGTTGCGCGGCACATACGGCCTCGTGCGCGTTCCGTCCGGGTCGAAAGCCGTAACTATGCCGAGAGAAGCTCCCATCCAGTTCCGATTGCAGGACTTGTAGTAATGCCTGCTGGATGAACCGGTCAAGCACGGTCGGGATGCCAAGCTCTCGCATCCCTCCCCCGCCTTTGGGGATGAGCTGTCGTTTTACCATCTGGGGCTGGTAGGTCCCCGCGAGCAGTTGCTCGCGGATCTCCTTCCAGTGTCCCTTGAGGTGCCCGCTCAGTGCATCCACCGTCATCCCGTCGATTCCTGGACTCCCGTTATTACTTCTCACGCGTTTCAGTGCGTTCTGAAGATTCGGGCGGCGGACCACCATTTCCATCAGATCGCATTTCCCCGAGCTATCGGTTGCGCGAGCCGCCATCGGTACTTCCTCGCTCCGTTGGACCTTGGGGGCTTCACCCTTGCTTTCCAGTGGGAGTTCCAGTTGCCCGGACATCTGAGGCCGTGTACCTTTGAGACGCATCGCTTCCTGTGCTCTTCTTTCTGTTCGGCCCTTCATCCCGTGTGCCGGGACTGTCGGGTCGGAGGAGGCGCCCCATGGGGCTAGCCTCCGTCCGCCGCTCAAACCCAGCGTGCAGATTTCCCGCACTGGGCTTTCACAAAGGTGCGCTCCTAACGATGTCCAAGAGAAGGTATCAGTCGCACAAGGTTGACTAGCTCCAACTCTCCATACAGTTTGGTCTCAGGCAGCGTCTTCCAGCCACAACACCGCCAACGCTTGTAGCGCTGTGACCAGAGCCGCCGAATGATCCACCTGTCGAGTCGGTTGAAGAGCTTGCGAACATGGGCTCTGCAAAAGTACAGCCCCCATCCGCGGATGACCGGATTGATTTGCTGGATCAGCACCTCGGTTGGCACCGGCGCTTTCCGTCGGGTCAACTGCCGTATCTGGTCCTTGAAGTGCTCAATGGACTTCTGCCGCGGGTAGGCATACATGTCACCGTGTTTTACTCCACTGCGGATTTTGCTCGCAGGGAGCCTTAGCGACCGCGTGCCTCGCTTGATCTTGTACCCCAAGAACTCAAACCCTTCACGGATGTGAACGATTCGTGTCTTTTCGGCGTGAAGCTCCACTCCCAATGTTCCAAGGATCTTGGCTGCCACTGCGACGACTGCCCGTGCTTCTGCCGCAGTGCGACAGGTCACGACCCAATCATCGGCATACCGTGTCAGCTGATACCCCCGGCGCCGCATCTCCCGATCAAACGGAGTCAGCAGGATGTTACTCAGCAGCGGCGATATCACTCCGCCCTGCGGCGTTCCACGGTCTGTTGGAAGTCGTCGTTGCCCCTCCGTGAGGCGTCCCGCCTTTAGCATGCTCTCGATCAACCGGAGCACTCGGCCGTCAGCTACACGTTGGGCCACCAGCGTCATCAGCTTTTCGTGATCCACTGATCCAAAGAAGTCCTTTAGGTCGGCGTCCACAATCCACTCACAACCACTGCTCAGCTCCCTCCAGACTTTCCGCAGTGCATCCTTGCTTGACCTTCCTCGCCGGTATCCGAAGCTGGCTTCATCAAATACCGGTTCAAAGATCGCTTCCAGTCGGTTCAGCACCGCTTGCTGGCATACCCGATCATAAATCGTCGGGATTCCCAGTGCCCGATACTTCCCCGGCTGTCCAGCCTTCGGAATCAAGTGTTCACGTACCGGTTGCGGATTGTAGAGATCGGCTTTGAGTTCCCAGTGGAGTCTGTCCAGTTGCTCACCGAGCACCTTCTCAAACTCCTCGATACTCTGACCGTCCACTCCTCCCGCTCCCTGATTCTGACGCACCTTCTCCCAGGCTAGCTCCAGATTCTTCCGCTTGTATACCTTGTCCACCAATGAGTGAACCTTCTTTGCACCCGTTGGGTTGAGCCATTCCGCAAGTCTCCTCGGACGTTGACTTCTGGGTTTTTCACATAGGGAAGTTATCCGCGCCATCGTCCTTACTCACTTGCCTGTTTGCTCGCTCCAACCACCTTTGTCAGCCGACTTCCCGTTCTCACTCAAGGCTACCCACGCAGCTTTCACCGCGTCTCCGGTACTATTCGGCTGTCCGACTACTCGCCGAGCCTCGCTCCCCCTTTCGCTCTTCGCTTATAGGGTCGCTTATCCCTTTCCGACAGGAACCCGACGAGTTCTCCTGGGGTCACGCCCTGATCTTCCGTACCATGCCGCCCGCA
>PMMO01000164.1 GCA_003162215.1 Ignavibacteriota bacterium
CAGATAGAAGAAGAAACGCTTGCAATGGACTTATTGGATAAGCTGAAAATTGCCGGCGGGGAAAAGGTCAGCAGCGATGCTTTATACTCATTGGACAGGGACCTGGGGAAAACAGCCGATGGTGCAATATCAGCGCAGGATGTTACGGCGGATAACCCCTAAAACCACAGCGACACCATGTGGTGGCAATACGCGTTAGTCTTTGCCTGTGCTCGGGTTGTCTTTGCTCTTTGTCATTCTGTTCATTGATTGGCATACACTACTGAGAGATAAGAGGTTTGTGTTGAAGTTTCACATATGAAAGAACCATGCGGGAAGAGAGCTTCATAAGGACGTCTCACATGTATCACGACGAAATTCCACATTTGTTATGACCACGCTTATTGATNNGTTCCCCGTTAACCGGTTCTTCAGCAGAAGTGAGCAGGAAAGTGTCGGTCTTGTGCTATCTGTCAGGACAAAGAAATAGAAACAGATGAAATCCCAAGAATAGCATGAATAACGCAAAAGATTTCCCTCTCGTTTGCGTAGGTGGATGATCTTTCTCCTGTCGTGTGAAAGGAAGACCAACACGTGTAATAATCGAAAAGTGATCGTCGGCACCGTAAAGAAATCCAGGGAGATGATTTCAGCAGAGTGATTCTTGAGAAATGTCTTCCATTGCTGATGGGTTGTTCTTCGGGGTTTCTTGGGCATGTATCGCTGCACGGTGGCTTCCGAGATATCAACCCCGAGTTTCAGCAACTCGCCATGAATTCGTGGCGCTCCCCAGAGAGGGTTGTCGTTTGCCATTTGTCTGATGAGGTCTATTTGCGCCTGTGGGATCTTCGGTCTGCCGGGCTCTGATCGGCTTTTCCATCTCCAATACAATCTGAAGCCCTGTTGGTGCCACCGGATGACTGTTTCGGGCTTGAGGACGAGAAGCGTCTCTTTCCAAGAGTGGAATGCATAGGTCATGAGGCTGAAGAAGAACCTATCGGAAGATCGCAGTCGGGGTCTCGTGGACGTGCGAGCGAGTATTTCGAGCTGGTTTCGGAGGAAGATGATCTCGAGCCGAAGCTGAATCCTTGATCTGAAGAATCGGAGACAAAACGAGAGGAAGGAACTGAGCATCTGGGCTTCTGTCCGGTTGGTTGATACACATTTCAAAGTAGCGAAAGCGGCTCGGATTCGCTATCTTGCTCGCGGATGGAATTTTGACGAGGGACAACAGCCGTTGGGATCATCCACAGCCGTGAAGGTTTGCCATGGCATCATCCGATGGACAGTGCCTCAAGCGCGGATTTAGCCTGTTTCATGCAGCGGCATACGCACGACTTCTCTTCATCGTGTTCTGTTCCGCCGGATGCCTCGTCCCCCCGTTACTCCATGCACAAGAGCAACTCCTCCCCACGCTCCATTTCGCTCGCGTTGGGATTTTTGGGGGAGGAGGAGAGGGCTATATTACAGCACGTGTCGTCCGTGACTCTCTCGGATTCGTATGGATCGGAACATCGACCGGACTGCAAAGATACGATGGGTATGACTTCAGAGTGTACCGCAACAATCCATTTGATACGTCTTCGATCCCATCGAATCAAGTTTATTCCTTGTTAGTGGACCACAGTGGCCGGCTGTGGGTGGGCACCCAGGACAAAGGACTCTGCCTGTACGATGCACTCCGGGATAGATTTTTCCAGCTGTACCCCCGGACACGGGACAGCTCGCAGCAACAGACGCCGACTGTTTTTGACATGAAGGAAGATCTGTCGGGCAATGTTTGGCTTGCAATGGAGCACCCTTACGATCTCGTACGTGTAGAAGTCCCCGCAGCGGACGAATCAAAGGATACCGACAATTTCGCAAAAACTCTGCAATTCCGGAGTTTCCCGGTTCCCGGAACTTCCGGGGACGGACGGTTGCTCGACGTTTGCGTGCGAAAGGATGGCAAAATCCTCGCCACCTCTCAGTCCGGGCTCATCGTCCTTGATCCTGCTACCGGTATGGCTACTCGCCCGCATCTTCCAGGATCCATCGGACGACGTCTCGACACGCTTGTTGCAGGCTCGGGATTGCTGCAGACCTCGGATGGGACTCTCTGGGTCGGGTCCGCAACCCAGGGAGTGTTTCAAATCAATTGGGAAAGTGGAAAGGTGGTCAACTACCGTCACCGCAACGGAGATACTCTTTCAATTAGCAGCGACGAGATCTGGGACCTCGCAGAGGATCCTGAGGGGGACCTCTGGATCGGGACATACAATGGTGTCGAGCTCTTCTCGCCGACGACAGGGCGCCGCGTGCCTTTTAGGACATATACCAGTCCCCCGGTGGGAAAGGTTCGGATTCGGCTATCGTTCGATCGTAGAGGCACGCTATGGGTCGGCACGTTTCCGAACCTTTGGAAGCTGACACGACAAGCACAGTTCTTTTCGGAATACTCCTCGACTGGTGGAATCCCTCCAACAAGGGATGGCTCCCCCTGGGTTGACGCCTACCATGCGATGAAGCGCGCCCCTGACGGACACATTTGGGTTACGGCAGAGGGAAAACTGCTTCAGCTTGACATCGCCACATATAGAATCGTGAAGCGATTTGATATTCACTTGATGACGAACTGGTCCGCCGTGACCTTCGGACCAGGGTCTTCTCTCCTCGATGGGAAGGGAAATCTCTGGTGGGCGGGCTCGGACCTTGGGCTCTACAGAGTGAACCTGGCAACCGGCATTGTGAAGAATTTCAGATATCAGTCAATATTCGGCAAGACCACCACAATCCATAGCATCGCTCAGGGTACTGACGATTGGATGTGGGTCGGCGCTCTGGATCAGGGAGTGTTCAAATTCAATCCCGATTCCGGGCGGTTTCTGGCGACGGGTATCAAATACGCCAGTACCGTCATGGTTGCCCATGATGGGAAGATCTGGATCACAGCAAATGATGGATTGTATGTCGTTGATCCGACGGCGGGAACAACAAATCGATTCGTACATGTACCAGCCGACCCCCATTCGTTGAGTCGCGGCGTCCCTTCGTCGACCTACGAGGATGGCTCAGGGCGAATCTGGGTCGGCGTTGGAAATGTCGTCAACCTGTGGGACCCGACGACACGATCCTTCATCCGATATTCTAACCAGGCATTTCGTGATCAGGTGGGGAATCCCATTGGTTCCGATAGCAAGGGGCGAGTGTGGATAGCATACCATCAGTACCAGGGCCAGCATCTGTCGATACTAGATCCTTCAGACGGCCGATTTTCGAATTTCGGCCAGAAAGATGGTCTTTGTGACGGCGTCACTGACATGATGAACCTTGACGACGGTAGAATCCTCCTCACGGGTTTTTCAGGGATAGTTGTCATCCCGTCTGACAGTGTTTCTCCGGATCGAGCCCCGCCGCGGCTGATCTTGACAGAAATGACGATCAATGATTCGACCTCTTTGTCGCCTGCGTTTCTGAAGGGGACCGGCCAGCTTCACCTGTCGTATGTGCAAGACGTGTTTGAATTCAAGTTCGCCGCCATGGATTTCGACTCGCCCGATCCTGTGGAATACCGGTATCGGTTGGAAGGATTTGAGAAAGACTGGGTGAAGCCGGAAGGTCGTCGATACGTGAGGTACACCAGCGTACCTCCTGGTGAGTACGTCTTCAAGGTCAGGGCTTCGTCAGCGTGGGGCAGATGGGCAGACCAGGAAATCGACACTACAATACGTATCGCGCTACCGTGGTGGCGCACCTGGTGGGCATATTCGGGCTACGCGTTCTTGATTCTTGGATTGCTTGGTGCCGGATACAGAATCCGATTGCGGCAGGTGCGATTACAGCAAGAGGTGGAGATGGAACACTTCCAGGCCGAACACCTCGCAGAAGTCGATCGTCTCAAATCCCGCTTCTTTGCAAACATCTCCCACGAATTCCGCACGCCACTCACGCTCGTTCTTGGTCCGGTTCGGAAATGGCGTGACAAGGCTCAGGAGGAAGATTTACGGAACGATATGGGGATGGCTGAGCGCAATGCCAACCGTCTCCTGAGGCTCATAAACCAGTTACTGGATATCTCCAAGCTGGAAGCGGGCGCCATGAAGCTGCGCGCCAGCCGGACGAATGTCATTCCGCTCGTCAAAGGCATTGCTTACTCGTTTGAATCCTCCGCCGATTTGAGGGGGATTGCGCTCAACGTGTCCGCTTCAGAAGAAGATATGGAGGTGTACTGTGACAAGGACATGATCGAGAAGATCCTGACGAACCTGCTGTCAAATGCGTTCACATTTACACAGGGGGGCGGCAGCGTGACCGTTCGGATCACGGAAATCAGAGATCAGATGTCAGAAGTCGGAGCTCGGAGTTCGGTGGAAATCTCGGTTTCGGACACAGGGATCGGCATACCGGCTGGCCAGCTTGGCAAGATCTTCGACCGCTTCTACCAGGTCGATGCTTCTCAGACGCGCGGGCAGGGAGGATCGGGAATCGGGCTTGCCCTGGCAAAAGAACTGGTGGAGCTGCATCACGGAACGATTCATGTGACAAGTGAGATCGGGAAAGGGACGACATTCACGGTCCGGCTTCCCCTCGGGCGAAGCCACTTGATGGACGATGAGATCGTGGAACTACCTGCCAATGCTGAGTCCGTGGCACTCGAGGTGGAAGGAGCGGTTGACCACGGTGTTGATGAAGAAACACTGGCGCTGGCGGATGGCGGGCAATCCGACCATGAGAAACCCGTCATCCTCGTTATTGAGGACAACGCCGATGTTCGTGCGTACATCCGCGGCTTCCTGGTCCCTGCATACCGGGTGACGGAAGCACCCGAGGGAGAGGCGGGTATCGATTTTGCCTTAGAGACGCTTCCCGATCTGATCATCAGCGATGTTATGATGCCGAAAAAGGACGGCTATGAAGTCTGCAGGATATTGAAGCTTGACGAGAGGACGAGCCACATTCCGATCATTCTCCTCACGGCCAAGGCTGCCACCGAGAACAGGATTGAAGGGTTGGAGATTGGGGCAGACGATTACCTCGTCAAACCGTTCGAACCCAAAGAGCTTACAGCCAGAGTGAAGAACCTGATTGATCTGCGCAAAAAATTGAGGCAGCGATTCGGCGAAAGCAGCCCACTCAGACCGGGGGAGATCGCCGTCAGTTCAATTGATGACGTCTTCCTGAGAAAAGCAGCGGCAGTCGTTGAACAGCGGATGGGCGATGAGAGCTTCAGCGTTGAAGATTTCGGCCGTGAAGTTGGAATGAGCAGGTCTCAGCTTCACCGGAAACTCACGGCTCTCACTAATCAATCTCCCTCTGATTTCATACGGTATATGCGACTTCACCGCGCGATGGCTCTTTTGAGGGGAAACACCGGCACAGTTGCTGAAATTGCATACAGTGTCGGATATGGCGATCCCTCCCACTTTTCCAAAAGGTTTCACGAAGTCTTTGGTATCCCGCCGGGCGAGGTTCGCAAAGGCCCTCGGAAAGCCCCCCCGCGGCAACAGCAGAAGTAGAGTCTCAACTTCCAGCCCAACCGGGGGCTGGAACCTGCCCATCGTACTCCAAAGGCTCTCCTCTTTTTCAAATCGAACCGTGGCGGGGGAAGGCGAGATCTGGCCCCCTTGAGCCTTTCCCAGAAGTGCGACGTACATACACAAGGTTGCGACGATTGTCCTATGTACCCCCTACCCCCCGTTTGCTAAATTGGGCTTGCAAATTCTCAACGTCGTTAAGGTGGCCAGAGGAGGGCAAGATGAAAACCAATACCATCTGTCTCGCGCTCGTAATCGGTCTGCTTTGTCCCACAGCGTCAGCACAATGGGTACAAACGAACGGTATTAACGACCGGAAGGTTCCGCACCATCCGTTGATGGGCACGACTTTCTCCCAAGAGACGCCTCGTGAACTGATGGGACTTCCCACCCAACATCGAATGAAGGCGGAATTCATAAGTCGCCTTGATTCTCTTCGAGCGAGCCGTATGCAGTCGCCACTCCCCGATGCAAGGTTCATCCCAAACGACGTTCAAAAAGGTCTTCGTCCCCTCCCAAGGATGTCATCACCGCAATCACAAATCTATGTTATTGACACTGCAATTGTTCGGAGCACGGGGGATACGAGCAGGCATCTGTATTCATTCAATGCTAAGGCCAAAAGGACTTCTGATTTGACGCAGCGTTTGATAGGCGACCTCTGGGTGGATACCTATCGTCAGACCAACACGTATGACGCAAGTAGCAATATGCTTTCAGACTTAGGTGAACAATGGTCGAACGGTCAATGGGTGGGCACTAATCGGTACACCTACACCTATGATGCAAGCAACAATAAGCTTACCGATTTGTCGGAACAATGGTCGAACGGTCAATGGGTGGGCACTAATCGGTACACCAACACCTATGATGCAAGCAATAATGAGCTTACCTATTTGTCGGAAGAATGGTCGAACGGTCAATGGGTGAATGTGACAATGTGGACTCAAACCTATGATGCAAGCAATAATAGGCTTACTGAATTGTATGAACAATGGTCGAACGGTCAATGGG
>PMMO01000140.1 GCA_003162215.1 Ignavibacteriota bacterium
TGCTCTACCAACTGAGCTACCCGTCCAGGAATATCTTTAATCTGAATTTACAAGATACGCATTCAACCAAAAAAACGCAATATCAGCGTTCGCTCGTCGAGCCTCTATCTTCCGGTAGTCTTCAGAAACCCATCCCCACATCAAGGTAGAACTCCAACCCTTCCCTCGATCCCGCAGCCATGACACTGATCGTGTTGTCCCTTGACCACGGGGCAATCCAGATCGACCCGCCATAGGATGCGTGCCATCTGTCCGAGGTCTCGCCCGCAACAAACACCCGTCCTGTCTCCGCGAAGACTGCAAGTCCCATTGTCGAAGGCAAAAGGAAGTTTACACGCCAGAGCGATCCCCGCAACTCCAATGTACTCAATGCAAGAGCATCACCGATGTAGCGACCCGTCGATAACCCACGCAGGCCGGACCATCCGCCAAGATTTGGCTGTTCGAAGAAGGGAACATTGCCCCAGACCTTTTCCCCCAGCACACGCATTGCAAGTGTAAGCGCAGGTACCCCCTTCCCTCCAAAGAACGCACGCAGATCGCACTGACTTTTGCTGAACGACTCGGAGAGTCCGTGCGACGCCGGATACATCGTCCCGCTGATACGAAAGAGAACACCCTCTTGCGGATTGGCCGGCTCATCACGGGTGTCATACTGCACCGTTCCACCAACACCGAAGAATGCGAGTCCATCGACACCATACGGGCGCACATCGTTCACAAANNCCTTCCGAATGCACATAGTTCGCGGACCCGGAAAGAGTCATCTGCATTGTTGAGGATACCGGAAAAGCCAGCGACGTCGTCAGCCTGTACTGACGCAGATGAGGAGAATCGTACTCCGGGCTATGGCTTTCATGCACTTCAACTTCGTTTCCCACCCCATAAAATCCCGACATTTCATATCCCGACGCCAGCGCGTTCAACCCAAAGACGGCTCCGGGAAACAGCGAACGGGAATTCAACGAAAGGCGTATGCGCCCACTACCTCCGAATGGTGCCCACCCCCCGATCACGCTGAAAGTCCAGGCGTATGGTACGGTGCGGAAACCGTAGCGATAGTACACAGGTCCAAAGCCGATGAGAGGGCCATATGCTGAATTGAAATCCAGCATCATGCCTATTTGCCATGATGATCCACGGTCTTGAAAAGCTGCCGGTTTCTGCCTCAGGAGATCCCCGGCGGCCAGAGGATCAATGTCTTCCTGCCTTGTTCCATATAACCCGGCACTGTTCGGCCCGTGAGAATCGTGCATGGTGCTATCCGCAATGATGCGAACCGACACGCCGTTCTCCGGGATACCGCTCAGGTGCACATCATCATCGACACCACCAGTATGCACACGCACCTCTTCCGTTTCACCCGAATCGAAGATACGTGAGAATGTGCAGCGCGTGCTGTCCCTAGCGCCATCGGCTGTGCGCACAAAGATGTTCACGGCAAGACGGGTGGCACCACAACGTGTTATCTCGATCCACTCCGGCGTCTTCGTGGCGTATATGTCCACTGTGCGCGCCAGCAAGTCGTAGTAGCGCCGTGCCAATGCAGGTAGTTCCCTGCGCCGCTGTTGCAGCATCCCGCGAAACAATGGACCATCCACCTCCACGCGTTCTGCAGGAATCTGTTCAATTGCACACTGTATAACTGAATCAGTAATCCGTTGGGATAGAAATGTGGCCAACGAATCATAGGCATGCTTCGACAGGGATGAAAGGAGTCCCCTGTCAAGCTGACGACCATCCCATGCCAGATCCTCGATATCGGGATACCCGTCAAGAAAGCTNNATGAATCCGGCGGCAGTCGCCAGCGCGCCGTCAAATTTGCAGAACGCCAGGGGATGGGGAGAATCGACGGGCTTCCAGATTCTGATTCCATGGTTCTCAACCGGTCGCCATCTCCAGCGTGCAGATGCGTCGTACCACGAACCCAGAGTGAAATCCAGCAACCGCATTTTGAGCACTTCGAGTCCATCAATCCTCTCGTGAGCATCCGAGGCGACGAGATTCAGGACAACGGGCGTCTCGCACGATGCTGTGTCAGCGTTGCCAGGAAGCGGACAGGTAAGAAGACCTAATTGGCCACCATGAGCCAGAGGAGCACCGCCGATGGAGGAATCGGCCGGAAACACAACAAGNNTCTTGTCGCAGGGTTCGGAAGGAACAGCGCTCGCTCTTATGTCCCTGGAGATCGACCTCTTTCACGCCAACTTCTGTGGTCCAAGCGTCGCGCCAGAGTGAACCGATTATGAACTTGCGCCAGGCACTAGTGCCAAATTCGGAACCCGGAGCGACATGTGCCATGCGCGGGGACGCGTTGCGAAGGGTGTCACTCTGCGGAAGCACGCACGAATGCGGAAGCACCAACAGCAAAGAGATCGCACACCAGGTGAAACTCATGCCGTCAATCCCATCAATGAGTGTGCTCTTTCTCTCTGGAGAGGGCTTGTATCACCGCATCGGCGACTGCGGGTCTTATTTTTGCTATCTTCATGTTCGCCCTGGTCGGATGCACGCGGTTGGTCAGAAGAATAACACTGATCCGGCGTTCGGGGTCAACCCATACTGAAGTGCCTGTGAATCCCGTGTGGCCGAACGAGGTTGGAGAGAAAAGCGATCCTGCCGACGACCCTGTCGGGGATTTCATGTCCCATCCGAGGAAGCGATCCTCGCCGGCCAAACGTCTGCCGGTGAATGCCACAACGGTGCTTTCTGCCAGGTAGCGAATACCGGCGTACGTCCCTTTGTTAAGCAGCAGTTGTGTGATGATGGCCAGATCTGAAGCTGTGGAAAAGAGACCGGCGTGACCCGCCACTCCCCCGAGAATGCAGGCGTTCTCGTCATGCACAATGCCCTGGACGAGCGACTTCCTCCAGAGAGTATCGATTTCCGTAGGGGCGACATTGTCCCACGACTCTCTCGGCGGATTGTACATCGTGTTCTTCATCCCGAGCGGTCCATAGAATTCCCTCTCGAGGAATTCATCCTGCGGCATGCCGGCAATCTTCTCGATCACTTTCCCCATGGTGATCATGCCGATATCGCTGTACACTGTGGTGTCGCCCGGATTCCAGATCAACTCGGTAGCGAGAACAGAATCCAATGCTTCTGCTGCGGTCTTACAGGTCAGGAAGAACCGTTTGAACGGAGGGAAACCGGCTCTGTGTGTCAGCAAGTGCCTCACCGTTATTTCCGCCTTCTTTCCGGTGGTGAACTGGCGCAAATATATGCCCACCCGGGCATCCAACCGCAGTTTCCCTTGATCATAGAGTTTCATCGCCGCCGCGGTTGTACCAATAACCTTGCTCACGGAGGCAAGGTCGAAGAGCGTTCCGTCGTCAATCAATCGAGCGGACATATCGTACGTCTGTGTGCCGAACGCTTTTGAATAGGCAATCACACCATCTTTTACTACGACCAGTTGCGCTCCTGGAAACGCGGAATCCCTGATGGCCTGTTTGATGATAGTATCCAGCTTGCTCAGTCTCGCAGCATTGAATCCGGCGGCTCCAGGGTCATCCCTGCGAAGACGGTCCATTGTCATACCAAGGCCGGCCCCGGCCGCAAAGCTTCCCGGGATGGCAACCGGCAATTTTCCGCCGATCGCGATCTCACCGAAGAGCGCCTCGACTGCGGCTTCGATCTGTGGTTCGGTGTCACCATACATGCACATCAGCACATCTGCATTGGGAAACTGTGCGGCGAGATAGGGACTGCCAAAAAGGACGACAACCGTCGGCACACCTGCCGCCCCGGCACGTTTTATGAATGGGAGAAGCCGCAGAGGCATTCCGATGCGCCCGGACGATGAGCGGACTTTTACATACACCTGCAAAAGGAGGAGATCTGCTCGCCGGAGTCGGCCGGCGGCATGGTCGAATTCCTCAGCATCGCTGTTTGGGTTGAGACGCACCTCTTCCATATGACCGTTTCGAAGTTGCAGCAGATGATGGAAGTAACTGCCCACTTGCTCGGTCGAGAAGTGCGCGCCAGGGCGATGTACATCCACCCGGTAGTCATCCGAGTCACTCAGGACCACCGACACAATGCGACGGCGTCCGGTGGTTTGAAGCGGAATGAGTGTCCCGCGATTTCTCAACAATGTGACGCCGTGGCGGGCAACTTCGCGCGCAAGCATTTGATGTGCACGGATACCGACAACATCATCGACATGTTCCACGGATATCGTACGCAACGTATCGAGCCCGAGTTGCTTCTTCAGCGTGAGGATCTTGCGCACCGAGGCCTTCAGACGGATGCTGTCAATCTCGCCCGAACGTGCCGCAGAAAGCAATGCGGCAAGTGCGGACTCCTCATCAGGAGGCATGAGCACAACATCAACTCCGGCCTTCACGGCGCGAACGGCGGACTCTGCGGCGGAGTATCCACGTGACACACCCTGCATATCCATGGCATCCGTTATCACCAGGCCCTGGAAACGCATCTGGTGTTGCAGAACCTCTGAAATAACACGGGAAGAGAGCGATGCCGGTGTGGTGTCGATGGAATCGAGTGCAGGAAAGGCAATGTGCGCTATCATCACCGAAGGAACGCCGGCGTCAATTGCGGCACGAAATGGGGCAAGCTCAACAGAGTCCAACCGTTCCCTTGTCAGGCGGAGGATCGGCAATTCAAGGTGCGAATCCACTCCGGCGTCGCCATGGCCGGGAAAGTGCTTCACTGTGGGTAGCACACCACCGTCCAACGATCCCCGTACAAAGGCAGCCGCCATCTCCCCGACCAACACGGGAGAATCTCCGAAGGAACGGGTATTGATGACAGGATTCAAAGGATTGGTATTGACATCAGCGACAGGGGCGAAGTTCTGGTGCACTCCAATTGCACGGGCTTCGCGCGCGATCGCTCTGGCAACGTCGTACGCATACTGCGGATTCCGCGTGGCTCCGATGGCCATGGCATCAGGAAACGGTGTAGCGCGGCGGAGGCGCATGGCGACGCCACGCTCAAAATCTCCGCTCACCAGCAATGGAATACGGGAAAGTCGCTGAAGCGAGTTTAGACGAACCGCCGTGGCCATTACATCCCCCGGCCAAACGATAACCCCGCCGACGCGATATTCGCGCACCATGCGCTCCAGACGAACGTACTGATCACTCTCGACACTGAAGTAGTAACCATAGACACCAACCATCATCAGCTGGCCCACCTGGTCTTCGAGTGACATGCCGGCAAGGACACTGTCGACCCAGGACTGGCGTGGCGGTGCCGGAAGTTGCGCGGGTTTCTCGGGGAGAGGCACAACACCGCTCGGTAAACAGGAAAGATAAACGAGAGAACCAAGAACAACGGCACACGACGTCACACACATTCTCACAAAGCGCATCTAGATCCTCTTCAAGAGATTCAGTGCCATGATGACCGCGCCCCCGGCCGGAGGAAACTGTGCCGGGTGAATTCTGACAGTGGGGATTCGCGCAAGAATTGTTTCAGACACGATCCGGGAGTATACGGTCGGGTGATCAATGAGCCCACCGATACAGACCACCCTTACAGATGGCAGCGATCCCATGTGACCGACCATCGCGACAAGCTGGTCCGCAAGCTGGGCAGCCGCAGTTGCCAGGATACCCTTGGCCGTCGGGTCTCCTTTTTCCACGGCTTCAAGCACCAACGGGGCAAGAGATGCAAGGTCGAATTTCTCCTGATAGACTGCAGTGATGATGGCACCGCGCGAGGTCCAGCCAAACCGCTCAGCAAACATTGTGCGGAGCATTTGTGCATCACCCCGCCGGTCAATAGCACGGGTTACCGCGCGGATGGCCTCCGCACCGATGGCGAACCCACTTCCCTCGTCCCCGAGCATTCTCCCCCACCCGCCAACTGTCGTGACGCTGCCGTCGGGTAACTTGCCGATGAGATTGGATCCGGTGCCGGCGATTATAACCACTCCGGCTTCTCCTCCAAAGGCCCCTTCGAGAGCGACACGAGCATCAGTCTCAATCGTGTATATCATCTGCTCCCACCCCCGTGACGCTCCACCCACCCGCAACGATTCAGTGAGACGGTCACGAACTGCGGCACTGCCGACACCTGCCAACCCGAACACACCCGCACCCAGAGTAGAGGCATCCACCTTTGCTCGCTCACAGCAACCGGCCACCAGATCGAGGAGATTGGCGGCGGCCCCGTCGACACCAACCACATTGGGATTGCCGGGCCCAACCTGAAACCGGGCGAGCTCATTCCCTTCAGCGTCGGCGAGGATACCAAGAGTCTTTGTGCCACCACCATCAGCACCAAGG
>PMMO01000070.1 GCA_003162215.1 Ignavibacteriota bacterium
CGCCCGTCAAACGATGTATCGGAGAGGCCGCGGAAATCACGGAGACGCGGCACCGAAACGCTGATAAACCGGTCCATAAACTCATACATGTGTGTCCGGCGGAGTGTCACGCGACAGCCGATGGGCATCTTCTCGCGCAATTTGAAGTTTGAGATCGACTTCTTCGCGCGCGTGATCACCANNTTTTTCTTTCGGGCGCGCGCTTTTGGAGGCCTTGCCGGCCGCTGGCGCCTTCTCCTTCGCTTCCTTGGCGGGACGCGCGGCTTCTTTCTTGGGTTGCTGCTTTTTCGGTTTTTCGTCGCTCATACCATTAACCGGTCAATAAAGGGTTCGTGGACCTCGGCGTTAGAACATCTCGCCCGTGGCTTTTGCCACGCGCATACGCCGCTTTTTGCCGATGGACTCGTCTTTCACCACCTTTGTGCCGACACGCGTGGGCTGATTCGATTTCGGGTCCAACAGCATCACGTTGGACATGTGAATCGGTGCTTCGCGCTGCACAATGCCCCCCTGCGGATTCCGCTGACTGGGGCGCGTGTGACGCTTCATGATATTCACACCCTCGACGATGATCCGCCGTTTCTCGGGGTACACCTTGAGCACTTTGCCGGACTTCCCGCGGGAATTCCCGGCGATCACAATAACGTTGTCGTTCTTTCTGATCTTCATGCGCGCTGCTTCNNGGTGCGAGGGAGACGATCTTCATATACTGCTTCTCGCGCAGTTCACGGGCTACCGGCCCGAAGATACGGCTGCCGCGCGGCTCACCCTGGTCGTTGATCAACACTGCGGCGTTCTCATCGAACCGTATGAATGAACCGTCTTTACGGCGCGTCTCTTTCCGGGTGCGGACGATGACAGCGCGCGCGACCTCCCCTTTCTTGACCGTGGCACCGGGGATGGCCGATTTGACCGCCACGATAACCTGGTCGCCCAACCCGGCATAGCGCCGGTCGGACCCGCCCAGCACCCTGATGCACCGTACCTTTTTGGCACCAGAGTTATCGGCCACTACGAGATTTGTTTCTTCCTGGATCATGTGCGTTGACTCCGTGGGCCTTTGCTCACTTCGCTTTTTCGATAATCTCTACCAGCCGCCACCGCTTCTGCTTGCTGATCGGGCGGGTTTCCATGATCTTCACGGTATCGCCGACTTTGGCAGTGCGCTCTTCGTCGTGCGCCATTAATTTCGTGGTGCGACGGAAGTATTTCTTGTAGATCGGGTGTTGTACACGGCGTTCGATGGTGACCAGAATGCTCTTCTCCATCTTCGTGCTCACCACTTTGCCGACCCGCACTTTACGGCGGGTGGAACGTTTCGGCGTGGCGGCTGTTGCGACGGCTGCAGTCATGACGTTTTCACCTCAATGGTCTTCGTCGGTGCCGGAGTCGGGGTCGCGGCGGCAGTGCGCTCTTTCGTGCGCAACACGGTCAGAAGCCGTGCAATGTCGCGGCGCACGGTGCGCACCTTGATCGGGCTTTCGAGCTGGCTGGTCGCCAGCTGGAAGCGCAGGTTCGCCAGGCTTTCCTGCTCGTCGCTCAGCCGCTGATGCAGCTCCTGGACCGACAATTCGTTAAGATCATGGGCCTTCATACGCTCTCCCGTTTCCCTCAGGCACCTTCGTAATCGGGCCTGATACTTACTTTCGTGCGAATCGGCAGTTTGTGCGAGGCGAGCCTCAGTGCTTCCATCGCCGTGGCCTTGCCTGTGCCACCCACTTCAAACATCACACGTCCCGGTTTCACCACCGCCACCCAGTATTCCGGAGCACCCTTTCCCTTACCCATACGGGTTTCAGCGGGCTTCTTCGTCACCGGCTTGTCCGGGAAAATCCTGATCCATACCTGCCCTTCACGTTTCATCATACGGGTCAGCGTCACACGCGCGGCTTCGATCTGCCGCTGGGTGATCCAGCCGGGCTCCAGAGCCTTCAAGCCGAAGTCTCCGAAGTTCACCCGGTCACCACGGGTCGCCTTCCCCCGCATCCGTCCGCGCTGGGCTTTTCTGAATTTTACTCTTTTGGGCATCAACATTGTCGTGGGTCTCCTGCGTTATCCGCGTTCCTGTCCGCGGCGGGAGGGCATCGGACGCTCCATGTTCTGCTGAGCATCCAGGACCTCGCCCTTGCAGATCCACACCTTGACGCCGATAGCGCCGTAGATGGTCCGCGCGGTCGCGGTGGCATAGTCAATATCCGCCCGGAGCGTGTGCAGCGGGATACGTCCTTCTTTGTACTGCTCCGTGCGCGCCATTTCGGCGCCGCCCAAACGTCCGGCACTCTTCACACGTATACCCTCCGCTCCCATCCGCATGGCGGCAGTGATACCGTTCTTCATCGCGCGGCGGAAGGCAATACGCCCTTCCAGCTGCTGGGCGATGTTTTCGGCCACCAGAAACGCGTCCAACTCCGGCCGTTTAATCTCGTTTATCAGAATCTTCACTTCCTTGTTCGTGATCTTCTTCAGCTCTTCTTCGAGCTGTGAGATCTCCTTCCCGCTGCGGCCGATGACGATACCGGGACGCGAGGTGTTGATGGTGATGACCGCGCGCTTGGGTGTCCGCTCGATGACCACGCGCGAGATCCCCGCTTTCTTCAGACGGTTGCGCACGTAGTTCCGGATCGTGCGGTCTTCTTCCAACTTGCTTCCGAACGATTTTTCATCGTACCAGTTGGAGTCCCAGGACCGGATGATCCCCAGGCGCAGACCGATCGGATGTGCTTTCTGTCCCACGTCAACTCCTTGCTGTGCGTTTACTTCGATTTCTGCTTTGCGGCAGCGGGCTTCGTCTCGGTTTTCTTTGCCGGTGTGCTGTCCGGTTTCTGCGCTTTCTGCCGCTTGGGCGCAGCGGTTTTGTGAACGGGTTTGTTTGGCGCCACTACGATCGTGACGTGATTGGAGCGTTTCCGCACCCGGAAGGCGCGGCCCATCGGCGCCGGGAGGATGCGCTTCATCACCAACCCCGCATCCACATACGCTTCCTTTACGATCATCTCGCCCGGCTCCAGACGCCCGGCCTCATCCTTGTTCTGCAGGTTCGACACCGCGGAACGAAGGACCTTCTCGGCAACGCGCGAGGCATGCTTCGGCGAGTAGTGGAGGATGTTCAATGCCTCATCCACCGATTTGCCGCGGATGAGATCGATCACCAACCGCATCTTACGAGGCGAGGTGCTGATATACCGGTTTATGGCTCGTGCTTCCATGGGTGCTTATCCCGCCTTCGTCGTTTCTTCCTTCTTCACACCGGGGTGTCCGCGGAACAACCGCGTCGGTGCAAACTCGCCCAACTTGTGACCCACCATGCCTTCGTGGACGTACACCGGGATGAACTTGTTCCCGTTGTGCACCGCAAAGGTGTGCCCTACGAAGTCGGGGGTGATCGTCGATGCGCGCGACCAGGTTTTCACCACTTTCTTCTGGTTCGATTTGTTGAGCGCCGCCACCTGTTCCAACACCCGGACGCTCACGAACGGCCCTTTTTTCAGCGAACGGCCCATACCGTTACTTTCTCCGTTTCACAATGAACTTGCTGGATGTCTTCTTCCTCTTCCGTGTCTTCTTCCCCTTTGTAAGCCATCCCCAGGGAGAGACCGGGTGAGGATTTCCCTGCGGCGACTTGCCTTCACCACCACCGTGCGGGTGATCAACAGGGTTCATCACAACGCCGCGAGACTGCGGACGGATACCGAGCCACCGCGAACGGCCCGCCTTACCAACGCTGATATTCTCATGGTCGGCATTGCCAACACCACCGATCGTGGCCATGCACTCGATCACAACGCTGCGCACTTCGCCGGAGGGAAGACGCAGCTGGGCGTACTTCCCTTCCTTGGCCATCAACTGCACCGACATTCCAGCACTCCGCGCCATCTGGGCACCCTTGCCCGGACGAAGTTCGATATTGTGCACGAACGTGCCGGCCGGAATATTGGCCAGAGGCAGCGCATTGCCCGGCTTGATTTCCGCATCCGGTCCGGAGCGGAGCACTTCGCCCACCTTCACCCCCTCCGGGGCAGTGATGTACCGCCGCTCACCGTCCTTGTACTGCAGCAACGCAATGCGCGCAGAGCGATTCGGATCGTACTCAATCGCCGCGACAGTCGCGTCCATCCCGACTTTGTCCCGCTTGAAATCTATGACCCGATAGAAGCGTTTGTGCCCGCCGCCGCGATGGCGTGACGTAATGCGTCCGGTATTGTTCCGGCCGCCGCTTCGTTTCAACGGCTCGAGAAGGGACTTCTCCGGCCGTGTCTTGGTAATTTCCGTGAACGCTGCAATGGACATCCATCGCGTTCCCGGCGTCACCGGCTTCATCTTCCGAATGGCCATAATTGCACTCTATCCTAATGAACGATCAGACATTCTGGAAGAATTCGATCTTCTCGCCTTCTTTCAGGCGAACGATCGCTTTTTTCCATTCCGCCGTGCGGCCGGCAAACCGCCCCCGGCGCGTCATCTGCGACTTGGTCTTCCCCTTGACACGCACGGTGCGCACATCGAGCACCGTCACGTTGAATTTCTTTGCTACTGCACGGGCGATGGCGATTTTGTTGGCCGAGAGATCTACTTCGAAGGCGTACTGCCCCTTCTCCTGTAGCTCTGTCATCTTCTCCGTGACGATAGGACGTTTCAGTATGGTCGCCATGTTGGATCTGCTGCGTTAGTTCTTGAACGTATTCTGCAGGATTTCCAGAGCGCTCTTCTGGATCAGGAGCACCTGTGTATTCACAAAGTCGTAGGTCGACGCTTTGTCGGCCTGGGCAACCTGCAGCCGCTGGATGTTCCGGCCCGACTTCACCACCGCGGCATCCGGCTTCGCGAGCAGAAGAAGGGTCTTGGTTCCACCCAGGTCGAGCGCCTTCAATACTACCGCCATCTCTTTTGTCTTCGGACCGCCGAACGTGAAATCTTCCACGACCTTGATCTGGCCATCGCGGGCCTTGATCGAGAGGGCCGACTTTCGCGCGGCGCGGCGCATCGTCGCCGGCAGCGTTGAGGTGAAGTCGTGGGGCTTCGGGCCGAAGATCGCGCCGCCACCGACCATCACGGGCGAACGTGAAGTACCCTGCCGCGCCATGCCGGTGTGTTTCTGACGGAACGGCTTCCTACCACCACCGCGCACTTCCGCACGCGTCTTTACTTTGGCCGTCCCCTGACGCTGGTTGTCCAAGTAGGTCCGTACCGCACGGTAAATGAGATGAAGATTGGGCTCCACACCGAAGATCTCTTCGGAGAGCTTCACCTTCTCGCCGCTCTTTGTTCCATCTTTCTTATAGACTTCCAATTCCATCGCCACACCCATTGGTTACTGTTGAGACTTCACCTTGTGGATCTCAAGATAGCCGTTGATTGCGCCGGGCACCGAACCCTTGATCAGCAGGAGGTTCGAGTCGGGGATCACGCCGACCACCGTGAGGTTGCGGACCGTCACCTGGTCCCCGCCCATACGCCCGGCCATACGCTGTCCACGGAACACGCGGGAGGGATACGAGGATGATCCGATTGATCCCGGAGCCCGTTCGCGATCGCTCTGGCCGTGCGTCCGGAAGCCGCCACCGAAATGGTGCCGCCTCACCACGCCTTGAAAACCTTTGCCTTTCGACATCCCCACCACCTTGACGATGTCGCCCTTGGTGAAGACCCGATCGACCTTGATTTCCTGGCCGGGCTGGACGTCGCTGACGCCATTGCCGCGGAACTCCCGCACGACACGCGAGGGCTTCACGTTCGCATGAGCGAAGTGCCCGCGCAACGGCTTTGTCACCCTGCGCTCCTTCCGCTCCTCGAATCCGATCTGCACCGCTTCGTACCCGTCACGATCAACGGTCTTGATCTGCGTGACGTAGCACGGGCCGGCTTCGATGACCGTGCAGGGAATCACTTGACCCGCATCATCGAATATGCTGGTCATGCCCAATTTTTTACCGAGTAGTCCTGTCATACCACCATCCATGTATGCATGCACATACCGTCACGAGTCCACCTCACGGCACAACTGTACCGTCAGTGGGCACTACTCCCGACACCGTTTTCCCGTCTCTCCGGGAGCGTGAAGCTCCCGGGAAACAGTCACCTTACAGCTTGTATGCGGGTTAGACCTTGATCTCGACGTCGACGCCCGCGGGGAGATCCAGCTTCATCAGGGAGTCGACGGTCCTGTTCGTCGAGTTGAGTATGTCGATCAGCCGCTTGTGGGAGCGCGTCTCGAACTGCTCTCTCGACTTCTTATCCACATGAGGTGAACGAAGCACAGTATATACCGTACGCTTCGTGGGCAACGGAATCGGGCCGGAGACCACAGCGCCTGTTGACTTGACAGTCTTGATGATCTTTTCCGCAGACTTGTCGATCAGGTTGTGATCGTACGACTTGAGTTTGATTCGTATCTTTTGTCCGGCCACGTGAATACCACTCCAATAGTAGTTATTCGAGAATCTTTGTCACGACGCCAGAGGCGACAGTGTGGCCGCCTTCGCGAATGGCGAAGCGCAAACCTTCCTCCATCGCGATGGGGGAAATCAGCTCGACAAACAATCCGTCCACGTTGTCACCCGGCATGACCATTTCGCTCCCGGCGGGCAATGTCGCTACGCCTGTCACGTCCGTGGTGCGGAAGTAGAATTGCGGGCGGTAGCCGTTGAAGAACGGCGTATGACGCCCCCCTTCTTCCTTCTTCAGCACGTACACCTGAGTGGTAAACTTCTTGTGCGGAGTGATCGAGCCCGGCTTGGCAACAACCATGCCGCGCTCCAGCTCATCCTTGTCAACGCCGCGGAGCAAGAGACCCGCATTGTCGCCCGCCTGCACTTCGTCCAGCTCCTTGCGGAACATTTCGGCACCGGTGATAACGGTCTTCTTGTGTGCACCGAGACCGATCAGCTCGACTTCGTCGCCGACTTTCGCACGGCCGCGCTCGACACGACCCGTACCCACCGTGCCACGGCCGGTAATCGAGAACACGTCTTCGATCGGCATCAGGAACGGTCTGTCTATCTGGCGCTGCGGCACCGGGATATATGTGTCCACCGCGTCCATCAGTTCCATGATGCATTTGAATGCGGGATCATCGGGCTTGCTGTCCGGTCTGACGGCCGCTTCCATTGCCTTGAGGGCGCTGCCACGGATAATAGGAATTTCGTCGCCCGGGTATTCATACTTCTTCAACAGATCGCGCAGCTCGAGTTCGACGAGATCCAGCAACTCGGGATCGTCGACCGCATCGACCTTGTTCATGAACACCACGATGCGCGGCACACCAACCTGACGCGCGAGGAGGATGTGCTCGCGGGTCTGNNTTCTTGATATAGTCCGCGTGACCGGGGCAGTCCACGTGCGCATAGTGACGCTTCTCGGTAGAGTATTCCACGTGCGCCGTCGCAATGGTAATACCGCGTTCGCGCTCTTCCGGAGCGTTGTCAATGCTGTCGAACGTGCGGATCGACGCCAGACCTTTTTTGGCGAGCACCATGGTGATTGCCGCCGTCAACGTGGTCTTGCCATGGTCGACGTGACCGATGGTACCGACGTTCAGGTGTGGCTTGTCGCGCGTGAATTTCTCTTTTGCCATTTTTTGTTCTCCTCTGGATAGACGGGAAAATTATGCGGTCGCTGTGTCTTTACCTTTGATCTTCTCGATAATCTGATCCGCCACGCTGCGCGGGGTCTCGTCATAGTGCGAGAGCTCCATCGTGTAAATCGCGCGGCCCTGCGTCATTGACCGGAGCACGGTCGAATACCCGAACATTTCCGACAGCGGCACATTGGCACGGATCACCTGAGCATCCTTGCGCGGAGCCATCCCGGTGATTTTCCCGCGGCGGGAGTTCAAGTCGCCCATCACATCACCCATATACTCTTCCGGCGTCACCACCTCGACGGCCATGATCGGCTCAAGGATAACGGGATCGGCTTTCCGGGCGCCCTCTTTGAATGCTATGGAGCCGGCAATCTTGAATGCCATTTCCGATGAATCAACCTCATGGAATGAACCATCGAACAATTTGACCTTCACGTCTTCCATGGGGTATCCCGCTAGCACGCCGTTCCGCATCGCCTCAACAATGCCATGCTCCACCGGACGTATATATTCTCTGGGAATCGCGCCGCCGACAATGGCGTTCTCGAACACGAATCCCTTCCCTTTTTCGTTCGGTCCCACCTCGATCCATACGTGACCAAACTGGCCGCGGCCGCCGCTCTGACGCACAAACTTCCCTTCCGCCTGCACCTTCTTGCGGATCGTTTCTTTGTACGCCACCTGAGGCTTGCCAATATTGGCGACCACCTTGAATTCGCGGCGCATCCGGTCGATGACGATCTCCAGATGCAACTCGCCCATACCGCTGATGATCGTCTGCCCGGTCTCCTCGTTCGTGGAAACCCGCAATGTGGGATCTTCCTCGGAGAGCTTGTTCATCGCTTCCACAAGCTTGTCCTGATCGGCTTTTGTCTTGGCTTCGATCGCCACGTGGATCACCGGGTCAGGGAAGGTCATCTTCTCGAGAATGATCGGATCATTCTCGTCGCATAACGTGTCACCGGTCCGTGTATTCTTGAGTCCTACCGCTGCAACAATATCGCCGGCATATGCTTCTTCAACATCCTCGCGGGTGTTGGCGTGCATCCGGAGAATACGGCTGAGACGCTCTGTTTTGTCGGTGACCGGGTTGTAGATGTAGGAGCCGGATTTCACCGTACCGGAATAGACCCGGAAGTAGGTCAGCTTTCCTACGAACGGGTCGGTCATAATCTTGAAGGCGAGCGCAGTAAACTTCTCGTTGTCGGACACCGCACGTTCGATCTTGTCGGTCATGTTGATGTGGTGACCGACGATGCGTCCATCGTTCAGATCCAGGGGCGACGGGAGATAGTCGATGACGGCATCCAACAATTGCTGGACACCCTTATTCTTGAACGAACTGCCGCACAAGACCGGGATAATGCTTACTTTGAGGCACGCGCGACGGAGCACGTTCATGATTTCGCCGGGCGTGATATCTTTCCCCTCAAGATATTTCTCCAGCAACGTATCATCCTCATCCGAAACGGCTTCGAGCATCTTCGTGCGGTAGGCCTGCGCACGGCCAAGCATGTCGTGCGGTATCGGGATTTCATCCCATTCGGTGCCGAGGAGCGACGATTCGCGGTACATCCGGGCCTTCATGGTGACCAGATCGATCACGCCCGAGAACATATCGCCTTCGCCGACGGGAAGCTGTATCGGCACGGCGTTCGCGCTAAGCCGATCCTTCATCATTTGCACGACGTTCAGAAAGTCGGCACCCACGCGGTCCATCTTGTTGACAAAGGCAATGCGCGGGACCCCATACTTGTCCATCTGGCGCCAGACGGTTTCGGATTGCGGTTCCACGCCACCGACGGCGCAAAAGAGCGCAACCGCGCCATCCAGCACGCGGAGTGAACGCTCCACCTCGGCGGTGAAGTCCACATGCCCCGGAGTGTCGATAATATTGACGCGGTGATTCGCCCAGAAGCAGGTCGTGGCAGCCGACGTAATCGTAATGCCGCGCTCTTTCTCCTGCTCCATCCAGTCCATGGTGGCGGCGCCGTCATGGACTTCACCCATGCGGTGCAGAACACCTGTGTAGAACAGGATGCGTTCTGTTGTCGTCGTCTTTCCGGCATCGATGTGCGCGCTGATGCCGATATTGCGCGTCCGCTCAAGCGGATACTGTCGCGGCATACCGTCTACCACTTGAAATGGGCGAAGGCTTTGTTGGCTTCGGCCATTCTGTGGGTTTCTTCCTTCTTCTTAATGGAGCTTCCTTCGCCGTTGGAAGCGGCAATGAATTCTGATGCGAGCTTGTGGGCCATGGAACGCTCTTTGCGGCCGCTCGCGTAGCCGATGAGCCAGCGGATAGCCAGCGCCGTGCTCCGCCCTCCACGCACCTCCGTGGGCACCTGGTACGTGGCTCCGCCAACACGCCGGGCCTTCACTTCCAGAACCGGCCGGGTATTGGACACTGCCTTCTTGAAGACGTCCAAGCCGACGGCTTTCGTCCGCTCCTCGATGATGCCGAAGGCATCGTAGAGGATACGGCGAGCGGTGTGTTTCTTTCCGTTCTTCATGATGTTGTTGACGAATTCCGACACCAGCACATCGTTAAATTTCGGGTCGGGCGTCCGATGCCGTGTTGTCGCTCTCTTCTTTCTCACTGGCTGAGACCTGGGTTAGGGTTGCTACGCAGTTTTCTTCGCGCGTTTGGCGCCGTACTTTGACCGGCCCTGCTTGCGCTCGGCGACGCCTGCCGTATCCAGCGTGCCGCGAATGATATGATAACGAACGCCGGGAAGGTCTTTTACCCTGCCGCCGCGAATCATCACGATCGAGTGCTCCTGCAGGTTGTGTCCTTCGCCCGGAATATACGCGGTCACCTCAATGCCGTTCACGAGGCGGACACGTGCGACCTTGCGCAGCGCGGAATTAGGCTTCTTCGGTGTGGTGGTATACACGCGGGTGCATACACCACGTTTTTGCGGATTCCCTGCCATCGCGGGTGCCTTGCTCTTGTACGTCACTGCGCGGCGGCTCTTATGGATAAGCTGATTAATGGTCGGCACTTGTTGCTCCAAAACGGCGAATTCGGTACGTAGAAAGACAGCTTTTCAAGGTACGAAATGCTTCGGCAAATGTCAAGATGTTGTTGCGCGTTCTCGCGCGCGGCCGCGTACGGGCGCCTCGACCTCGACCGGCTGGGCTGCTGCCGCCTCTGCAACAAGATCCGGCGGCAACACTATCAGGTCCATGAACTTCTTCAGCCCGGTTCCCGCAGGAATCAGGTGACCCATGATGACGTTTTCCTTCAATCCGAGCAGGTGGTCGATCTTCCCTTCAATGGCTGCGTCGGTCAACACCTTTGTAGTCTCCTGGAACGATGCGGCGGAGAGCCACGAGGCGGTGTTGAGGGCCGCCTTGATCAGGCCGAGCAGCACGGTCTGAGCGATGGACGGCTCGCCACCCTCGCTCAGCGCCTTGGCGTTGGCCTCCTCGAACTCGAACTGGGAGACGATCTCGCCGGGCAGCAGGTCGGTGTCGCCGGAGGCGTCGACGCGGACCTTCCGCATCATCTGCCGGACGATCACCTCGATGTGCTT
>PMMO01000073.1 GCA_003162215.1 Ignavibacteriota bacterium
TCGTTGCCGTCCCAGACGGGGCCGATGGCATTGAGATGTATCCGCCGTTCGCCGTCTGTGCGTGCAAAGAGATGCAGCACACCGACGCCGAGATCGAAGCCATCAAGAATGGCGTACCCAATGATGAGCACGCCGACGAGGAGAAACCACATCGTGTTCAGGTCCATTACGCAATCACCTCCTTTGCATCCACAGGCGCAGGTCCGTATTTCACTTTGCGGACAAAGAGATACACATACAGCATACCCAGACAGAGATATATGAAGCCGAAGAGCACAAGAGAAAAGAGAATTTCCTGGGCAGACACGGTGATTGATGCAGCCTCACTGGTGCGCATGAGCTTGTACACGATCCATGGTTGACGCCCGACCTCAGTGGCGATCCAACCGAGCTGGCACGCAGCAAGAGGCAGAGGGATCGAGATCATAAGCAGACGCAGGAAGCCGGGACTGTTCCAGAGGGTTTTACGATAGAGTTTGTACGCGGCAATGGCCATCACCAAGATGAAGTACATCCCGAGGACAACCATATTGTGGAATGATACGAATGTCAACCAGAGCGGCGGTATCTGATCGGCAGGGAACTCGTTGATGCCTTTGATGGGTGCGGCGGGATCGCCAAAGGCCAGCCAGCTTAGCAGGCCGGGAATTTCAATGTTGGCATGAAGCGTTGGCGGTTCTGTCGTCGGAACGGCGAAGAATACCATTGGTGCACCGGTCGCGCTAAAATAGAGCCCTTCTATTGCCGCAAACTTCTCAGGCTGTGAACGAGCGACCTGGCGGGCGTGCTCGTGTCCGAACGGCATCAGCTCAAGCAACGAAACGATCAGGCCGAAGACCACAGCGACACGCATGGCGCGTTTCGCGAAGTCCGCCTCGCGCTGCTTCAGCAGATAATATGCCGCTATACCGGCCATGAAGAACGCGCCGGTAATCAATGCAGCGTCGACCGTATGGAGATACCGTATAACCGTTGACGGATTGAAGACTGCGTCGTAGAAGCTGGTCAACTCCGCACGGCCGTTGCGCACAACATACCCCGCAGGGGTTTGCTGCCAGGAATTCGCCACAATAATCCAGAACGCGGAGATTGTTGCCCCAACGGCGACCATCAGGCATGAGAACCAGTGGACGCCCCTGGACACGCGATTCCGGCCAAAGAGGTAGAGACCCAGGAATCCGGATTCAAGGAAGAATGCGAAGACACCTTCTGCCGCGAGAGGTGCACCGAAGATGTCGCCAACAAATTTGGAGTACTGCGCCCAGTTCGTGCCGAACTGGAACTCCATCACGATTCCGGTCGCAACGCCGACCGCAAATGTGAGCCCGAGAATCTTGGCGAAGAATGCGCCGACGCGGGCATAGATCTCGTCTTTTTTCCGCCAGCCCAGTAATTCAACGATCACCAGCAACCACGCGAGGCCGATGGTAATCGGCGGAAACAGGAAATGAAAGCCGATTGTCAGCGCAAACTGCAGCCGGGCAAGGAAGACAGCATCCATGGGGAGTCTCCAGTCTAGGGAAACATGGTTGGTGCGGTGTATTGAAGAAATCCCAGATTTCGTGCCAAAGAGCACTAAAGGAGTCTTGTTTCAAAGTGTTCACATTTTAAGGTGTTTCCGCGAAATCGCTGACTAGCTCAAGACCATCGTTCTCAAAACCGGGAAAATTACGGGGTTGCTTGTTGCAGGAATGCGAATCTGAGGAATCGAAGTGACATTCGAGGTATTGACAATGCCGCACAATCCTCCGTACCATTGATGCACCTATGGATAAATTTGTGATCCACGGCGGCCGTACGCTCAACGGCTCAGTCGCCATCGGTGGCGCCAAGAACGCCACACTTGCCCTCATGCCCGCAACCATCCTCGCGGGAGGTGTCTCTCATCTCTACAATACGCCGGCACTTCGCGATGTCAATACGATGTCGGTTCTCCTGCGGACGATGGGCGTTGTTGCGGAGTTGAACGACCACACTCTGACTCTTGACACCCGCGGCATCAACAAGTTTGAAGCGCCGTACGAACACATGAAGAAGATGCGGGCATCAATATACGTTCTCGGTCCTCTTCTGGCGCGTTTCGGGCAAGCCAAAGTCTCCCTTCCGGGCGGGTGCGCATGGGGACCACGACCGGTGAACTTGCACATCGAAGCTATGCGGAAACTCGGTGCGGAAATAGAATTGCGTGAAGGGTACATCTACGCAAAGGCAACACGTCTCCAGGGGGGACGCATACACTTCGATGTGTCAAGCGTCGGCGCTACAGGAAATGCGCTCATGGCGGCGGTGCTGGCCCGCGGTACCACGCTGATCGAGAATGCCGCCATCGAACCGGAGATCACGCAGCTGGCCGAATTCCTCGTAACGATGGGCGGGCACATCCACGGTATCGGCACAAGCCGGCTCGAAATAGAAGGCGTTGCGGACCTGCATGTGTCGGACATTACGACAATTCCCGATCGCATCGAGGCCGGAACATTCCTCATTGCCGGTGCACTCTGCGGCGGACGAACGACGCTCACCCGGGTGATTCCCGCGCACCTCACGGCCGTCACCGCCAAGCTCGAAGACGCAGGAGCAGTTCTCCACACCACAACAGACACCATCACACTTACCGCACCCCGCAAGCTGGTATCTGTCGATGTGACTGCCAGTATCTATCCGGGATTTCCGACGGATATGCAGGCACAGTGGAGCGCACTTATGGCGGTTGCCGATGGTACCTCGGTTGTGACAGACTCTATTTACTTTGATCGCTTCAAACACATCCCTGAACTGCTGCGGCTCGGTGCCGACATCGAAGTGAAAGACAACGCCGCAGTTGTTCGCGGAGTCCGCTCGCTCACAGGAGCGAAAGTCATGTCGACCGATCTCCGTGCGTCTGCATCACTCATACTTGCCGGGCTCATCGCGCGTGGCACCACTGAAGTCCTTCGTGTCTACCATCTCGATCGCGGCTACGAGGCTATCGAGAAGAAACTCCATGCCCTCGGCGCGGATATCGAGCGCGTGGCCGGCGAGGAGTTCTGATTCTCGTGCCTCTTCTACGTGAGTATGTTCGTTCCCGCGCATTGCTCATCGGGGGCGCCTGCTACCTCCTGGTGGCGATTGCATGCACGAGGGTGCCGCTCTTCAACTACCTCGGCTTTGAGTGCGCATTTGCCACCGCCCTGGCCGGCTCGCTCATTGCGGGGTTTCTGACCATCCATCTTCTCGGCCCCGCATATCGGAAATCCGATTCGGTCTCCCATCCTTTCTCCGTGGTGCGGTCGTTCGGCGGCGTTGTTCTTGTCCAGCTGCTCCTGCTGCTGATTCCGCTGGCCGTGCTGACCGGTAATGTACTGATCGTTCCCAACTGTGATTACCTTGAAGGCCTGGCCTTCTATCTGTTGCTTCCTGTTGTCTCGGTACTCTTCGCCGTCGCCCTGGGGCTCTTCTGCACCGTGCACTACACGCACCCGCGCTTGGTCTTTGCCGGGTTCGTGGTCGCCAGCGTAATCTACGTTATACTGCTCGGGTACTATACGCCGGCAATCTTCTCGTACAACTTCTTCTACGGGTATTTCCCCGGTTTCTCCTACGATGAGCTGCTCCCTCTCGGTTGGCCGCTGATTTCCTTTCGCCTGCTGACACTCGGAGCCGCAGCGTTCCTCGTCTGGTGCGCTGACATTATTGTGAAACAGACCTCTCCCGATTCAAGGACGACGGTCAAAGGCGTAGCCGCCGTGCGCACCCTTGCTACCCGGTATCTCGTGGTCAGTATGATCCTGGTGATACTTTGTGCCGCACTGTTTCTGTTTCGTTGTCAACTTGGCTGGGAATCCACGCGAGCGTATGTTCGTGCAACGTTGGGTGGAATGCTGGAGACTGCGAACTTCACGATCTACTATGATTCGACAACGACCGATACGAACGATCTCCGTTTCCTTGCTCAGGAGCACGAATTCCGCCTGCACCAGGTGCTGGAGGCGTTTTCGCTGCCCCGGGCCGGCCACATGACCTCGTATGTCTATCCGTCGATTGCCGCCAAACGCCGTCTCATCGGCGCGGGAGAAACCGAGCTGGCCAAGCCGTGGAGCGGAGAGGTGCACATTACGCGCAGCAGCATAGACGACGCATTGAAACATGAGCTCGTCCATGTCGTTGCCGCACCGTTCGGCGTGCGTGTACTCAATGCCAGTCTCAGTCCGGGACTGACGGAAGGCCTTGCCGTTGCTGTTGAAGGGCTGTGGGGCTACCGAACGCTGGCGGAGTATGCGGCGGCGATCCGCTCTGCCGGTCTTGCGCCGCCCATTAGCGGACTGATGACCCCTGCCGGATTCATGACGAATTCCTCTTCGGTGAGCTACGTCCTTGCCGGTGCCTTCTGCCGTTACCTCATTGACCGTTATGGTATGAGGCCGTTGTTGCAGGTATACAACTCCGGTGACTACGAAGCCGCCTATCAACAGACGCTCGATTCCCTGATTGTGGAATGGCAGCACGCATTGGATAGTGTCAGGGTGACTGACAGGGATGGTGCTTCAGTGGACGTGATCTTCCGGCGTCCCCCGATTTTCGGCAAAGTGTGTGCCCGTGTTCATGCCCGCCGGCTCCGCGATGCGCAACGGCTGATGCAGCAACACCGCAACGAAGAGGCCCTTGCGCGGTACACGGTGCTGTACGCGGAAGGTGGAAGCTATGAAGCGCTTTCGGGGCTCCTGGGCGCGCATCTCCGTCTCGGCGACTTTCAGACTGTGACGCGACTCTATGATTCAGTTATAACCCGCGATCGTGTACCACGCCGCTATCTTGTGCTTGCGATGCTCGCGGGCGATGCACTCTGGGCCGCCGGGAACAGAGCACGGGCTGAATCGCTCTATGCATCAGTCCGCAACGCGGAAATCAGTCCCGGCCTGACAGAGTCGGCGTTCGTGCGGCTCTGGGCTCTGTCCGATAGCTCCACAGCTTCCGCATTGCAGTCGTACTTTGTCAGAGAGATGCCTGATACCATGCGGGTTGGCTGGCTCGGGGGGATGGCGGGGCAAGTGCCGGATCCGCTCAGACAGTATTTGCAGGGCCGGCTGATGTTGCGCATGCGCCGGTATGACCAGGCTGCATACCTGTTGCAGGAGGCGGGGACCATTGTTCAGGATTCGGTCGTGGAGGCACTGCGTCAGACCTCCATTGGGGACGCGTTGTTGCGTGCCGGAAGGGTTCAGGAGGCACGCGGATGGTACTGGACATCGCTCAACTTTGATGCACGGCCGTATGCTGTCGAGGGGATCAATGACCGACTTGCACGGTGCGATTGGCTTGATGCCCATCAACCACCGGTGAGGAACCGGTGAGCACTCCCGCATCCTACAAGCGCATCCTGCTCAGCCGGATGAAATTCATCGGTGACGTGGTGCTCACGACACCCGTCATTCGTTCAGTCCGCAACGCGTTTCCCGACGCCTATATTGCCTACATGGCTGAGGCACAAGCTGCGAGCTTGCTGGAACAGAACCCCTGTCTCAACGAAGTCATTCCCTTCGACTTTGCACGTCCTACCTGGCGTGAACAGCTGCGTGTGGCGGCTCTTCTCAGGCGCCGACGTTTTGATCTCGCAATTGATCTGTTCGGAAATCCGCGGAGTGCATTGCTCACGTATCTCTCGGGCGCACACACCCGCGTAGGCCTTGACCGTCCCGGACGCGGACGGCTCTATACTGTGCGTGTACGTGATGAGGCCGGTTTCAAAACGGCCATAAACTTCCATATGCAGTTTCTTCGGGCGATCGGCATTCCACAAACCTCCGCACGGACCGAGATCTTTCTCACTGAGGATGAACGCGTGCTGGCGCGTCACCTGCTAGCCGATGCAGTTCAGGGAACTGGTCCGGTGGTCGGATTGCATCCCGGTGCTACATGGCCNNAACGAAGATCCCGGTCTTCACGGGCCTCCCGCTCCGGCAGCTCGCGGCACTCCTCAGCCAATGCTCGGCATATGTGGCAAATGATTCGGGCCCGATGCATATGGCAGTTGCTGTAGGAACCCCCACAATCGGTATTTTTGGGCCCGGGGAGGAGAATATCTGGTTTCCATACCCACAGGCAGAGGGGAATATCCCCCTCCGTCATGAAGTCTCCTGCCACCCCTGTCATCTCGACTTTTGCAATCGGGGGGAAGCTGAATTCATGCAATGTATGACAGGGTTGAGTAGCGAATCGGTAGTTACCGCCGTTGAACAATGCCTGCGGAGCAGGCCCCGGCCACCTGCCTGAGTTGTCTTTTTGATGCTTTTTGTCGTACTTTTCAAGCTATGTCAGCATTTATCACTCAAGGAGATTCCATGAAGACGACTATTACAGACGCCATCGCGCGCGAGATCCTGGATTCCCGTGGCAATCCGACAATTGAAGTGGATGTCGAACTGGAAAACGGAGTCATCGGGCGCGCAGCGGTTCCCAGCGGCGCATCGACAGGCGAGAACGAAGCGGTTGAATTGCGCGATGGCGACAAAGCGCGCTACAACGGCAAAGGTGTTTTGAAAGCCGTTGAGAATGTGAATGACGCGATATCCGCTGAAGTTACCGGTTACGACGCTCTGGATCAGGTGGGCATCGATACTTTGATGATCAAGCTCGACGGTACACCGACAAAGGCGAAATTGGGCGCAAATGCCATTCTGGGCGTCTCGCTTGCCGTCGCCAAGGCCGCAGCAATCTCCTTAGGCATGCCCCTCTATAAATACATTGGCGGGACGAACGCGAAAACGCTTCCAGTGCCGATGATGAACATCCTGAACGGCGGCAAGCACGCCGACAACAACGTGGACCTGCAGGAATTCATGATAGTGCCGGCCAATGCCCCAAGCTTCGCTGAAGCGCTGCGCATGGGAACTGAAGTATTTCATGCATTGAAAGCGGTTCTCCACAAGAAAGGATATAACACCGCTGTCGGCGACGAAGGTGGTTTTGCGCCCAGTCTCAAGTCGAATGAAGAAGCAGTCGAAGTGATCCTTGAAGCCATCACCAAAGCCGGGTATGGCCCGGGCAAGGAAGTCTTCCTGGCGCTTGATCCTGCCTCGAGCGAGTTTTTTGAAAACGGCAAGTATGTGTTTGCCAAATCCGACAAGTCCATCAAGACCCCGCAGCAGATGGTCCAGTATTACGAGAAGTGGGTGAAGCAGTATCCGATCATCTCCATCGAAGACGGGATGGCCGAAGGGGATTGGGAAGGGTGGAAGATGCAGACCGATGCTCTCGGAAAGAGCATCCAGCTGGTCGGTGACGACGTGTTCGTGACGAACACTACCTTCCTGAAGAAAGGCATTGAGATGGGCGTCGCGAACTCGATTCTCATCAAGGTCAACCAGATCGGCACGCTCACTGAAACACTGGATGCGATCGAGATGGCAAAGCGGGCGGGCTATACCACAGTCATCAGCCATCGCTCGGGTGAGACGGAAGATGCGACGATTGCAGATATCGCCGTTGCTACCAACGCCGGGCAGATCAAGACCGGATCTGCAAGCCGCACGGACCGCGTTGCGAAGTACAACCAGTTGCTACGGATTGAACAGGAACTTGGTGACAGCGCCATCTTCCCTGGTCTGAACGCCTTCACCAAACACTAAGACCATGCCCCAGGTCATCAAGTTCGGTACCGACGGTTGGCGGGCGGTCATTGCCGACGATTACACGTTCGCGAATCTGGAAAAAGTTGCGCTGGCGACGGCGCAATACTTCCGGCGTCACAAAAAGATCAAGAACGGCCTCGTGATCGGGTATGATGCGCGATTCATGTCACGGGAGTTTGCCGAGAAGTCCGCGGAAGTGATCGCGAATGCCGGCATTACCGTGAAACTCGCTGACAGCATCGTGACCACGCCGATGATCTCCCTGCTGACGAAACTCGAGAATGCCGCGGGGGGTGTGGTGATTACGGCAAGCCACAATCCGGCAAAGTGGAATGGGTTCAAGATCAAAGGCGACTTTGGCGGACCGGCCCATCCGGAAATGATCACGGTGGTGGAGAAGGAATTGGCCCGGGTGTTAAACAGGAAACGCATTCCCCCCGGGAAATTCACCTTCGACCAGCTCATGGCAAAAAAGAAGATTGTGCCGATCAGCATGCGGCAACGGTATCTCGATGACCTGGCGACGAAGATCGATATCGGCAAGATCAAGGCGGCCGGCACGCGCATCCTGTATGATGTGATGTACGGCGCCGGCCAGTCGGCACTGCACAGCCTGCTTCCTGATGTGACGCTGATGCATGAGACCTTCAACCCGTCGTTCGCCGGAGTAAACCCCGAACCTCTTGCCCAGAACCTGGGCGAGTTGATTCAACGGATGAAAGGGGGAAGGTATGACCTCGGGATGGCCACGGATGGCGACGCTGACAGAATCGGCGCCGTGGACGAGCTGGGGAATTTCGTGGATTCGCACAGGGTCTTTTCGCTGCTGTTGAAGTACCTCGTCGAGCAGAAAGGAATGACCGGTGAAGTGGTGAAGTCACTGTCTGTGACGCAGATGGTGAATCAGCAGTGTGCGAAGTACAACCTCATCATGCATGAAACCGCCGTCGGGTTCAAGCACATCTGCCGTCTCATGACCGAACGTGATGTGTTGATTGGAGGAGAGGAGAGCGGTGGGCTCGGTGTGAAGGGGCATCTTCCCGAACGCGACGGCATCTTCCTGGGCCTCTTCCTGGCGGAAGTGATGGCCGTGCGCGGCAAGCCGCTCAGCGCGCTGATACAGGAGCTCATGGAAGAATTCGGCCAGCATGAGTTCCACAGGATTGACCTGCATGTGACCGAGCGGGAAAAGGTTGCCATCATGAAGAAGTTTCAGCGTGGCGTAAAGGAGATCGGGGGATACGCGGTGACCGGCCGTACGGACACGGATGGCTACAAACTGTTCGTGGAGAACGGCTGGGTGCTCGTGCGTGCCTCGGGGACCGAACCGCTGATCCGGTTCTATGCTGAAGCGGAAAGCCGGGACAAAGTGAATGCGCTGCTGGCCGCAGCAACCGGCCGGTAACAGGATGGCCGAACAGTCCAGTGTGTGAAGGACACGCGTTATGCTGTCAACAATGATGTACTATACGATCATGCCGGATGGAACGGTGAAGCAGTTGAACCCGTTCACCGGCACGGAGGTGTGGGCGGTTGCGGGGCGCCGGAGCCGGCCGATTACGACCGAAGCACCGTCGACCGCCAAGCCGCTGGAGATTCATAGCCCGGAAGACTACTGCAGTTTCTGTCCGCCGCGCTACTTCGAAACCGCACCGGAAAAGTCCCGGCTCGTTCGTGCCAACGGGGCGTGGCAGCGCATTGATTTCCTGTCGCCCGATCAATACCATGACTCCATCGCAGAGTTCCGCCGTACGGGAAACATGTTTGAGATTGTGACGCTGGAGTACTGGCGGAAGAACTACGCCTACAAGATTCCTGCGGCGCGCCAGAAGTGGCGCGAAGACTATCTTGCCAATTCGGCAGGGCTGAACCATGTCACGGATATTGTGCACTACAAGCTGCACCGCGAGGGGAAAACCGACGAACAGATCGAGAAAATGCCGTTAGCCGAGAAACTCGCGATGGCCGATGCATTCTTCGGTGGGTGTCACGAAATGATCATCGCCAAGAAGCATTACAAGGATGGTGCCACGCTCGATACGGACCTCTATGCGTCTGGGGAGATGTCGGAAGAAGAACACTACTGGTATTTCAAGATGACCGTCGATACGCTGCGTGATATCACCATCAACAATCGCTATGTGCGGTATATCAGTGTCTACCAGAACTGGCTCCGGTCGGCCGGAGCGTCATTCGATCACCTGCACAAACAACTGGTATCACTGGATGAATGGGGCGCATCGATTCAGAACCAGATCAAGATGGTGCGCGAAGACGCGAATGTGTATAACGACTACGGCGTGAATTTTGCCGCCCATCACAACCTGGTGTTCGCGGAAAACGATTTTGCCATCGCGTATGCCGGCATCGGGCACCGTTACCCGACAATCGAGATCTACTCGCGGTCACAGGCGGGACGTCCTTCCGAACACACGGATGAGGAAATCCGCGGCATGAGCAATCTCGTGCACGCAGTGCACGCGGCAATGGGCAGCCAGATATCCTGCAACGAAGAGTGGTACTACACGCCCATCGATGNNATTTGAGGGTGGCACCAGTATTTTCATCAACCCAATGACCCCGATTGAATTGCGGGATAAGATGGTGCCGCGTCTCTACAAACTGCGCGACGAGGGGAAAATCGGCTGGATCCGGATTGCCGAAGAATGCCGCGTCGATCCGAATCCGCTGAAATACTACTTGAAGTAACAGTGTTGATCTGCGGGGGGCCCGCCGCCCCATGTTGTCTCCTCCCGCCAGGCGAGAATCACCGAAGTGCTCTCAGCTGTCGACATATCGTTGCAGTACGCCGAGCGCCGCCTCCTCGACGGCGTGACGTTTCACATCGGCCCGACGGACCGCATCGGACTGGTCGGTGCGAACGGCTCAGGGAAATCCACGCTCCTGCGGATTCTTCTGGGCGACATCACTCCGGATTCCGGTGAAGTGACACGGGCAAAATACGTCACCGTCGGATATCTGCCGCAGGAAGGGACAGCGCTCGCCGGCCGCACGTTGTACAAAGAAGTGGAGTCGGTCTTTGCGGATATCGTGCATACGCGCGAGCAGCTCGATCAGCTGCAGGAAGCCATGGCTTCAACGCCGCACGACACAGACGCATTCCACGAGATGCTGGAAATCTTCGGGGAGCTGCAGCACCGGCTCGAAGCGGCGGATGGATTCCGGCTCTCCTCATTGATCGAGAAAGTGCTGATCGGACTTGGCTTCACCCAGCGCGATTTCACCCGTCAGACCGACGAATTCAGCGGCGGGTGGCAGATGCGTATCGCACTTGCCAAGCTGCTGTTGCTCGAGCCGGATATACTTTTACTTGATGAACCGACAAACCACCTCGACCTGGATTCTCTACCTTGGCTCGAAGAGTATCTGCAGTCCTATCAAGGTGCCGTTGTGCTGGTATCGCACGATCGCCGGTTCCTCGACACCATGATACGACGCACCTTTGAGCTGAGCTTCGGCACGTTGACGGATTATGCGGGCAACTACAGTTTCTTTCTGGATGCCCGGGAAGAGCGGCGGGATCTGCAACGCGCAGCATACCGGAATCAGCAACAGCAGATCAAGCAAACCGAACGGTTCATCGAACGATTCCGTTACAAAGCCACAAAGGCGCGGCAGGTACAGAGCCGCATCAAGGCACTCGACAAGCTCGACGTCATCCGTTTGGAAGACCAGGAGGAAGAAATACGTTTTACATTTCCTCCCTCCCCTCCCTCCGGCAAGATTGCGCTCACCGTCAACAACATTGCGAAATCGTATGGACCGCTGAAGGTCTTTGAACATCTCGACCTGCAAATAGACCGTGGTGACCGCATTGCCTTTGTCGGCGTCAATGGTGCGGGGAAGTCCACCCTGGCGCGCATCATCGCCGGAGTGGAGACCTTTGACACCGGCGAACGGATCCCGGGACATAATATGGTGCTGTCGTACTTTGCCCAGCACCAGGCGGAAGAGCTGGCCCCTGCGTTTGATGCATTGCAGACCGTGGAAGCCGTCGCAGCAGGAGATGTGCGGAGGCATCTCCGCACGCTGCTCGGTTGTTTTCTGTTTCACGGTGATGACGTCTTCAAGAAAGTATCTGTTCTTTCCGGCGGCGAGAAGAGCCGTCTCGCATTGGCAAAGATGCTGCTGACTCCTGCAAACCTCATCGTGCTGGACGAGCCCACGAACCACCTCGACATGCGTTCGAAAGCCGTGCTTCAGGAAGCTCTTGTAGAGTTTGATGGCAGCATGGTCATCGTCTCGCACGACCGGGATTTTCTTGATCCCCTGGTGACCAAGGTTGTTGAGTTCAAAGACGGGCATATCCGCACGACGCTCGGGAATGTGAGCGAGTACCTTGCGGCCCGCCAGGCCCGGGAGGCCGCCGCAGTACCCGAACGCCGATCTTCATCCACTACCGCCGGCAAAGACCGGAAACGCCGCGAAGCGGAAATGCGCAATGAGCGTTATGCCCGCACGAAGCCGCTGCAGGACAAGCTGGCCCGACTCGAAAAAGAGATAGAAGATATTGAGAAAAGGAAAAGGGATCTTGAAGCCGCGCTGGCAGATCCCGATGCGTATCGAAGCGGTGAGGCTCTGCGCGAGACCCATGCCACTTACCGGGGAACCGGTGAACACCTTATGGATCTGTACCACCGGTGGGGTAAGATCAGCGAAGAGCTCGACAAGGTCCGTGCGGAGTTTGACGAAGGACCGGAGCAATGATGAAGCGCGGTGACGAGCTCGATATGAACGTTGAGCGCTACGGCGCGGAAGGGAAAGGCGTATCCCGGGTCGATGGCTTTGTCGTTTTCGTCCGCGGTGGCGTTCCCGGCGATAGAGTGCGCGGTCGGTTAACCAGGGTGAGCAAAAATTTCGCTGAGGCGGACATTGCGGCAGTAGTGGCACCTTCGCCCCATCGTGTAACCCCGAGATGCCGGTATTTCGGCACGTGCGGGGGATGTGTATGGCAGCATCTTGCCTATCCCGGTCAACTGGAATTCAAGCGTCAGCAGGTGACGGATGCGCTCGAACGGATCGGTGGTTTCACGGGCATCGCCGTAGAGCCGACCATCGGTGCCGTCGATCCCTTCTACTACCGCAACAAAATGGAATTTTCCTTCGGTGTCCGATGGCTTACACGCGACGAACTCGATACAGCGCAGGGACAGGGCGGCGAAGAGCCGCCCTTGAACCGCTTTGCGCTCGGTCTCCATATCCCGCAGCGCTTTGACCGGGTGCTGGATATTCACGAATGCTATCTGCAGTCGGCGGAAAGTGCGGCGATCCTGAACGCGGTCAGGGAATTCTCGCTCGCGCGTGAGTTGACGATCTACTCGACACTGACCCACACGGGGTACCTGCGGAATCTGGTGATCCGCGAGGGGAGGCATACCGGCGACCGGATGGTCAACCTGGTGACCTCCGAAGATCGTCCGGAACTGATGCGCGCATTCTCGGACATGGTGCAAACACGTTTCCCGTCGGTGACAACGATCGTCAACAATATCACGACACGAAAATCCCAGGTCGCCGTCGGCGATCGCGAAGTAGTGCTGTATGGTCCCGGGTTCATCCGCGAGCGTATCGGCCGGCGGCTGTACACGGTGTCGGCAAACTCATTCTTTCAGACCAACACGCTTCAGGCGGAACAGCTCTACGACACCGCACGGCAGCTGGCCGATCTGCAGCCGACAGATACTGTGTTTGATCTCTATTCGGGAACCGGCACAATCGCGCTGCATGTGGCGGCGGATGCGGCCTCTGTCGTGGGCATCGAATCCGTTCCGGACGCTGTCGCCGATGCACAACGCAATGCCATTGAACAGGGTGTCACCAACTGCACGTTTATGCTCGGTGATTTGAAGGAAAAGATTGTCGATGATACCGGTTGGCTCGCGGAACACGGCTCACCGACGGTCATGATTATCGATCCACCCCGTGCCGGCATGCACCCGAAGGTTGTCGAGCGTATCCGGGAGATGCACCCTGAGCGCATCGTGTATGTAAGCTGCAATCCGGCAACACAAGCGCGAGATCTGAAAACACTGTGCGGCGACAGTGCCTACACGATCGACAGAGTGCAGCCGGTGGATATGTTTCCGCACACGATGCATGTCGAAAACGTGGTTCGATTGATTGCGACGTGAGTTCGCGGTCTCCATACCGCGATGTCGCCCGCCTCCTGCGAGGAGACATGTTTCTTTCGCTCGTCCTCTGTGCCTGTATCCCCGCAGTGACGATCGCAGCCGGCAAGCCCACCCGCGCAATCTTCGCCACCCGCACTGCTGTTGTTCCCCATATTGATGGTCTGCTCACTGATAGTTGCTGGCAACGAGCGACACCGTCGTCGGACTTCACGCAATTCGATCCTGTAGAGGGTGCTGAACCGACGGAAGAGACCAGTGTGCGTTTGCTGTACGACGATAACGCGCTCTATGTCGGCGTGGCATGCGGCGACAACACTCCCCAAGGCGTTGTACAACAGCTGAGCCGGCGGGACCGCACGACCGAGGCCGATAGATTTACCGTGATGATCGACTCCTACTTTGACCGCCAGACCGGCTTCGTGTTCTCCACAAATGTTTCCGGGGTTCAAAGCGACGGCGTGCTCTCTCAAGGGGGAACCGTCTATGATATTACCTGGGATGCAGTATGGCGGGTGGAGACCTTGCGCGGTCCCTGGGGATGGTCCGCGGAGTTTGTCATCCCCTGGAGCGCCCTGCGCTTCTCGGAACACCCGCATGGCACCTATGAGTGGGGGATCAATTTCCGGCGCTATATCAGCCGGAAGAAAGAGACCGTTGAATGGGTGATGGTTCCCCGCACCGAAATGTATTCGATTCCGTTCTGGGGGAAGATTGAGGGTATTCACGACATCCATGCGCCGTTGCATCTTGAAATCGCACCGTATGTCTCTGCGATGCGAACGAGCGCCACGGGTGATTTCCTTTCGCCCGCACCGTCATCACACACGATGCAACTCGGTCTTGACGCCAAGTACGGCCTGACACGCAACTTCACGCTCGATGCAACCATTAATCCCGACTTCGGACAGGTGGAGGTTGATGCGTCGGTCTTGAATCTTACGGTGTTCGAAACGCTCTTTCCGGAAAAGCGCCCGTTCTTTCTCGAAGGGGCCCAGATGTTCACATTCGGGGGGGCCGGTGACAATACACCATTGACGCTCTTCTTTTCGCGCCGCATCGGACGTGAACCGGGAGGCAGTGCCGCAATTGTGGCTCCCGCCGGGGGTACCGTGGAAGAGAATCCGCGGGTAACGACGATTCTTGGCGCTGCAAAGCTCACAGGAAGAACCTCATCCGGACTTTCTGTCGCAGCATTGTCGTCATGGACGGATGAAGAACACGCGACGCTCTGGAGTCCGGCAGGCCGAACAACCATACCCACTGAACCGATGGGCAGCTATAACGTGCTGCGCTTCAAGCAGGAGGTCCAGGCCGGATCCTGGTATGGCGGCATCGCAACGCTCGCCGCGCGCGACAGAATGTATCCGGCGTTTTCGGGCGGAGTTGATTGGAATCTGCGTTTTGCGAATGGGAAGTATACGGCTGACGGATATGTCGCCGGCGCACGGGCGTATTCCTCCGGCACGCCATACGATGGCGTCGCCGGACGCCTTCTCTTGATGCGCATCAGCGCAGACCACTGGTTTCCGGCGATCTCCTACGATTTCGCAACACCGGACTTTTCGATCAACGATCTCGGCTTCTTTGCGCAGCCGCATGATCAAGGAGGGTACTTCCAGCTGTTGTACCGCGAGAACAACGCGGCGGGGATGTTCAGGCGGTACTTCTTCAATGTGAATCCTGAATTGCGATGGAACTGGGAAGATGCTGTTCCCACTCACGCCGTCGCCCGGCTGGAGGCCATCGGTGAACTACGGAATTTTTGGCAACTCGATCTTCTCTACACACACAAGTTCCCGGCCTACGACGACAAAGAGCGCGGCATTATCGGGCTCTACCGCCAGCCGGGCAGCAATGATGTAGCACTCACGATACTTACGGACGAACGGCACGACATCTCGGCGAGCATCATGGCGGGATTCGCAATGGGTGATCGCGAAGAACGAAGCACTACGCTGAATACGTCGCTGACGGTGCGCCCAACCTCCTGGATGGAGCTCTCTCCCGCGGTGAACTATCAGCGTGTGTCCGATGCGGTCGCATGGGTGTACCCCGATGGGAATATCGTCGATCGCACCGTGGCCACTGACCCATTCAGCCTTTTCGGCACGCGGAATCTGGAGGAACTTGATCTTTCCCTTCGAGGGATTGTCACCTTTACCCGGGCACTCTCTGTGCAGTTTTTCCTGCAATCGTTTGTTGCCCGCGGAGAATATCACGACTATACCCGGCTTCTTGCGAACGGCATGCTCTTGCCGTATTCGTACGAACGGTTTGGATTCAACCACGACTTCAACACCATAAACTTCAATGCGAATGTGTTGCTGCGTTGGGAGTATCATCCGGGGAGCACGGTGTACCTGGTCTGGACGCAGGGTCGATTCGGCGACCTGGGTGACTATGGGACAAGCATCGGGGGAAGGATAGGCGATACCTGGGCGCTGCCGCGGCAGGATGCGTTTATCCTGAAGGTGAACTACTGGTTCTCGCTGTAGGGGATGGGCGGNNCGCGCAAAGTATTCCTCTCCCCCCTTTTCCACCATATCGTTGTGACGCGCGCCAGGAATGAGCCAGAGTTCCTTGGGCTCATGAGCATTGCGGAAGACCAGCTCTGAGGCAGATGAGGGAATCTTGTTGTCAGCTGTGCCATGCATCAGGAAAAGGGGCACATGCACCTGTTTGACGGCTTCCACCGGCGATACCAGTGATGCCTTGAAATGGGCAATCTGTTCGGAGCGTTTAATCACGAGGTTCCGCAGATAGTGCCAGGGAATTTTGGTCATGCGCTTCTGATATTCATCGTACACTTTGCGCAACGACGCAAACGTGCTCTCGGCCACGACTGCGGTAACGCGCGCATCAAGTGCAGCGACCTGGATCGCGACAGCCGCCCCCATGGATGATCCCATCAAACCAATCCGCCCCAGCGTAAGGTCTTGCCGTGACTCGAGGTAATTGATAATGGTGGAGACATCCAGTTTTTCGTAGAAACCGTACGTGCACACGCTGCCCCCGCTTTCGCCATGGCGCCGGGAATCGTACAGGAACACGTTAAAACCCACCGCATGCAAACGCCGGGCGATCGGAAGTCCCACAATCCTGCACTCGCTCACACCGTGAAGAAAGATCACCGTACCGCGTGCACGCTCACCTGCGGAGATCAACCAGCAGCTCAACGCAATGCCTTCTGCGGTATTGAGCTTCAGTTCTTCAAACGGTAACGAAAGATCCGAGGGATGCAGGATGTTGGTGGTCCGGCGATAGTGCTCCAGAGTTCGCCGATGGGGCTGAAGCAGCATCGCCGGACCGATGATGAACAGCACAGCCGACAGGAACACCATAAAGAGCACGATGAACAGCAGGGCAATGAGGATCGCAGCCATAGATAAATATACGCACTGACCGTGTGCGATGCAATAAACATGGACAATGGTTGCCCATTTCCGTATTTTGCTCCCCATTTGAAGAACAGTGAGCAGAGAAAATGGCCCGCTCGATGCGCATAGCTATCGTTCATGAGTGGTTCACGTCCATGCGTGGCGGAGAGAAGTGTGTGGAAGCGCTCTGTGAGGTGTTTCCGGATGCTACTGTCTATGCGTTGCTGCATGTGAAGGGATCGGTGTCACCCATCATAGAACGGATGCCGATGCACACCTCCTTTGTGCAGCATCTTCCGTTTGCCGCAACGTGGTACAGATACTATCTGCCGCTGTTTCCCACCGCAGTTCGCCGGTTTGACCTTTCGGGTTTCGATGTCGTTATCAGCTCGAACCACTGCGCGGCAAAAGGCGTGCGCACTGCGCCGCATACGCTGCACATCTGCTATTGCTACACACCGATGCGCTACATATGGACGCAGTACGGGGACTATTTCGGCGCGCGCCGGTCGGGCTTGCTCGCGCGTTGGGGCATGCGTGCAGCGGTGGGATACCTGCGGCGCTGGGATCTCCGCACTGCAAAGAACCCTCACTATTTCATCGCCATCTCCGAAAATATTCGTAAACGAATCCGCACAATCTACGGCCGAGAATCAGATGTCATCTATCCACCCGTTGGCACCGCTGCGCTGTCCGTCGTACGGGAACATGAAGATTTCGACCTGATTGTCAGCGCTCTTGTTCCGTACAAGCGGGTCGACATCGCCGTCGAAGCGTATAACCGCATGGGGAGATGCCTGGTGGTCATCGGTGATGGACCTGATCTTTTCCGGTTGCGCCAAATGGCGGGGCCAACAGTGCAGATGCTCGGCTGGCGTCCCGATGACGACGTCCGCGACCATTTCCGGCGTTGCCGCGCGGTGGTATTTCCGGGCGAAGAAGACTTTGGCATTGTTCCGGTTGAAGCCATCGCATGTGGAAAACCGGTCGTGGCGTACGCCCGGGGTGGAGCTCTCGAAACCGTGTTGGAAGGTCCCGCTCTCAAGACCGGCGTGCTCTTTCAGGAACAAACGGCCGAGTCGTTGAGCGCGGCAGTGAGGAAGCTGGAAGCAGAGTCATTCGACACTATTGCGATGCACGCTTTTGCCCTCGAGTTTGACCGTGAAATCTACAAACTGAAAATGAAAGAATATATTCTCAAACGGTGGGAGGGATTTCAAGCCGGTTCCCCGCAACCGCAAGTGGTGAAACATGTTAGCTCCACACGGCGTTGACTTTCGGGAGCGATTTCGGTACATTGTTACGATTATTTGCAGAGGAGATGCCAGCACAAGAGGCAAAGCGGAAAAACCGGACGCGACATTTCGACTTCCTCGTTGTTCCTGATGGTGACGGGAGGGCGCCCTTCCGGTTTCGCGCAGGTTGGTGGAAGCTCGGGCTTCTCGCAGCTGCAGTGTTCTTTGCATGCGTGGGGTTTACGCTCGCTGTGTTGATTTTTACTCCGGTGGTGATGTACCTGCCGATTCCAAATCCTGCACTGGAAGCAAAGTATGGCAGACAACTGACGGAGACGCAACAGAAGCTGAATCTCCTGGTGGAAGACGTGTCGCTGCTGCGTGACTACAATCAGCAGTTGCGCAAGGCGCTTGGTCAAGGCGAAACGGCAAGCTCGATGGTGGATCGGAAGTCGCAGACTGGACCTCCACCGACGGTACACTCTGCACGAACACAGGTGGAGTTCCAGCAGCTGGACCAGATGGATTCGGGCGATATTCCGGTCACGTCGACCGAGACCACGCCACGTATAGCCCCGGTTCGAACGGCTGCCGCGGCACAGCTCCCACTGCTTCTGCCTGTTGCCGGTTTCATCTCACAGGGATTCGATCCAGCCCGCCATCATTTCGGGATGGACATTGCAGCAAAACAGGGAACACCGGTGAGTGCTGCCACTGACGGATTTGTGGTCTATGCCGGCTGGAGCTATGACGACGGCAACATTCTCATGCTGTCGCACGGGTCAGGATATCTGACAGTGTACAAGCACAACCAGATAATTCTGAAAACCATCGGGACCTCGGTGCGGCGGGGAGAAATTGTTGCGTTGCTGGGGTCGTCCGGCCAAACAAGTAACGGCCCACATCTTCATTTCGAAGTTTGGAAAGATGGCGTTCCGCAGGACCCTAATGCATACCTGCTCACACGTGTAAAGATACAGTAGAGAAGGAAGAGGATGACTATGGCGGACAAACAGGCGAACAGCGAGCTCAGTTTTGTTGGGGGAAGCACCGTGGTAGAAGGCAAAATCAAAACGGATGGCAGCATCCGGATTGACGGCAAGCTGGTCGGCGACCTGGTGTCCAAGGCCAACGCCGCTCTTGGAAGCAACGGCGTCGTCGAAGGGAATCTGACCGCGCGCAATGTGACGCTTGCCGGCAAAGTTACCGGTACCGTGACCGCATCGGAAAAGCTGGTTCTTGAGGCCCGGTCGCTGGTCAAGGGTGACCTCCGGGCGGCCCGGCTGGTGGTCGATGAAGGTGCCGTGTTTGACGGGCACTGTGCGATGAGCGCCTCTCCGGCTACACCGAAGGGGACCTAACGGGGTTTGAGGGGCGCATGAGCTCCACGCCGAAAGACAATACGGATGGGTGGCGGGAGGTGGTCGGTCCCTATCTGACCATGGGGATGGAGCTGGCGATTGCGGTGGTGGGGATGTTCTTCATCGGCCGATGGATTGACGGAAGCTGGGGCACGGGACCCTGGGGCATGTACGCCGGATTGTGTATTGGCGTCGTCGGCGGATTCGTCCGGTTTATCCAGCGCGCGCTTGCGCTCGGTGCCTCGGAAGATGCGCAGCAGGAAAAGGATGAAAAAAATTGAGCGGCGGTTTCCGCTGCAGGTGGGTGTGACGTTCTGTGTTATTGCAGCCGTTGCGGCGTACCCCTTGCTCAAGTGGGGTTCGGCGGCGGTGGCTACGGCGGCGCTGGTCGGCGGAGTGCTGAGCACGTGCAACGTGCTGCTCGGCTTCATGATGATCGAGTACGGCTTCGAGAAATCGTACACCACATTCCTCAAGGCGGTTCTCGGCGGCATGGGTATCCGGATGGCCTTCATGCTGGGAGCGTTGCTGATACTGATCCTGGCGTGCCACATGCACGCAGTGGCGCTGACGGTGACCGTGGTATTGTTCACCATGGTATACCTCGTTCTGGAAATCTTCTATCTCCATCGGAAAGTGGACGTCAAGAATCTGGGATAGCATGTACGTACCGGTGACAGCAACGACGGAAGCAGCTGCAGATACGCTGCATCATGCTGAACATGGCGGGGGTAACCTGTTCGCATCGCTGCTGCATCACGTTCAGGATGCGCACGAATGGGAGACGCCGTTCGGCACAATCGAACTTCCGCATCTTCCCTCCTTCACTGTGGCGGGGATCACCTTCGACATGTCGATCACGAAGCATGTCGTGTTTCTTTGGATTGCGGCAGTGGTTCTTTGTCTGATCGCCATCAGTATTGCGCGCCGCAACACCAGGAGAGATGTGCCGCGGGGATTCGGGAATATGCTCGAAGCGATGATCCTGTTTGTCCGCGATGAGATCGTGATCCCGAATATGGGCAAGAACGGCCTCAAGTACCTCCCCTATCTGCTCACCACGTTCTTCTTCATTCTGGTGATGAACCTGTTCGGTCTGATTCCCTATGGAGCGTCGGCAACGGGCAATGTCAACGTCACAGCAGGTCTTGCGATCATCGCGTTTGTCATGATCCAGGCGTCGTCGATCCGGGCGCAGGGTCTGGGGCACTACCTTGCCCACCTGACCGGGGGTGTTCACTGGGCCCTCTGGCCGATCATGATTCCCATCGAGATTCTTGGTTTGTTCACCAAGCCGTTCGCCCTCTGTATCCGTTTGTTTGCGAACATGACCGGCGGGCATATCGTGCTCGTGTCGCTCATCGGATTGATCTTCATCTTCAAGTCATACATCATAGCAGCCGCGCCTGTGGGGTTCGTTGTCGCGATCAACTTTCTGGAACTCTTTGTGGCGGTTCTGCAGGCATACATCTTCACAATGCTGACCTCGCTCTTCATGGGGCTGGGGATGCCGGTGGAGGCACATGCCGCGGAAGGCCACGGACACTGAGCGTTCACTCACTACTTCATCTCTCTGGAGGATTACAATGGAAGCCAACGCACTCGGATATCTGGCAGCAGGAATCGGTGCCGCACTCACAGTGATCGGTGCAGGACTCGGAATCGGCAAACTCGCCGCCGCGGCAATGGAAGCCAGCGGCCGCCAGCCGGAAGTCGCGGGTCAGGTCCGCACGTCAATGCTGATTGCCGCTGCTCTGATCGAGGGCGCAACATTCTTCGCGCTGGCGATCTGCATCATTCTGGCCACCAAGTAACCGGCCGGGGACTGCATCATGTTGCAGATCAATCCTGGACTGATCCTCTGGACGATCATCACGTTTGTGATCGTGCTGATGATCTTGCGCTGGACGGCGTGGAAGCCGTTGCTGGGGGCCCTGACGGCACGCGAGGAAAAAATCCGTGCGTCGATCGAGCAAGCCGAGCAGGCACGGCAACAGGCCCAGGCTCTGCTGGAGGAGCACCGCCGGCAAATGGCTGCCGCCGAAGACCAGGTGCAGCGCATCCTCTCCGAAGGACGGGCACTGGCAGACCGGCACAGGGCGGAGATTGCCGAGAAAGCCGAAAATTCCGCACGGCACATAATTGCGCAGGCAAAGGAAGAGATCCAGCGCGAGAAAGATGCCGCACTCGTCCAGCTGCGCTCGGAAGTGGCCGATCTCGCCATCGGGGCCGCAGGCAAAATACTTGACAAAAACCTGGATACTCCGGCGCAGCGTTCGCTTGCGGATGCGGCGATCCGGGAGATCACCGGAGGATAACCGGCGATGCGCAATTCCCGTGTGGCCCGCCGCTATGCGCTGGCGCTCTTGACTGCGGCCGAGGGGCAGAACATCCAGGACACCGTCGCTGCCGATATCGAATTCATCGGCAGGTTGACGCGAGGTTCCCGGGATCTACGACTTCTTTTCGCGAGTGCCGTCGTCTCCATTCCGCGCAAACGGGCCGTGCTGCATGACCTGTTCAAAGGCAGGGTGCAGCCCATGACGCTCTCCTTCGTCGATCTCCTCACGACAAAGCAGCGCGAGGTGCTCCTGCTCGACATCGTTGAGCAGTTCGGCGTCCTGCGCGACCAACGCCTCGGCATTGTCAATGTTGATGTCACAACAGCCGTGGACCTGACAACGGAGCAACAACGCGCTCTGACGATGGCCCTCGAACAGCATACACAGAAAAAAGTCCGCGTGCACATGGTGCCGGACCCCGCGATCAAAGGAGGTCTGCGCATCCGCGTCGGTGATACCGTGCTGGATACTACGGTACTACACAAACTCGAACGATTGCACCAGCGGTTCACCCAGGGTACGGTGTTCACGCACTGACAACGAAGTTCTGATTGAGGGATTAGGCAATGGCAGAAGTCCGACCCGAAGAAGTCTCCGCGATCCTGCGCAAACAACTTGCAGGATTCGAAACCGAAGCCGACATCTACGATGTGGGTACCGTGCTCCAGGTGGGCGACGGTGTAGCGCGCATTTACGGCCTTACCAAAGCGCTCATGAGCGAGCTCTTGGAATTCCCGCATGGCGTCATGGGAATGGTGCTCAACCTCGAAGAAGACAACGTCGGTTGCATCCTCTTCGGCGAAAGCAGCGAGATTAAGGAAGGCGATACCGTCAAACGCACCGGGCGCGTTGCATCGCTCCCTGTCGGAGAACAGATGCTCGGGCGTGTGATCAACGCTCTCGGCCAGCCCATGGATGGCCGCGGACCGATCACCACCGAGAAGGTCATGCCGATCGAACGCAAGGCTCTCGGCGTTATCCAGCGGCAGCGCGTGAAAGAGCCGCTGCAAACCGGCCTCAAAGCCGTCGACGGTATGATTCCCATCGGACGGGGCCAGCGCGAGTTGATCATCGGCGACCGGCAGACGGGCAAGACCGCGATTGCGATTGACACGATCATCAATCAGCGTTTTACCCACACTGAAGAGGCAAAGCTGCAGGGGACCAAGCCGGTGTACTGCATTTATGTCGCCATCGGACAAAGGAGCTCGACCGTTGCGCAGGTGGTTGACAAGCTGCAGCAGGAAGGGGCCATGGAGTACACCGCGGTGGTTGCGGCCACGGCCAGCGATCCTGCTCCCATGCAGTACATCGCTCCCTATGCGGGCGCAACGCTCGGCGAATTTTTCCGGGACAGCGGGCGCCACGCACTGGTCGTGTACGATGACCTTACGAAACAGGCGCAGGCCTATCGCCAGGTGTCACTGTTGCTGCGCCGTCCACCCGGCCGCGAAGCCTATCCGGGCGACGTGTTCTACCTGCATTCGCGTCTTCTGGAGCGCGCCTCGAAGCTGAATGACGAGCTCGGCGGTGGCAGCCTGACCGCGCTCCCCGTGATCGAAACTCAGGCGGGGGACGTGTCGGCATATATTCCGACGAACGTAATCTCGATTACTGACGGTCAGATTTACCTCGAGCCCGGCATGTTTAACGCCGGGATCCGTCCGGCCATCAACGTCGGCATCTCCGTTTCCCGTGTGGGCGGCAATGCGCAGATCAAGGCCATGAAGGCAGTGGCGGGACGTCTGCGCATCGACTTAGCGCAGTATCGCGCACTCGAAGCTTTTGCAAAGTTCGGATCGGACCTTGACAAATCGACACTCGCGGAGTTGCGCCGTGGTGCGCGCCTTGTAGAACTGCTCAAGCAGGGGCAGTATCTCCCGATGCCTGTGGAGAAGCAGGTTGTGGCGATCTATGCCGGAACCAACGGCTACCTCGATGAAATTCCGGCGGGAGAAGTAGGGCGATGCGAGCAGGAGTTCCTCAACATGATGGATCTGAAGCATGCGGATTTTCTGCTGGAAATCGCCCGCACGAAACAGTTGACCGATGATATTACGGCACGCCTGAAAGACATCCTCGCGTCCTTCATGGCGACATTCAAGAACTCCCTCAAGAAATAGCGCACCGACCATGCCAACGCTGCGCGAGGTTCGCAGCCGCATCAGCGGCGTAAAGAAAACCGAAAAGATCACCCGGGCCATGAAAATGGTGGCCGCGGCAAAACTTCGCCGCGCGCAGGCAGCGCTCATCGCCGCCCGTCCGTATGCCAACGGGATGAAGCGCCTGCTGCAACATCTGCTGCCGGCCATCGAAACGGGAAGTGAACCGTTGCTGACCCCGCGCCCGGTGCGCACGCTCGCCATCATCGCCGTGACCTCCGACCGCGGGATGTGCGGTGCATTCAACACCAACATTATCAGAGCCGCACAAGAGCGAATAGCCGCCGCGGTCGATGAGAACGGACAACACATCCAGGTCCGGCTGTACTGTCTTGGTAAGAAAGGTGTGGATTTTTTTACGCGGCAGCGGATGACGCTGGCTGCGCGCTATCCCGGGATCTTCGCAAAACTGGTCTTTGGAGATTCACAGAAAATCGTGCGGGAGGTGGCGGACGCCTTCTTGCGGGGTGAAATTGACAGGGTTGACATTGTGTATAATGAGTTCAAGTCCGCTGTGCGACAACAAATCGTCGTCGAACAGTACCTTCCTATCGTCCCCGAGGCGCAAGAATTGGCCCAGGCCGCTGCTTCCACACGGATCCCGAACTACATTTACGAGCCCTCACAGCAGTCTCTGATGTCGGCACTGCTTCCCCGGTATCTGAACTTCACCCTCTGGCGTGTGTTGCTCGAATCCAGTGCCGCCGAAGAGGGTGCCCGGATGACCGCTATGGAAAATGCCACCGAAAACGCCAATGAAATGATTGACACCCTTCAGTTGCAGTACAACAAGGCGCGGCAGACGGCAATCACCAAGGAGTTGCTGGAGGTGGTTTCCGGAGCCGAAGCCCTGAGAGGGGCGTCCTGACCTGCCTTTGTACTACGCCGGGTAATCATCCGATTATTGCATAAGTTCACCTGTTTCAGTATCTTACAATTCCTTGGCACTAAACCGCCCCTACGGGTGGTTTCTTGTATTGGGTCAATCTATGTTTGAAGATCTCAGCCGAAAACTCGACGCTGTCCTGAAGCGTCTCCGCGGGCAGGGGAAGATTTCCGAGGCGAATGTCGCGGAAACGCTGCGCGAGGTGAGACGGGTTTTGCTGGACGCCGACGTCAACTACAAAGTGGCGCGGCAGTTCATGGATGACGTACTCCGCCGTGCCGTCGGGCAGGATGTCCTTCAAAGTATAACACCCGGCCAGCTCATTGTTAAGATACTATATGACGAACTGGTACGGTTGCTGGGAACCTCCCACGTCGGGATCACGTTCTCGCAATTACCCCCCACGGTGATCATGGTGGCCGGGTTGCAGGGGTCGGGAAAGACGACGTTCTGCTCAAAACTCGCGCTTCACCTGAAATCGCAGGGAAAATTTCCGTTGCTGGCGGCTGCGGACGTGCACAGGCCTGCCGCCATCGATCAGCTCGAGGTGTTGGGGCAGCAGATCGGATTGCCGGTTTTTACGAAGCGCGGCGCGGATGCGGTAACAGTGGCAAAGGAGGCGGTCGAGCACGCGCGCGCAAATGCACGGGACACGGTGATCGTTGATACCGCCGGCCGTTTGCACGTTGATGAAGAAATGATGCGCGAGGCCGAGGCGATCAAGGCCGCGATCCAGCCGCACGAGATCCTGTTCGTCGTGGATGCCATGACCGGACAGGATGCGGTGAATACGGCACAAGCCTTCCACGACCGGTTGCACTATGACGGCGCTGTGCTGACAAAGATGGACGGCGATGCCCGGGGTGGGGCGGCGATCTCCCTCCGTGCAACCGTGGGTGTGCCGATCAAGTTCATCGGCACAGGAGAGAAGCCCGACGCACTGGAACGGTTTCACCCCGACCGGCTGGCGTCGCGGATTCTCGGATTGGGCGACATCGTCGGTCTTGTGGAGAAAGCGCAGGCGCAGTTCGATGGAGACAAAGCGGTTGCGCTCGAACAGAAGATCCGGAAGTCGCAGTTTACGCTCGAAGATTTTCTTGAGCAGCTGCAGGAAGTAAAGAAGATGGGGCCGTTGCAGCAGGTGCTGGGCATGTTGCCGGGTGCGAACCGGTTGCCGGCGAACGCAGAGGTGGATGAATCGGCGCTGGTGCGCATCGAAGCGATGATCCAGTCGATGACATCGGACGAGCGCCGGAGGCCGCAGATCATCAACGGAACACGGCGGCGGCGCATCGCGATGGGAAGCGGGTGCACGGTGCAGGACGTCAACAAATTGTTGAAGCAGTATGAGCAGATGCAGCGCATGATGAAGACCCTGAGCAGGGGTGGACGGTTTGACAAAATGGGCCGGGGAATGCGCATTCATTAATAGCAGGCAACAGAAGGAGAGAAACGTTGGCAGTACGATTGCGTTTGCGACGGATCGGCAAGAAGAAAATGCCGATGTACCACATCGTGGCCGCCGATTCGCGCACTGCGCGAAGCGGCAGCTTTCTTGAAGTGGTCGGCCGGTATGAACCGCGCCAGGAGCCGATGGTCATCGAGGCAAAGGAAGCCCGGGTCTTCTACTGGCTGAAAACGGGTGCCCAGCCCACCGATACCGTACGCAGTCTGTTCCAGCGGAACGGATTGTGGTTGAAGTGGTCACTCACCCGTGCAGGCAAAGACGAGGCCACGATTTCTGCGTCAATGGAGAAGTGGCAGATGCAGCAGGCGGGCAAACGCCAGCGCGATGGCGAGCGCAAAGCCCGCCGGGCTGCAGCAAAGCGGAAGGCAAGCGTGAGCAAGGGTCCGGAAGGCGCAGCCGCTCCGGCCGCCGAGGCAGCTCCGCAGTCTTGACGCACCTGACTCCTGGGTTATGGGGGTGGAGGCAACGACGTTGCACGTAGAGGGAGAAGACCTGAGGAGGATTCATGAATGACTTCGTGGTGTTCATTGCCAGCCACCTCGTTGACAGTCCGGAGATGATCGCTCTGGAACAGGAGGAACGCGAAGACAAGATTGTGTTTCGTCTCCGCGTGGCACAACATGATGTGGGTAAAGTGATCGGAAAAAAGGGGAGAACAGCCCAGTCTCTGCGCATCCTGCTTGCCGCAGTGGCTGCACGCCAGGGAAAACGGGCTATTCTCGAAATTGCAGAGTGACTATCGCTGTCCGTGACCTGATTGCTGTCGGCTCCATCGTGAAGGCATTCGGCATCAAGGGAGACGTCATCGTTGAGCCCCTGACTGATATGCCGGAGCGGTTCCGTTCTTTGCGGCACGTATACCTTGCATCGGAGTCGTCGGCAACAGGCGTTAACGACAGCGAACCCGTGACGGCAGAAGTGACGGCGGTGCAGATCGAGTCGCGGGGTATCCGCGTGAAGTTTTCCTGTGCACCGGATCGCACGGCGGCGGAACGGCTCGTCGGTATGCTTGTCATGATTGCCCCGGAAGACATAGTACCCTTGCCTACGGGAACGTTCTTTGTGCATCAGCTGATCGGCTTTGCTGCTGTTGATGAGCAGGGTGCTCATCTGGGGACCTTGAAAGACGTCCTTCACCTTCCCGCGCACGACGTGTACGTCATCGGCGCCGAGGGGGAAGAAGACCTCCTGGTTCCCGCCGTCCGCGAGTTTGTCCGCCGTATCGACACCGCGACGCGAACCATGATGATCCGCGTCATTGAAGGGATGCGCCCGTGATCCGGATCGACGTCATTACCGGCCACCCGCGGTTGGTTGAGGGACCTCTGCGCGAAAGCATGTTGAAACGTGCCCAGGAACTGGCCGGCGTGGAGGTTGTCGTGCACGATCTGCGCGACTATACCACAGACCGCCATCGGACGATCGACGACACTCCGTTCGGAGGGGGGGCCGGCATGGTGATGAAGCCCGAACCGGTGTTCGCCTGCATGGAGTCGTTGCAGCGCGAACGTGCGTATGACGAGGTGATCTACATGAGTGCCGATGGCGAGCGCCTGACGCAGACGCTGGCCAACGGACTCTCCTTACAGTCGCACCTCATCATTCTGTGCGGCCATTACAAGGGAATCGATGAGCGGATCAGGGAAAAACTGGTAACGCGGGAGATATCGATCGGCGACTATGTGTTAACCGGAGGTGAATTGCCCGCCCTGGTCTTGATCGATAGCATCGTGCGTTTAATTCCGGGTGTGCTGCACGACGGAGAATCGTTGCTCAACGATTCATTTCAAGACGGCATGCTGGACGCCCCGCAGTACACACGGCCTGCCGAGTTTCGCGGTATGCGTGTTCCGGATGTCCTCCTGTCCGGCAATCACGCAGATATCGAACAGTGGCGGCAGGACCAACGCGTGCAACGAACACGCGAGCGTCGACAGGATTTGTTGGAAAACCCGTAACAGTGAATTCTTGGAGATGACCATGGATAAAATCAAACTGGTGGAAGCGACCCAGCTGAAGAGCGGTATACCCGACTTTCATCCCGGCGACACAATCAACGTGCACGTCCGCGTCATTGAAGGCGACAAAGAACGCGTGCAGCAATTCCAGGGCGTGGTGATCGGCCGCCACGGTGCCGGAATGAACGCAACGTTCACCGTGCGGAAGATTTCAGACGGCGTCGGTGTGGAGCGCATCTTTCCCCTTCATTCACCACGCCTTGCCAAAATCGAACGCGTGAAACAGGGTTCGGTGCGTCGCGCAAAGCTGTACTATCTGCGTTCGCTCGCCAGCAAGGCGATCCGCCAGAAGACAACCGCCTGACACCCCACGACCTCTAAGGGGTTCGCATGAGCACACACAAACGACTCGGCGTTCCCCCGGCATTCTATGCCAAGCCCTTGACTGTTCACCTGGCGGAGCGCGATCTCTTCGCCCGCCAGGTGGACGTTCCCGCGCAGCACGCAGTCCGGCTCCGTGAACATGATCTGGCGGCGGCGTTTCTCACGCCCATCGACTTTGCACGGGACAGTTCCGAGTACCGTATTGTTCCCGGCGTCGGTGTGAGCTCTGCTTCGGCCACCGGCACAATCACCCTTGTCTTTCACGAGGATGTCCGCACGATCAGCACTGTTGCCATCGATCCTTCTTCGTCGTCGGAAATTGTGCTGGCAAAGATCATCCTCGCGGAAGAATACGAGCTGGAGCCGAAGTTCCAACCGTTTGGCGGCCCGGTCGATCGCGCGCTGGCACAGGCTGACGCCGTTCTGCTTGTAGGTGATGCCTCGTTACGGGAAATCTCCACGCATCCCAATCGCATAGACCTCATAGAGGCCTGGTACGAGCTCACGGGACTTCCGTACGTCCATGGCTTCTGGTGCGGTGCCGATGAGGCATTGAACCCGGAAGAAGTGCAGTGGCTGTTGCAGGGTGCCTACAGTGGACGCGCGTCGCTCGATACCATTGCCAGCGATCTTCCCCATGGGGCATTTCCCTCGTTCTCCCACTCCGACATGTCCGATTACCTCCACGCATTTTCCTACGACCTCAACGAAGAGGATCTGGACGGGTTGAGGGAATTTCTGCGCTATGCCTTTTACCACGGTGTCACCCCCGATGTTCCCGAGCTCCGCTTCTATGCTCTTCCGGGCGCCACCGGCCCGTCGCTGCCCTCCCTTTCCTGATGCTGCTGCGTTGAATCTTTTGCAAAAGATGGGTAGATTGATTTCATGTTGAAGACGCTGCTCATCAAAAACTACGCCCTCATCCAGGAGCTCAGCGTCGAATTTTCCAGCGGCCTCATCATTATTACCGGTGAAACCGGCGCCGGCAAATCGATCATCATCGATGCTTTCGGTCTCGTCCTCGGCGAGCGCGCAAGCGCTGATGTGGTGCGCCGCGGCAGCGACAAAGCTGTGGTGGAGGCGACATTCGACGTGGGGGGCAACAGCAAAGTGCGGGACCTGCTCGCCGCGAATGACATCGAAACTACAGACGAGCTGATCGTCCGCCGCGAAGTCTCCGCCAAAGCCCAGAGCCGGTGTTTCCTCAACGACTCCCCCGTTACGCTTGCCATCCAGAAACAGATCGGTGAGCTGCTCGTGGACCTGCACGGCCAACACGAGCATCAATCCCTCCTGCGGGTCGATACACATATCGGGATGCTGGATGATTTCGGCGGGCTCGGTGGGATGGTGGAGGAATTCCGGTTGGCGCATGCCCGGTTGCGGAGCGTTGCCGGTGAACTTGCAGACCTTCGGCGCAGGGAACGGGAACTCCGTGAAAAACGGGAGTTCCTTCTTTTCCAGGCCCAGGAAATAGACGCGGTCGGCCCGCACCCGGGAGAAGAGGATGAGCTGGAAACAGAACTCCGGATTCTTGAGAACAGCGAGAAGCTTTTCAGCGCAACAGCTGAACTCTATGCACAGCTCTACGAAGGAGAACGTGCCGTTCGTGACCTGCTCGTGATCGCCAGGAATCAGCTCCATGCACTTGCGGAGATCGATCCGCGCTTTGCTGATGCCGCGCGCGAATGTTCTTCGGCCGAAGCGATTGTGAGTGAACTTGCGAAATTCGTGCAGGGGTACAATGCCCGGGTTGAGTTCACCCCTGATCGCCTCGAGCAACTGCGCGAACGTCTGGGGCGGCTGGCGTTTTTGAAGAAGAAGTATGGCGGTGCGGTGGATCTCGTGATCGCCCACCGCGCAAAGCTCTCGAGCGAACTCGCACTTGCCGACAATTTTGATCAAGTGATCGCCCGACTGGAAGGCGAAGTCGAAGAGGGGCGGCAGGAAAGTGCCGCCATTGCCGACCGCCTCTCGTCCAAACGACACGATATTGCACGTAAAATCGACAACGCCATTGTGCAGGAACTCGCCGGGCTCGGCATTGCGCAAGCCCGCTTCAGCACGCGCATACAGCAGGAGCAGATTCCGCACACGGGTAACGGCGGTTCCCTGCCGGCCAATGCGGTCCGGCGGGGAAAGACAACGGTCGCTCTCAACCCTCGCGGGTATGACAACGTGGAATTCTATCTCTCCACGAATATCGGCGAAGAGGAAAAGCCGCTCACCCGTGTCGCGTCAGGAGGCGAAGTTTCACGGATCATGCTTGCGCTCAAGAGCATACTGGCTAAAACCGACCGTCTCCCCGTCCTGATCTTTGATGAGATCGATGTCGGCGTCAGCGGCCGCATCGCACAGGCGGTCGGCGCCAGCCTGAAGAATCTCGCAGGATTCCATCAGGTGATAGCCATTACGCATCTTCCGCAAATTGCGGGCTTTGCGGATGTTCATTTTGCAGTCAGCAAGACTGAAAAAGACGCTCGTGCCTTCACAACGTTGCGCCGCTTGACGCTCGATGAACAGGTTCGCGAAGTAGCACGCCTGATGAGCGGTGCCGAAGTGACTGAAGCCGGCCTGGCCGGCGCTCGTGAACTTATGGGACTCCACTAATGCCACTTGTCCTGTACAATACTCTGTCTCGCACAAAAGAACCGTTTCAGCCCCTCCATCCGGATCTTGTGAGGATGTACGTGTGCGGACCCACGGTCTATGGCGATTCGCATCTCGGACATGCAAAGAGCTACATTTCCTTTGACGTCATTGTCCGGTATCTGCGATTTCTCGGATATCGGGTGCTGTACGTGCAGAATATCACCGACGTTGGTCACCTGACCGATGACGCCGATGAAGGTGAAGACAAACTTGTGAAGCAATCCCGCATCGACCGTATGCATCCAATGCAACTGGCGGATATGTACACGCGCAGCTACTATGACGATATGGATGCGCTGAATGTCGTGCGTCCGGATATCGCACCGCGCGCTTCGGGACATATCACCGAACAGATTACTCTTATCGAAACGCTGTTATCACGGGATCTTGCCTACGAGGCCAACGGATCGGTCTACTTCGATGTTCCGCACTACGCTGCATATGGCAAGCTGTCACGGCGAACTCTCGACGAGATGAATGCCGGCACACGGGTGGAAGTGAAATCCGAAAAACGGCATCCGGCAGACTTTGCGCTCTGGAAACGCGCTGAACCGGGGCACATCATGCGCTGGCCCAGCCCGTGGGGAGAAGGTTTCCCGGGGTGGCACATTGAATGCTCGGCAATGTCCATGAAGTACCTCGGCGAGAGTTTTGACATTCATGGCGGCGGTCTGGAGAATCAGTTTCCCCACCACGAGTGCGAAATCGCACAGAGCGAAGGTGCAACGGGGCGCCCGTTTGTGAAGTACTGGCTTCACAACAATATGGTCACCGTCGACGGAAAGAAGATGGGAAAGTCGCTGGGGAATTTCATCACGCTCAAAGATGCGTTTGCGCGATGGACTCCTGGAGTGGTCCGGTTCTTCATTCTGCAAAGTCATTATCGCAGTACACTGGACTTCAGTGCCGAAGCCCTCGAGGGCGCGGCGAAAGGTTTGGGGAAACTCGTCAATACCATGCGGAATGTTCAGCAGGCCGCCGCGGCCAATACCACCGGCACGCCGTCAGGCATCGATCTTGAAAAACACCACCAGGCGTTTCTTACTGCGATGAATGACGATTTCAATAGCCCGCTCGCGATTGCCGGACTGTTCGATCTGAGCCGTGAAGTGAATCAGGCGCTGGGACGTGGTACGCCGCTGGCACAGGAAGAACTGAACGCCATCGAGACCTTCTTCGCAACACATGCCGGTGAGGTATTGGGTCTGGGTATTGGAACCGGCCGCGAATTGTCCACCTCTCAATCCATCGATCCTGAGCTCCTCTCGCTCTTCATTTCGTTGCGGGCGGATCTCCGCCGCGAAAAACTCTGGGGTCTTTCCGACAAAATCCGGGATGGTCTGCTCGCACTCGGCATTGTCCTTGAGGACAAGAAAGAGGGAACAGCGTGGAAGCGCGTGTCTGCCGGTCAGTGAACCACCTGATTTCTATCGCCGCGTTGCTGGCATGCATTGGGACAACGGCGATTGGTCAGGGTTCCGCCGGAACTGATGGGAAGCTGGAGCCGAGGTTCCTTGTCGACATGCCGACTGCAGGGATGCAGGACAAAGGGGCCATGGTCCTCGATGTCGACTTCTACAAGGAAGGTGGCGTCCTGTTCGGCATCAGTGCGGGCATCCTCGACCGGTTCAGTTTTGGGATCTCTTATGGTGGATCGCGCATCATTGGTTCCGGATCGCCGGTGATGAATCCCATCCCCGGTGTGAACCTCCGCCTCCGCATTCTTGAAGAAGGAATGTTGCTGCCGGCACTCGTCCTCGGATTCGACTCACAAGGAAAAGACGGCTATTTGAAGGATCTCGATCGCTATCAGATCAAATCGCCCGGCCTCTTCGTAGCGGCAAGCAAGAACTATGCGTTCCTGGGGTATTTAAGCATTCATGGCGGTGTCAACTACAGCCTTGAACGCGCGGACGGAGACAGGGATCTGAATGTCTATACGGGGGTCGAGAAAACCATCGGCCCGGTGCTCTCAGCTATCCTCGAATACAATTTTGCGACAAACGACAACAGCGCTCAAGCGGTGGGGAAGGGCTGGGGCTATATCAATGCGGCAATCAGACTGATGTTGGGTAACGGATTGACTATCAGTCTCAACCTCAAGGATCTGGTCAAGAATGGTCCTAACATCACCGTTGCCAACCGCACTGTTTGTCTTGAGTATTCCCGGGCCTTTTAGACCCTACTGTCGCTTTTCGTGGACTGGTTGAGGCAAGGTGTCCATAAATGGATACACGAAGCCTGCCAAAACGGCTAAAAAATCGATGTTCCGAGGGTGACCGGAGTGGCACTGATATTGTAAGTTGGAGACATAGATGAGGAGGAATGGATCATGAAACCACGGTACATGTGCTGGATGCTTGTCTGTACAGCCGGACTCATAGCCTTCCTGTCGAGTGGATGCTATACCCAATTCGGGTCAACGCGGGATGAGGGTGTCGTCCGCTACGAAGGTGGGCAAGATGAGTACGCAAATGACGACTCGGCTGCTACGCCACAGGAATATGACAATGCCCGGGAGCGCTTCTACGATGACTTCTACTATCCCGGCTATGGATTCGGTGTGGGGTTCTACGACCAATGGGCCTGGCACTATCCCGGATACGGCTATGGCTCCGGCTGGTATGATCCCTACTGGGGGTGGTGCGGCACTTCGTATCCTTACTACTCAGGATGGTGGTCAAGCCCCATATTTGGATATCGCTCATCCTTGTACTACGGGCCGGGACACCGGGGAGGAAGCGGGTATATGACCAACTCTGGTAGTGCCTATGGTTCATCACGTGCATTTGGTTCGACCAGGTCATCGGGTGGGGTTCGCGGAGGGAGCGGCTACACTCCAAGAGGCACCAGTAGTGGCGGCTATGGAACTGCGCCTTCGGCCGGCACATACAAGACGATGCCTCGTTCCTCGGCCAGTTCTGTCACGAAGGGAACTACCCGTCCCACTCGTGTTGCCTCTCCCAGTGGTTTGCGCGGGAGTTCACGAGTATACGCGCCGAGGTCGTACCCTCGTTCAAGCAACGGTGGGCGTGACGTACGTGCATCTTCCCCGCCCCGTTCGTCATCGGGCAACAGTGGCGGGAGTTCGAGCGGGCGTGACAGTAATCGTGGAGAGCGATCGGGCGGCACATACACCCCTGCGCCTTCGTCGCCACACCCGTCATCGGCACCGTCGAGTGGCGGGAGCAATGCTCCAGCGAATACTGGTTCACGGGGCGGAAACAGGCGTTGATTTTGAACAGAGGACACCATGAAACCCAAAATTAGCAGTGTCATCGCTTGCGCCGCGGCTCTTGCGCTGACTTCAATCCAAGCACTTGGACAATACCCTGAGGATGCGTTACGGCTTGGCCTCTCCGGAACCGGAGTAGGAAGCCGGTCACTCGGCATGGGTAACGCGTACACCGGCGTAGCCAACGACTTCAGTGCGATCTACTGGAACCCGGCCGGACTTGCCCAGCTACAGTCCAGTGAATTTTCATTCGGGCTCACATATCACAACAACAACGACAACAGCACGTTTTTCAACACTCAGGAGGTGTACACCGCCAGTTCCACAAACCTGAACTCGTTGGGGTTAGTTTACAAAATTCCGACGCAGCAGGGAAGCATGGTTCTGGCGTTTGGTTTTGATCGCCCAAACAACTTTGTCAGCGGCATGTCGTTCACCGGGTTCAATCCGGGCAGCAGTATAATTCAGTCCTATGCGCGCAATGGTGCGTTCTATCCTTCGGATCTCTCAAACAATCTGGCGTATCAGTTATACCTGGCAGATATTGACACGCTGACCGGGCGTTTTATAAGCCCGATCACCGGGAAGGTAACGCAGATCGCCAAAGTGGTGGAGGGCGGCGGATTGAACAACTGGTCGGTAGCCGGTGCCGTTGACGTTGCAAAGGATTTCAGTCTGGGTGTCACGCTCACATATCTCTCCGGCACATACCGTTATGACCGCAACTACACGGAAGACGATCGTGGCCACAACTGGGATACGTATCCCTATGACTTCAGTCGCTTGACCGTGGATGAGTTCATTGAGGGCGACATCACCGGCGGCAATGCGAAGTTCGGGTTGCTCTACCGGATACCGGACCGGTTCAGGCTCGGTATCGGGATCAAAACCCCAACGTCGTTCACTGTAAAAGAGACTTTCGGGACCACCGCACGTGCCACGTTTGACAACGGCGACATGTACCCGACCGACAAACCCTTTGAGAACACAGGAAGCGGCCAATATGACGTGGTCACGCCCTGGGAATTCAGTGCCGGCTTCTCGGTGATGTTTCTGAACTTGATGCTGTCTGCAGATATTGACTACACCGATTGGACCCAACTGAAGTTCGAGAACGCCAACGCAGATGTGATTGCGCAGAACAAAGATATGAAGACGATATTCCGCGGGACCTCGAATTACCGGGCTGGATTCGAATATGACATCACAGGAATCGGTGTCCGTTTGCGCGGCGGCTTCATGTACTTCACCTCGCCATATGCGAATGACCCATCCTCATTTGCTCAGAAGTATATTACCGGCGGGCTCGGGTTCCGGCTCGGTCCGTCAACGATGTTCGACGTGTCGTATGCTCGCGGGTGGTGGAACACTTTCAGAACAAACTACGACAGCAGTTCCCAAACAGACGAGAAGATCACCTCCAATACCGTCATGGCAACGTTGTCCTTCCGCTTCTAGCCGCGTCTGTTGGTTGCAACAGTAAACGCGATTCTCTATATTGAAGTCCGCCACGCCGGAAGGTGGCGGACTTCGAGTCTATTCCCACCCTGGAGCCCCATGTGAGCAGGCGGCTGAAACTCATTCTCGGCGTCAGCGGCGTCATGCTTGTTGCCGCTATCGCGCTCTTCTTCTTTGTACGCTACCAGCTCACAAAGTCCTTTCCCAAAACGACCGGCTCGATTGTTGTTCAGTCTCTACAGGATCCAACGGATATCTTCCGGGATGAATATGGCGTTCCGCGCATATCCGCGCGGACTGAACATGACGCCCTCTTTGCGATGGGATTTGTCCACGCACAGGATCGGCTCTGGCAAATGGACCTCCAGCGACGGGCAGGATCCGGCCGTCTCTCAGAGATCTTCGGGAAAACCACTCTCCCGTTTGACCGGATGTTCCGCATTGTGGGATTGCGCCGTATCGCCGTTGAGATCGAACGCCATCTTCCCGGGCAGACACGGAACGACTTGCAGGCATACTGCGAAGGCGTGAATGCCTGGCGTGCAATGACGATCGGGAAACTCCCGATCGAGTTTGACCTCCTGCGGTACGATCCGGAACTCTGGACGCCTGTCGATTGCATCGTGGTAGCCCGCCTGCTTGCATGGGAGTTGAACCTGTCGTGGTGGACTGACATCACCTACGGCGCGTTAGTCGCGCGTTTGGGCCAGGATACCGTGGCGCAAATACTCCCGTCGTATCCCCAGTCGGTTCCGCCGCAGGTTCCTACCGAAGAATGGCGCCACTACGCGGGCTCCCTGCAGGGTTACCTTACCACCTCTCAAGAGTACCTCGCGTACTTCGGACGCTCTCTTCCCACAGGGGGAAGCAACGCATGGGCCATCGGACCACGACGATCGGAAACCGGCGCTGTGATTCTTGCGAATGATACACACCTGCATCTTTCGCAGCCTCCACAGTGGTACGAGGTGGGTGTCATCGCGCCCGGCTTCACGGTACATGGCATGTCCGTACCCGGAGTTCCCGGGATCGTCGCCGGAAGAAACGATTCGATCGCCTGGGGAGTGACAAACCTCATGGCCGATGATGCGGACTTCTTTTTCGAACGCATCAATGACGCAGGCGATGCCTACTGGTATGATGACGCGTGGCATCCGCTCACGATACGTGAAGAGGAAATTCCGGTGCGCGGAGATACGGCGGTCGTGCTGCGCATTCGTGCAACCGGCAACGGCCCCATCGTAACGGATATTCGCACTCCGTTGAATCGGCTGATCCCCCCGTTTGTTGCCAGCATGCGATGGGTCGGCGCAGAAGTCGATGACCAGGTGGGTGCATTTCTCCGCATCGACCGTGCGCGCAACTGGACTGAATTTGTCGAAGGATTGAGGTCGTTTGCTCTCCCCGGCCAGAACTTCGTCTACGGCGATGCGCGCGGGAATATCGGCTACTACTGTGCGGCCCGCCTCCCGATCCGCAGAGTGGGACGCGGCCTCCTCCCGGTACCGGGATGGGAGCGCAACGCCCTCTGGACAGGCTACGTGCCATTCGACCAGTTGCCGCATATGTTCAACCCGCCGGCCGGCTACGTCGCCAGCGCCAATAACAAGACCGTCGATGACACATATCCGTACCATATCGGCGACCTCTGGGAGCCACCGTCACGCATCCAGCGTCTCCGCGCGGCGTTCGACACTCCTGCCGGCAAGATCTCCGTACAAGATTGCCGCCTGCTACAGAATGACACCTATTCGCCACTGGCCCGCGATCTGGCTCCTTTTCTTCTGGCTGCCGCCGCCGACAGCGTGATCGGCAACAAGCTGGGAGGATTGGTACGGGAATACCTGACAAACTGGGACTTCAGATTCAATGCAAATGACATCGCCACATCGATCTATCAGGAATTCCTCCTCCATGTGATCAGGAATATCTTCATTGATGAGATGGGCGAAGATCTCTTCCATGACTTCACGATGCTGGTGAACGTCCCCCTCCGGGTTACAACACGATTGATAAAGGAAGGGACATCCGTCTGGTTTGACGATGTGCGGACACCCGGCATTGAAACACGCGATGATATTCTCCGGCGAAGCGCCCGGGAAGCCATTCAGGATCTTATCACTCGCGCAGGAGAAGACCCCCGATTGTGGCGCTGGGGGACTTTACACACTGTCACCCTGCAACATCCATTCGGTTTGCAGCCGCCGCTGGACAGGATCTTCAGCATCGGACCGTACCCTTATCCGGGTGCCTCAACCGCGTTGATGAGTGGGGAATACAGCATCACTGCGCCATTTGCGGTGACCGTCGGCGCATCATACCGCCAAATCTTCTCCTTCGCAGAGGAGGAGACACATCTGGCCGTTCTTCCCTCGGGGGAATCCGGCCAGGTATACAATGTGCATTACGACGATCAAACACCGCTCTGGTTGCACGGGGCCTACCGCAACGTTCTCCGTTCGCCGGGACGGCAAGCGTGGGACCACCTGCGTCTCCTGCCGATCGGAACAGCGCAATGATCATTTCCGAACGCCTTAAAACCTGTCTTGCGACGGCAACCCACATGGTGGCGTTCACAGGAGCCGGCATATCCGCGGAAAGCGGCGTGCCAACATTCCGGGGTGCAGATGGCATCTGGAACAAAATGCGTCCCGAAGAACTTGCAAGTATGGATGGTTTCCTGCGCAATCCGGATCTTGTGTGGGAGTGGTATGCACACAGGAAGCGTATCATCGCAGAAGTGCAGCCCAACGCGGGGCATGTTGCACTGGCCCGCATGGAACGATGTGTGCCGGACTTCATCGTGATCACGCAGAACATCGATAATCTCCACCGGCGTGCGGGAAGTACAAAAGTCCACGAACTGCACGGGAATATCGAGCGGAACTATTGCATCGCGTGCGGGCGTCGGTATTCCAATGAAGAGGTGCTGAAGGCTGTGGGGGTTCCGCGTTGTGCTGCATGCAATGGCAAGATACGTCCCGATGTTGTGTGGTTTGGCGAAATGCTCCCTGAAGACGAATGGGAAGCCTCCGTGCGTGCAACGGAATCAGCATCGTTGTTCTTCTCCATTGGAACGTCTGCAGTTGTCTATCCGGCGGCTTCACTTCCTGTGACTGCGAAGGCACGCGGAGCATATCTGGTGGAGATCAACCCGGAGCCGACGCCGCTGACTGAACGCGCTGACGAATTTCTTCAGGGGTCGGCCGGCACAATCCTGCCGCTGCTTTACGATATCCTTCACGATGCACGAAAGGTATCAGCATGAGAGTTCTCCCCGGCAAAGCACGTATCGTGTGCACACTTGGTCCCGCCTCCCATGATCCCGCGGTGTTGGGCAAGATGCTGGAGGTCGGCATGGATGTCGCTCGGTTGAACTTCTCCCATGGTTCCTACGATGGCCATGCCCGCCTGATTGCCAATGTACGGAAGGCGGCACAACAAGCCGGTGTGCCGTTGTGCATCCTGCAGGACCTTCAGGGTCCGAAAATCCGGGTAGGAGATCTGGCTGGCGGTTCCGTGGAACTCGTTGCAGGCAGCACCGTCATCATGACCACGGATCCCAATTCAGGAAGCCCCGGCAGCATCCCCATCTCGTATCTCAATCTCCCGCGCGATGTGCATGCAGGCGATACCATCCTTCTCGATGACGGGAAGCTGCGTCTGAATGTCCTGAGCACGTCAGAGAGAGAGGTGACATGTGAAGTGGCTGTCGGAGGGACGCTCGGCTCGCGCAAGGGGATCAATCTTCCCGGCATTCCTCTCAGCATCCCTTCATTCACCACAAAAGATCTGGAAGATCTTGCCTTTGGCATCAGGAATGATGTGGACTATACAGCCCTTTCGTTTGTGCGCTCGGCCGACGATGTGCGCGCCCTGCGTGACGCCATCGTGCGCACAGCGGGGCCGGCGGCGTACCATCCAATTGTGGCGAAGATCGAAAAACCCCAGGCGCTGCGGAACATCGATGCCATTATTGCGGAGGCGGATGGTATCATGGTTGCCCGCGGCGATCTCGGCGTGGAGGTGCCACCCGAAGAGGTGCCGTTGCACCAGAAAAGCATCATTGCCAAGTGCAATCGCGCCGGCAAGCCGGTGATCGTTGCCACGCAGATGCTTGAATCGATGATCACCAATCCCATACCGACGCGTGCAGAGGCCAGTGATGTTGCCAACGCTGTGCTCGATGGCGCGGATGCGGTGATGCTCAGCGGCGAGACATCGATCGGCGCATACCCGGTCGAAGCGGTGGCCATGATGACGCGCATCATCAACAACGTCGAAATGCATGCAGGCCGGACATGGCAGGCAGAACGCCATGCAGCAGATGGGGAGCGGGATTTTCACGAGGCGCTTGGAAGGGCGGCCTGCGTGCTGGCGGAGCAGATACGTGCTGCGGCGATTGTGACCGTGACCCAGAGCGGAATGACGACGCGCATTGTTGCCCATCACCGTCCGCGGACCCCTATTGTGGCGGTGACAACTTCTGCGTCGACGCTACGCCGGCTCAATCTTGTGTGGGGAGTGCAAAGTCTTCTTGTGGATCAGGTGTTTCCCGATTCAGACAGTACGCTGCGTGCCGTGGAAGATCGTCTGGTGGCGGAAGGAGTGCTGAAAAGCGGGGATCTGTATGTGTTGATAGCCGGTCAGCCGCTTTTTTCCGGCGGCGGTACGAATTTCATCAAAGTTGAACGCCGGGGATAGCCGTCATCGCGCACTGCGTGGTTTCTTGTGCGGCGTGTTCTCGATCTCGAAGACGCGATCGAGCATTGAGATTTTCAGCAGACTCAAGACCTTCTTTTGAACATTGAGCAGGCGGACCTTCCCGCCGTGCTCCTTCATTTTGCGGTCGGCGATCAGCAGCGCACTGAGTCCGCTGCTGTCACAGAACTCCACTTCCCCCAAGTCCACCGTCAACGTTTTCACCTTGGGTGTACAGAGAATCAGGAACTCTCCTTTGAGCTCTGCTGCAACGGCAGAGTCCAGTTTCTTCTCTTTGACGGTGAGCGTTATCGCTGTTCCGTTGCCCTGCACATCGAACTTCATCTGAGTCCCTTTCCAAAACAGCCCTAGAACATCTTCAAGCACGCTGCAAGTCGGTCATACAACGCACCATCGCGTGCCGAGTCGTGTTGCATCTGAAAATTGTAGAAGAGATCCGCACCATCGCGCGCGAACCCGACCCGTACGCGTGCGTTACTTTCTCTACAAATATAGGCCGAGGGAAGCAGAGAGTCAAGATTCAGGTCAATGGCGAGGTCGTACGTGGCTCCGGCAATGCGCTGCGTGATCTCGCGTGAAGGGCGGAACAGCCAATCGATGTTGTTCGGGCTCACGCGGATTATCGTGCTGCGGGGGAGAAGCACTGCGGCGCCGGTATCGTGTTCCTCGGCGACGATGGTCAGGCGGGCACCCGGAAACTGCGTGCGCACAAGGTCGATCACCAGTGCCGGCGACTGGGCCGTGGGTGTGAGTGGCAGAATGAGCAGCGCATTGCCGCCCGTTGACAGGGAGTCGGCGAACGAGATGACGGCGTTGTGCATCCGTCGAAAATGCCAACGCGACAATTGTACACCAAGAGAGCGGCGGAGTGATTCGAGCATACCTCAGGATCCTATCATCTTCTTGAGATCGGTTTCAGACACAACGGGAATGTTCAGTGCGCGAGCGCGTTCGAGCTTTGCGCCAGCGTCTTCTCCTGCGACGACATAGTGCACGTTCTTGCTCACGCCGGAAGCGACCTTGCCGCCATGGCTTTCGATCGCCGAACGCGCCTGGTCGCGGCTCAGCGTCGGCAGTGTGCCGGTCAGCACGAATGTCTTTCCGGAAAGCGGACCGACCGCGGGTGCGGTACTGCCCGCCATGGTGAGGCCGGATTTTTCGAGACGGCGCAGGATTTCACGGTTATGCTTTTCCGAGAAGAAATGCGCGACACTTTCGGCAATTGCGGGTCCAATCGCGGGAACTGTCTGAAGCGTCTCTTCGGATGTATCGTGCAGGGTCGCCATCGATGGAAAATTCCCGGCAAGCGTTCGGGCGACACCAGCACCGACGTGACGGATACCGAGGGCATATAGGACGCGATAAAACGGCTGTTTCTTGCTCTGTTCAATCGCTTCCAGGAGGTTCGCCGTGCTTTTGTCCCCCCACCGGTCCAGACCGGAGAGTGTTGTCCTGTGTCTCGCCAGCTGGTACAGATCGGCAACATTTCTCACAAGTCCGAGGGCCACAAGCTGTTCCACAGCGGCCTCGCCGAGACCTTCAATGTCCATCGCGCCCCGTTGTGCAAAATGCTCAATGCGTCCGCGCACTTGCGCGGCGCACTCGGCGTTCTCACAATAATAGTTCGCCTCATCTTCGGCCCTGTAGATACGGGAATCACAGACGGGGCACGAAACGGGCATGGCGAACGGATGGGTCCCGCGCGGTCGCTTTGCTGCCACCACGCCGGACACTTTCGGAATGACGTCTCCCCCCTTTTCCACCGTGACGGTGTCGCCAACCCGGAGGTCGAGTTGCGCAATATAGTCGACATTGTGCAGCGTTGCGCGCGAGACCGTTGTACCGCCAACAAAGACCGGAACGAGTTCCGCCACCGGTGTTATGGTGCCCGTCCGCCCGACCTGAAGGATGATACCATTGAGAACGGTCTCCGCCTTGCGCGAGGCAAATTTGAACGCCATGGCCCAGCGGGGACTTTTGGCGATTGTGCCGAGTTCCTGTTGTTGTGCCAATGAATCCACTTTTACGACGACGCCGTCGATTTCGTAGGGGAGGTCGTCGCGATGCGCTTCCCAGTGTTGCCAGTAGCGGACAACGTCGTCGATCGTCGCGCACCGGCGGTAGTGAGAATCGACAGGGAATCCGAGCGATTTTAGCAGTTCAAGATTGCGGAGGTGTGACGTCAGGCGCGCCTCCGGCGCGAAGAGGGCGTACGTAAACAACCGTATTGGTCGGGTGGCGACGGTGCGCGGATCCTGCAGCTTCAACGTTCCGGCGGTTGCGTTGCGCGGGTTAATGAAGACTTTTTCCCCGTTTGTTTCGCGCACAGTGTTCATCTCTTCAAAGTTCTGACGGGCCATATACGCTTCCCCGCGCACGTCGAGCGTGTTGTACACCCGCTCCGCCGTATGGAGCCGGAGAGGAAGCTGCCGGACCGTACGCACGTTCTGCGTAATCTCATCTCCCTGCGCCCCGTCACCGCGTGTCGCACCTTGAACAAATACGCCATCGCGGTAGCGGAGCGCCACCGCCACGCCATCGATCTTGAGTTCGGCAACGTACACCGGCTTCGCTGCACCGAGCAACTCCCGCACCCGTCGATCGAAGTCCCGAATTTCCTCTTCCGAATACGAATTCGCCAGACTCAGCATCGGCGGATCGTGCGTGACTGCTGAAAACTCCTTTGTCGGTTGACCTCCGACCCGCTGTGTAGGCGAATCCGGAGCGACCAGGGATGGGTAGGCCGCTTCGAGGTCCTGCAATTCCCGCATGAGGCGGTCATACTCCTCGTCCGCAATCACGGGTTCTGCAAGAACATAGTACCGGTGATCGTGTTCGAGGATTTTCCGTCGAAGCTGTGCTGCCCGTCTACGGGCGTTGTCCGGAACCTGCTTCATGGGGTTGCACGTCCGGCGGTGGGAGAGGTGAGCGAACGGCGATTCAGTTCATAATTCCGTACCACACCGCCACGTTTGCCGAGTGTGCCGATCTCCGTCGTATTCAGCCGGAAATTGATCCCGCCCCCGTTACCAAGCGTAATCGTGAATTTTTCCTTTGCCTTCCAGTGTCGACGGATATTCGGTGGGAAGAGATAGTCGTTGGGAGGTGTCCCATCGATGGACAGTTCCATCCAGACGGAGTCTGTGCTGGTAGCAGACAGCAGGAGGCTGTCGCCCGAAGCCACTGGTGCTGATGATGGTGCCGCCTTTGCTGTGTCGCCGGGGAATACGCGGCGTTCATTCTCGCTGACGGCGGTGCTGAAGGGAATTTCTCGAACGGGGGAGGGGCCAAACGATCGGGAGAAATAGAGAACGATCGCAATGATGCAGACAATGCCGGCACTCATCGCGGTGAGCAACGCTACACGATTTGTCCACCACGCGCGATGCGGTTCCCCGGCAAGAGGAGCCGGCTGCGTGGTTTCGGTGGTATGTGCGGATGAGCCTGTTCCTGCAACGGAAGGAGACGTCTGATCGTACTGGTTCATTACCACAGCGGGATCCAGACCGATCGTCGTGGCGTACTCGCGGATGAACGCGCGCAGGTACGCCGCCGGCAGCACATCCTCCCGGGCCTCTTCAATGGCAGTGAGATACTTCAGATCGATCAGCGTGGCACGCGAGATGTCTTCGAGCGTCATACCTTTCGCTTCCCGTGCGGTACGCAGCTCTTCAAAAAATCTCTGATGTGCATTCATTGCTTTCCTGCGTCTTCCTGGAAGGTGTGTTGATCGAGGACTTTGCGCACCTTGGATGCAAGTGTTTCGATTTGAAACGGTTTCGGCACAAAACCATTGACTTCGCTGGAGAACTGCGGTGTGTCAACGGCGCCTTTGCCGTATCCGGTGACAATAATGACGCGGACATGCGGGTTGATCGCGCGCAGATGTTCAAATGCCTCTGTTCCGGACATCACCGGCATGTTAATGTCGAGGAGGACCAGGTCAACGTTTGCCCGGCGACTCCTATAGAATTCCACTCCCTCACGACCGTCATGGGCGATGTACACGGTATAGCCGAGTGAGGTGAGGAGATCCTGTGCGATTTCGCACACCGGGGGTTCATCGTCGATGACCAGAATATTCTCCGTCCCGCGGGGAAACCGTCGCGGGCGCTTCCGCCCTGCACCAGGTACGGCGGCGGTATGCCGCGGAAGGAACAATGAAAAGGACGCGCCCTGGCCCTCACTGCTCTCGAGCGTGATATAGCCGCCATGGTTCTGCAGAACCCCATACACAACAGACAGTCCCAATCCTGTGCCGTTATCCTTCGTAGTGAAGAAGGGTTCAAAAATCCGATTCTGGATTTCGCGGGGAATTCCACGGCCCGTATCGGCAATGCGGATCTCCACGAATGGACCGGTGAGGTTTGCCGGGGCGCCCGCAGGCGGCGTGGCGCCGGGAACGGGTGCCGTTGACACGGTGAGTACTCCCTTGTCAGGCATTGCATCGCGCGCATTCAGAAAGAGGTTGAGCAGTGCCTGCTGGATCTGACCATCGTCACCGTTCACGGTAATTTGTTCGGCAGAAAGGTTGGTGCGAACGGTGATATCTTTTGTCACGCTGCGCGAGAAGAGATCCAGAGTCTCGTGGATGAGCGCATGGATATCTACGGGAGCGGCGATGGTCTCCGTTTTTCGTGCAAACGTCAGCAATTGTCGTGTCAGCGAAGAACCCCGGCGTGCGCTGGTCTCGATGATCTCGACGTATTTTGCCAGACGTACGCGGTCGCTCGGATGCCGCCGCATAATGGAGGCGGAGCCGAGAATCGCCGCCAGGATATTGTTAAAGTCGTGCGCAATCCCCCCCGCGAGATTTCCGATGCTATCGATCTTCTGCGCATGGAGGATGGCCGCTTCCATTTTCTTGCGTTCGGTGATGTCGCGGGCGACAATGCGTGCGGTGCGGCCAACGCCGGTGTCATCGAACACCAGTGAGGAGTTCAGGAGAACGGCAAGATGTGTGCCTCGTGGGGAGACCACATGCTCTTCCACATCCTTCAGCACGCGTCCCTCGGCAAACATCCGATCGACCATCTGGCGTAGAGCGTCAGTGTGTGCGGCATCAAAGAGGCTCTCGAACGGCGCGCCGAGGATTGCCTGCGCGTTCACGCCAAGCATCTCTGCGCCCGATCGGTTGCAGCCCACAATCGCGTGCTGCCGGTCAATGCTGAGGTAAATGTCCGGTGCATTTTCAAACAAATCGGCATACCGGTGTTCTGATTGGCGCAACCTGTCGAAGAGCCGGGCATTGTGAATGGCAATACTCACGGTATTACCGATTGCCTCAACGAGTTCCGCCTGTTTTGGACCGAGGAGATCGTATGACGTTCCCGCGATGGCCAGCAGTCCGGTAATGGTATCTTTTGTCCGGAGAGGGATCGATGTCCATGACTGGATCCCGTGCTGTTTCAACGATGGAGGGATGTGCCCGCTGTTGTCACGCAGCCGTTCCCGTTCGACACGCGGCTGGTCAAGCCATCGCACGAGCGGTTCACCGGGAAGGGATGCGTATGCGAGGAAATCAAGCTCGGGCTCCATTGCGCCGTGCATGACAAGTCTGTCATCCTCGAGGAGATATATCCAACCCCAACGCGTCCCCAGCACCGACGTCATGTTGGTAATCGCCGTGGTGAGCACTTCATCGAGGGTGACAATACGATTGACCGAGTCTGCAACAGTGTTGATGGCGATGAGTTGGCGACGCTGATCGTCGAGGCGGCGACTGTTCAGAAGGGAGAAGTAGACGCTTGTGAATCCGATGAGGCCCACTGCGAGGATGCTGATAAAATCCATCAAGCGCGGGGCTTGTCCCGTTGCAGCCATGGCGCTCAAAATGGTCACCATCGTCACGACCACGGCGGTGGAGGCCACTATTTGTGCCTGTTCGACCGGCCCGAGACCGCGGAGAAATCTGCGAACGGTGGTGACGGGATTCAGCATAAAGCCAATGTACAAAAGGGTGGTCTGACATTCAACGAGGGAGTCCGCGCGTCATGCACAAAAAAAGTCCCGCCGCTTGGACGGGACTTCTGAGAACGCACCGTTGGGGATGTGTCGCCCCGGTGGAGAAACTTACTACTTCTTCACCAGCAACACTGCTTCTTTACAGGCTTTCGCGACGCGGAATTTCACGACCGTCTTGGCTGGGATCGTGATGGTCTCGCCGGTCTTCGGATTGCGGCCGAGGCGCTCCTTGCGTTGCACCAGAACAAGTTTTCCGATACCGGGCAAAGTGAAGGTGTTCTTTGCCTCTTTGTAAGCGAGTGCCGCGAGCTCTTCAAAAATTGAGGCTGCCACCTTCTTCTTCATTTCAAACTTTCCAGCAAAGTGTGCAACGACCGCCGTCTTCGACATTGCTTTTGCCATTGATCCTCCTGAGCGTTTGTGGGAGTACTAATCTATACGGGGGGAAAGATAGTATATTCCACCGATAATTCAAACAAAAAAAGCATCCAGCGGCTCAACGTCGCCTTCACGGCCAATCACCTCCACAGGACATTTCGGGAGCGCCGCCAGAAACAACCGACCATAGGGTTTCGTCAGAACCCTGCTGTCGAGGATGCTGACAATACCTTTGTCGGTCACAGTGCGGATCAGCCGGCCGGCTCCCTGACGAAACTTCAAAATTGCCTCAGGAAGCGAGAAAGCGAGGAACGGATTGACTCCGCGGCGCTGAAGCTCCTCAAGTCGTGTCTCCATCAGGGGATGCGAAGGAACGGCAAACGGAAGTCGTGTAATGACAACATGCTCCAGCGCTTCCCCGGGTACATCCACACCCATCCAGAAACTGTCCAGGCCGAACAATACGGAGTGGATATCCCTCTTGAACTCCTCCAGCAAGGCGTGGCGTTGGAGATCGGCCCCTTGAACCAGGAGGTTGATTCCGAGGTCTCCGATAGGGCCTGCGATCGCACGGGCAGTTGCCTGCATGACATTCATGCTGGTGAAGAGCACAAGCGCTTTCCCGTGAGTTGCCCTGATGCACTGCAGAATCGCCTGCGGCAGCTGGTTCAGAAATGCCGGTGCGTCCGGCTCGGGTATCGATCGGGTGACCCAGACCTGCATTTGCCGATCGTAGTCAAAGGGAGAATCCAGGATCAGGTCTCCGGCCGACTCCGCGCCGAGACGCGCTTTGACATACTCCATTGACCCGCCCACCGCAAGAGTAGCGCTTGTGAGTATCGTTGGTCCACGTTCTCCAAATAGCCGTGGCGCGAGGAGATCGTGTACGTCGAATGGGGCAGTGCAGAGCGTCACGTTGTCGTGCGGTTTTGGGGAAATCTCAAGCCAGTATGCGGCGCGGGGATTCCGGAGTTCCATCACGTCTTCGAGCACGGCAAGGCTGTTCTCAAGGGATTGTCGAACGCCGGCGATCTCCTGCTTCCGTGCCGCATCATCGGTTCGATCCTCAAGGATTTCGACTTTCTCGAGCAACTCCTTAAGCGGTTCGGAGAGTGTATCAACAACGATGTGTGGATCCCGCAGGCGAATCTCGCGCTGCACTCCGCCTGTCTTCCGGTGGTTGACTGTATCCGCAAAGAGCGTGAAAAACTCATCGACAGATTCCTCCGCTCCCTTGAAGAGCGATACAAGACCACGGGACGCAGGGACCAGCAGTCCTTTTCGAGGTTTGCGATGATACAAACGATGGAGCGCCGAAATCAGCCCTCGTCGCGAGACCTTCTGACCAAAGGCGTTGCCTGCGGCCTGTTCGACCAGATGCGCTTCATCAAGAATCACGAAGTCGTTGTCGAAAAGGAATTGTTCTTCCGTTTGACGCAGCGGTAACAGACTGAAGAAGAGTGCATGGTTCATTACCACAACGGACGAGTGTCGCGCCTTCTCCCGTACATGCTGATAGGAACAGTGGGTGCCGCAGGTGCGTGGAGAGCAAATCCCGGACTCAGAACAGACGGCATCCCAGACATCAGGGCGGGGGACAAACGGACAGGTAGCGATGTCGCCATCAACTGACGTGTCGGCCCAATCTTCCAGCCGTCTCAGTTCATCGGTGACATCGTCGGCAAACAGCGCACCGGCGGTGGAAAGTGCATTGCGAAGACGCGTGCTGCAAATGTAATTACGTCGACCCTTCAGGGCAATTGCCGTGAAGTCCATTTCCAGGAGTGTTCGTGCAAGAGGGATGTCCTTCAGCAGCAACTGATCCTGGAGGTTCTTGGTGTGCGTGGAGATAACAGCCGTACGATTATTGCTTACTGCATGAAGGACGGCCGGAAGAAGATACGCAAGGGTCTTCCCGACACCGGTCGGTGCTTCAACGATAAGATGCTGTTCGGTGTCGAGTGCATGAGCAACCGCGCGGGCCATGGTATACTGTTGTGCCCGATAAGAGAAACCGGGGCGTCGTGCGAGCGCCCCGTCGGCGCCGAGAATGTCGTCGAGAATATCAGGTGTCACGGTCATGGCAACGTCAAAGTACGGAAATCCGTCGACGAAATCGAACCGCAGAGGGCTGTCATTTGAAAAGCAAATCCGCTATACTCCATACCATTGACTCTTTCTCAGTGTGAAAGGACACCACGGTGACAGACCCCGTATCTCCGCAACCGACTCACACCGTCTTCCGCCAAACCCTTCAGGAAATCACCCAGCCGTTCATTGATCTCTTCCATACATCTCGTGCCCTGTGGGGAGTAAATCTCTCCTATGTGCTGGAGGGCCTGACGTATTTTGGTGTCGTCGGTCTCCTTGCGATCTACTTCAACGATTTCATCGGTCTGAATGACATTAGTGCAGGGCACATGGTGGCCTTCCAGACGGCCGGCATCACGCTCGGGATGCTCTTCTTTGGTGCCACTGTTGACCTCGTCGGTCCGCGCAAAGCACTCCTCGTCTCGCTCGCATTCATGCTTGTGGGTCGCGTGCTGCTTGCCATGGCGCCCGACCTGAGCGCATCGCGTGGCCTCTGGTCAAGCGCCCACCTCCTGGCGATGGGTGGACTGCTCGGCATCATCGCCGGGTACGGCATCTATCAACCGGCATGCTACGCGGCGGTGAAATTCTTCACCAATGAAAAGACCGCCGCGATGGGGTATGCGATGCTGTATGCCCTTATGAATCTGGGAGGCTTCTTGCCCGGCCTCATCTCGCCGCCGATCCGCAAAGCATTCGGCATCACAGGCGTCTTCTGGGTGTACGCATTCCTCACGGCGGTGGGTATTGCCGTCGTGGCGTTGATCCTTACGAACCGTGCTGTCCGTCAGGCTACACAGGCAGTAGGCAAGGAAGCGGAGTGGAGAGGAGAACAGAAAGAGCGGAAGACGCCCAAAGAACAGTTGCTCTTCTACCTGAAGAATTTTCCGGTGAAGGACTACCGGTTTCTGTTTTTTGTATTCATCCTCATTCCCGTGCAAACGCTTTTCGCGCACAACTGGCTGACGCTGCCGCAGTACTGCAACCGCGCGTTCACCGGCGTCGTCAGTGAGAACTATGAATTCTTTGTGAACTTCAGTCCGCTGCTGATCTTCGTGTTGACGCCGATGGTGGCGGCATTGACGACGAAGAAGGACACCTACACGATGATGATCATTGGTACGTTCGTGATGGCATTGCCGACATTTTTTCTGGCGCTTGGCCCGAACATCGTTACGCTGTTTGCGTATCTCGTGGTCATGACGATTGGTGAAGCCATCTGGTCTCCCCGCTTTCTGCAATGGATTGCCGAGGTCGCACCCAAAGAGATGACCGGCATCTATATGGGCATCGGCCAATTCCCATGGTTTCTCACAAAAGTGATTACGGGTCTCTATTCGGGGTGGTTCCTCATGCATTACTGCCCCGCGGGTGTTCCACCCGACCAGATGCAAACAGGATCGATGTGGTTCATTTATGGGATCATCGCAATGATGACTCCGGTGGGATTGATACTTGCCCGTCGGTGGATGCGGCTGGGATTCAAAACACGTCATGAGGGTTGAACGATGGCACGAATCTCGCTCCGCCCATTGGACGAAGCCGACTTCCTGCGCCTCATCGGTTGGATTGATTCGCGTGAAGCGCTGATCCAATGGGCAGGTCCAACCCAATTCACGTTCCCACTGACATCCGACCAGCTTCACGCATATCTGCGAGGATGTGCGGGTGACTACCCGGAACGCCTCGCATACACAGCGCTTACGGATGACCGCGTCGTGTGTGGGCACATTGAACTTGGTGCGATCAACAGGGAGAATGAGACAGCGAGTCTGTGCAGGGTGCTTGTTGCGCCTGATGCCCGGGGAAGGGGATTGTCTCTTCCGATGGTACAGGAAGTACTCCGGATCGGATTCAGTGATTTGCATCTTCGTCGGATCGAGCTGCGCGTGTACGGCTTCAATACAGCCGCCATCCGCTGCTATGAGAGTGCCGGATTTGTCAGAGAAGGGATGCTGAGGAAATCGCAGAAGGTTGGCCAACAGTATTGGGACTCGGTACTGATGGCGATTCTGCGGGAGGAGTGGGAACATTATTGAACTGAAGGGAGAGCAATGGTGGACCAGAAGGTTGCAATTGTAACAGCTGCAAGCCGGGGCATGGGAGCAGCATGCGCCCGTCATCTGGCGGCGTCCGGATACTCACTGATGTTGTTTGCCCGGTCAGAAGAGGTTCGAGTGCTTGCGAAAGAGTTGGGCGCAGATGCAATGACCGGCTCGGTTGCATCCGAAGCCGATCTCCGCAAGCTGGTGGAACAGACACATGAGCGGCATGGGCGCATCGACGCGGTAGTCAACAACACAGGTCACGCGGCAAAGGGCGAGCTTCTTGCTCTCACCGATGAAGAGTGGCACACGGGTCTTGACCTGCTGTTGCTCAATGTCGTTCGCATGGCGCGGCTGGTTACGCCGATAATGGTGCGGCAGGGATCCGGTGCAATGGTGAATATCTCGAGTTTCGTGGCGGCGGAGCCCGGGCTCAGGTTCCCGATTTCCGCAACGCTGAGGGCTGCATTGGGCAACTATGCAAAGCTCTACAGCCAGACGTATGCAGGTCAAGGAATCCGGATGAACAACGTATTGCCCGGTTGGATTGATACGTATCGTGTCGACGATGCTACGCGGCAAACGATCCCCATGGGTCGCGCTGGGAGAGCGGAGGAAGTGGCAAAGGCAGTCGGCTTTCTTCTCTCTGCAGATGCCAGCTATATCACAGGCGAAAGTTTGCTTGTGGATGGCGGGTTCGTGCGTTCGGCGTGAGAGCCGATCGTCGATCGCAACACGAGAAACGGCTCAGGGGCGGCTTCTCGCGTTTTACTTCGGGATGGCAGGCTCTGATGCTCTAAGACTCAGGTAAATCGCCACCGCGCTGAGACTAAGCTCAAGACAACATTGTCACTTCACGCTACTTTCAGATTTGTAAAGCATCATGCAGAGAGTGTTATACAGCCAGGCAATCACCGTGCCAAGTATGAAGCCGCACACAATTCCCCATAACAACCCAAGGAGTGCCCCAACGATACTGACAGTGAAACTGAGGTTGAACCCACCGAGACATGCAATAGTACCCCCTTTTCCTGCGATGACAGCCCATATCATTGCCACGAATGCCCACAATCCCAAAACGATGCCAAATGTCAGGCCCAATGCTCTTACGCGCAGTTTCATGATTGCCTCCAAGTGGTTAATGAGGTGGCGAGCTATCTAGGGACAGAGACAGTGACCCCCCCCTACTGCTCTGCCCAGAAATCATGACTATTCAGCATTGCGGGGAAGTTACCATGCTACTTCACCAAAAGCAAGGAGCCGAATTGCCTCAATAGATTTCTATTCGAAATGGTTTTGTGGCGATGTTGAAGCGCCTCTGGGCACTCTCCGATGGCCTCTGCGGAAAACGTATTGTCCGTTGTGCCACCATCAGTGGTGCAACGAATTGTTGCAGTCATGCAACTCTGCGTTGCGGCAGTAGGAAATACCCAAAACCAAGCGCGAAGAAGAGGTAGATGGCCACAATACCCAACCCGAGCAGATTCAAACCGCCAGAGAGTTGAATCAGCAGCATGGCAACAAACGCAATGGCGTCATACACGAACAAGTCCCAAATGATTGCCCGCCTCGCCACTGATTCTTCAGCGTTTCTGGCAAACCATGTGAGCATGAAGTTGCCCAGGAGAGCCGCTCCGTATTCCCTAGCAGTGATAGCGGCTCCTGGCCCGAACGAGCTGCCCAACAACGTCAGTAATGGGCCAGGCAAAAGCAGCAGAATGGGTCCAAAACCCAGGCATACGAGTGCCTTGATTACCATGAGAGTCTTGAATTTCATTTCCATCCTCCTTTCAAACCAGATACTTTTCTTGATGGTATGTACTCCCGCCCGTGGCGGCACGAGGTCTCGTCATCCCGACATGTCGAGATGACAGACACACTGACTCCTACGTCGAACCGATGAGCCTTATTTGGAATACAGAATAGTAATTTTTGAGGCTCGCAGCCAAGGAGGGTCGTCGGGGTGGGCTCTGCAGCGGGAATATAAACAAGGGTCCAGAACTGTGGCCCCATGGCCGAGAGGGCCATTGAGCGTGTCTGTGGCGGAAATCTACCCTTCTGCTCAACCAAAGTCAAATGTGCCCGGAAATCGGTAGTGTCTCAAGTGCTTCTGGTCTGGTGCTAACGCCCGTACTCTTCCAGCGGCGTCTGCCGTTGGTGTAGTTTGTGACGTGGTAAATGCCGGAACGTTTGAAAAGGGAAAGACGGTCGGGAATTGCTGCCATGGAGGGCCTCCGCTGTTAGCAGTTCCGTTAGTAGCAGGAGGGAGAAGAAAGGAGAGAAATTCAAAAACATTCCGAATAATCTTGTCGGAGCGCGGGGATTTGAACCCCGGACCCCCTGAACCCCATTCAGGTGCGCTACCGGGCTGCGCTACGCTCCGATGAACAGCCTATTTACTTGCAGCTCCGACCGGTCCCGCCTGCGGCGGGATCCTGATTCCGACATTGGCTTATCTTCGCTTCGCTCGATAAGTCAAGTCGGAATCGGAGCTGCGCTACGCTCCGTGACACGAAAAAATACGCAGATCACTCCTCAAAAGCAATATACCGACAGCCGTGCGCGAGAAGTTCGTTCCACCCTTCCTCTGTGCATCCAAATGCCTGCTCTTCCTTTCAGGTCACGCCCATACTTTTGAACGCTTCAAGGAACGGGGAAAGGACTTTCTGGTCATCGGTGGCGGAGGTGGAAGCCGTCACCATGTGTTGGCCGGCGCCGAACAGAACTGGGAGGACATTTCCCCGCAACAGAAACCGCTCTTTCACTATATCACTCTCGAGCGGCAGGGAATATCCCTCCATATCGACGTACGTCAGTTGCGAGGCGACTTCCGTGGTGTTGAGGGGGGATATTATGCGTTTGATATCTCTTATGCAGTTCCCACAGTGGAATGAAGGGCATGTTGAGCAGCGAGTTAACGGTGTGACCGAACAAGATGTCCGATGCGTCTACTGCGGGGAGCCTATGGCTGGTGCGAAAAGAGACGGTTGACTATTCGCCAGTGTTGGTAGGAGTACGTTTGTTTGGCAAAATTAGTTGGAGTGGCACTAGTTCAGCTTCTTCAGTAATTCCTGCAGGAACTGCTTCACTTCCAGCACATCTGCGCGAAGCAGCTCGTCTTTGATTTTCGCGCGCTGCTTTGCAGGTTCCATCAACTCCAGTTGCTCCCCGGTGTCCACTTCAGGAGAGAAATTCTTCAGCACCTGCTTTGCACCTTCGATGGTATATCGCTCGTCGCGCAGGAGTTTCTTGATATAGAGGATCAGCTTGATTTCGCGGTTGGTGTAGATACGGTTTCCTGCACGATTCTTGGCGGGCTTCAATTGCTCGAACTCTGATTCCCAGTAGCGCAACACGTATTGTTCAAGGTCGGTGATTTTGCTGACCTCGCTGATGGAATAGTAGAGTTTCTTGATGCCGAGCGATTTCATTGCGGGTCCGAATGTGACGGGAGTATACGGATTCTGGTTTAGAGATGCAACGCGCCCACCGGCGCAACGCGCCCATGGGCGCAACGCGCTCACCTGCGCCGTCTGCTACGGGCGATTTGAAGATCAACGTCCTTCAACTTCTTGAGTTCAACATCTGCCGCGAAGAACTGTTGTTCCAATTGCTCGGTACGACGATGATACGATGCGATCGTAAGGACTTGCTGGCGGACAACGTTGCGAAGACTGTCGTTCAGCCGCCCGTGGATGTAGAGGTCCTGTCGGAGTTCCTCGAGATGTTCGAGCTGGGCGATGAAGATCTCTGCATGGCCACGGTCGTCTGGCGGAATCGAGCGGCCGAGTGCGGTCCGGAACCACGTAAGTGCGATCACATCATCACGGACGGGATTGTGCGGGTTCACAAGGAGGAGGCCGGCTTTGTACGCTGCTTCGGCGCCGGCGTCCGATCGTGGATAGGTCTGGGCGATACTTGTGTACACGTCAGTAGCCCGCCGGAGATCTCCGGTATTCTCATAGGAACGCGCGAGGTCGAGGGTATGGTCGGCGTCCGCGCGTTGCTCGGGGGAGATGCCTCCCCGGGGTGCGCACCCGGTGATGACAAAGGCCGAGAGTACAATTAGAATACCACTGCGTGCGTTCATGCGAATGACGTCCTTGTTAGTTCGGATGCGGGGCATGGGGGATGGACCGCGCGTTTTGTGCAGGGAGTTCCACAGTAAACGTCGAGCCGACACCGACCTTGCTCGTTGCGTACACTTTACCGCCATGGCCATCGACAATTGCCTTCACCAGTGCAAGACCAACACCCGTGCCCTTGGTATCAATTGCAGAAGCGCTCTTTCCCTGGAAAAACTTGGTAAACAACTTCGGGAGATCGTCAGCATCGATGCCGACACCTGAATCCTTGACAGATACACGTGCCCCGGTGCCACAGGGACCGACGGAGACGGTGATGTTTCCCCCTTTGGGTGTGAACTTGACGGCATTGTTCAGGAGATTGCTCACGACAGTAGTGAACTTGGCGGCATCGACGTTTACCGCCGGTACCGATTGTGCCGCCAGCCCGATGGTGATTTCTTTCGGGGCGGCTGTAACCCGTGCCGTATTGATCACGGGAGTCAGAAGGGAGAGAAGATCGACCTGTTGTTTGTTGTACTCCATCATGCCCGCTTCAATCTTGGCGAGATCAAGGAACTGATTGCTGAACGTCGACAGGACGTCGATGTTGTCGCGGATGGTGGTGACCAGATGCAGTTGTCGTTCATTCAGGGGGCCTGCAATCTGTTCGGCGAGCATATAATAGGCCGCATGCATCGCCTGCAGCGGAGTACGGAGCTCGTGGGAGATTTGCTGCATCATGTCGGCTTTGTATGCATCAACATGTTTCAAGCGTTCGCTCATTGTATTGAATGCCCCCGCGAGCTTGCCGATCTCGTCGTTGCCATGGACTGGAACAGGACGGTATTCGCCGCGTGCGATCCGTTCCGTACCGTTGCGGAGATGGGAGAGAGGCACTGTGATGCCTCGGGTGATCCAGAATGCGACGGCAATGACAGCTGCAAGTGCAACGAGGATAACGACGAGAGCGGATCCAAACGCGTTTGAGGAGTGTACGTCGTTATTCTCCGTCACAGTGGCGATCACTTCGCGGTTCATTTGAACAATGTGGTCGATGCGTGCGTGCAGGACGTCAACGGTATCGGCAATCCGGGCGGCCGTGGCAGCGGGATCCCGCGGGTGGCCATCCAGTTCCTCTGCGAGTGATTCATGAGTGCGCCGGACGGAGGAGAGCAGGGCACGTTGGTTCTGCGTCGTGAGGCGGTGTTCGAGCGAATCGAGATATGTCCGGGAGAGCTGGTGGGTCTCGCGGCCCAGGCGCGCGTACATCGCATCGCCCACGGCAAGATACTTCCTGGCAAACCGTTCCTCGTCGTCCAGGAGTGGATGAAGTTTTTGGGCTTCCCTGAGGGCGCGGACATCTGTTGCGACCCGTGTCGTGGCAGCCGGAGAGGCTTCGTCCGGATTCCTGAGGACGTAACTATGGACGATGACCATGGCGACGACGATGACGCCGAAGCCGAGCACCATTTTCCAGTAGAGTGGTAGTCTCACGTCGTGTGATCTTCGATAAGCGCCATGGCGACCACGTGCGCCTCGGAGTGCGAGAGCGAGAGATGAATGCTTGCGGTTCCGAGATCTGCACTGAGTCGACCGTGGAGCAGTATGCGTGGCCGGCCGGAAGGATCATTTGTGACTTCAACATCCTTCCAACGGAATTCACCCGCCCATCCTGTGGCCAGGGCCTTGCTGACAGCTTCTTTTGCAGCGAAGCGGGCTGCAAAGTGCTGATGGGGATTCGCCTTGGCGCTGCAGTAGGCAATTTCCCCTTCGGTGAACAATTTCTCCGTAAATCGCGGTCCGAGTGCCTCAATATCCCGGCGGATCCGCGCGATCTCAATGATGTCGACACCGATGCCACGTATCATGGGCGACCTGCGGCGGCCTGGTGCACCGTATTCTCCCGGTCTATGACATCAAGAAGTTCGGACACATCGTTGAGTTCGTACTTCGCATGGGATTCAACGGTGCCGAAGGTATCTCCGTAGCGTGCGAACACCGTCGTGATGCCCACCTGTGCTGCGCCCACCATATCACGTTCCGCCCAATCGCCTACCATGAGACTCTCGGCCGGCTTCACATCGAGCTCTTGCAGCGCCCGCAGGAACGGAGAGGGACTGGGTTTCCTCTCACCGGTATCTTCAAACGTTACCACACAATCGAAGAGGTGATGGAAATTCAGGTAGCACAGGCGGAGCCAGGCTTCACGTCCGGGAGCGTCAGAGACCACTGCGAGTCGTATCCCGCGTTTCAGAAGCGCGACAAGCGTCATATTCACATGCGGATAGGGAACCAGCGCCGCTTCGCGCGCCCGTCTGTAGGCAAGCACGCCTGCAGAAAGGATCTTGTAGTTGACTTTCTGGAACACGTCGTACAACAGCTGATCGAAGACGTTCTGGAATTCGATCCCGCGTTCCTTGTAGATGGCATCAATGCGGGCTTCGGCTTCCACACTGGTCAATCCCAACCCTGCGTCAATCATTGCCGTAATGGCCGCAGAGACGGCCTGNNATGAAATCGACAAGCGTATTGTCCAGGTCGAAAATAACCGCCTTGATCATAGTCTACTTTGCCGTGCGCAAAGAGCGGGCAGCTTCGTCTTCGATAAACGCACGGACCGCTGGTTTGAGGTAGACATCGTCGAGTCCGATCTCCTGCAGGGCCGCAGCCAGCACGGAGGCTTTGCGCGACGGCATCAAGCGGCGATTCACCAGCAGGAGTCTTTGGTCCCGCAATATACAATACCCTCCCTCGAAGTCGCCCCGCTCATAGCGAATACTGACACTCATCTGTGCAGCGACGGTTTGCAGCTCCTCGATGAGATCCAGGTGCTTCATGATGCCGGCGATCTATTCCTGCGGAACGGCTGGAACACTGTAAGAGCGATGACGGTGAAGTAGCACAGCGCCGCGACAAACGGCGCGCCTGCAAGTGCACCCACGCGTGCGAGGAACAACTCGCGGAATGCGGGCAGGTCGGCGCCCGAAAAGAACTCGAGATAAATCATGCGCACATCAAGAGACATTGCATAGACTTCAACCGGCACAAACAGATAGAGCAGCAGTGCACTCATCAGGAGCCAGCCGTGCTCGCGCAGGCGCAGCGGTGACGTACGCAGGAACACGATGCCGGCGAAAAGCACAAGCATGTAACCGCTGACCATCAAGATTGCCGATCCCGCCAGCACGCGATACAGGTGACGTTCTGCAGCAGGAGGTGTTTGTTCGTTGAACTGCATCGTGCCCGGGATCAGCAGGTCGTTCGCGATAAACGCGCGGACGATGAGCGATCCCAGCCAAAAAATGGCGCCGAGGATGATCATGAACAACGCAAAACGCCAGAGTGTCCACCCGGATGAGCGCTGCGCGGCCGGAGTGGCTGATTGCGCACCGTCGGGATGATCGATCAGCCAATTCTTATACCAGCTCAAGTCATAACAGAGCGACAAGAAATTCTGTAAGGCCTCGGGTGTTGTGGCAAAGTACGATGACGCGAAGCGCTCCTGAATGAACAGGGGAGAGTGTGCAAGCAAGAGTCGCACAAGACGGGTAACAGTCGCAATCTCCGTCTGCAACTCCGTCGAAAGGCGTGCTGCGTTCGCATCAGTCGTTCCAATGCGCTGCAATGTTCCGCTGGCGTTGGTAACAAACTTGGCATGAAAACTCAACTCTTCCAATGTGTCCAGAGCCTTGTGCTGTGATGCAGCTTCAAGCAACAGGGCTAAGTCTTCAGGGCGAGTGAGTTTATCACCGGAATATCGCTTCAGCAAACCGAGTAGATCTTCGGCTGGAGAGCTCAATCTCATCGACGGTTGGGGAACATAACCTCACACTGAATATACAAAAAGTAGCAAACATCGTCAATTATTTGATTCTCTTAAAGATAATTCCCATATTAGTTTACATAATCTTTCCGACACATGAATTTTATCTCAGTCATGGCGCAGATGGCAAAACTGCTCAAGAAACTAAAGATTTCGGCAGACATTGCCATAAAAGCGGCATTAGGGGCCTCTCTCCTTGTTGTTCTTGCCCTGATGTTTCCGCGTGGGGAATCACTGGAGCTCGAGTTCCGTGTTGGAGGTATCTGGGCCCAGAAAGATTTGATCGCTCCTTTCTCATTCCCCGTGTTGCGTGAGGAAAAAGAATACCAGAAGGATGCGCAGGAAGCACGGGCAAAAGTCCTCCAGGTATTTGAACGCGACACTGCAGTCAGCGATCGCCAGGTTCGAAGGCTCGAGGAGTTCTTCCGCCATGTCAGCGATGCCCTCAGAGCCGGCCGCCAGTTCAAGAAGGCGGTGAAGCGTGGTGATCCGGGCGCCCTCCAGGATTCTCTCTTGTTCGGTCAACTCAGCACGGCGCTGGAGATCCCCTTCAATGAACACGAATGGCGCGTTCTTGATGATCTTGGGAGCCGCGAACGTCTTGCCGCAATGCAACGCGTTCTTGCCGATGCGCTGGACATCATCTATGCAACCGGCGTCCTCGATTGCAGCAAGGGGACCATCGCGCAGGCGGAGCTTGCGTTGCGCCATGGCAAGATTGAAGAGCTGACACCGATATCGCGGTTGTTCGATCATGGTGATGCCGTTGCTGCGCTTGAATCACGCCTCCTGCAGCACTACCGCGGCGATAACGACACGATGGCTCTCGCCTACAAGATCGGCGTGATACATCTCTCACCGAACATCAAGTTCAGCGAAGACGCCACCGCCCAGGCACTGGCCACTGCTGTCGACGTCGTACCGCGGACTGTCGGGTTTGTGCAGGAGAACGAGCGCATCGTTAGTAAGCACGAACGGATCACGCCGGACATCCGGTTGAAACTGGAATCGCTCCGCCGCGCAAAGGCCGAACGTGGTCCCGCGTCCGACAGCTTCCTTCAACTGTTCGGCGTCGTTCTCCATGTCGCACTGGTCATCGCACTGTACGGCATTTACCTGCATCTCTTCCGCAAGAGAATTTTCACCAACAACCGCCGTCTGGCGCTCATCGCGCTGTTGTTTGTCCTTGAAGGCTTCTTCGCGTATCTGTCACGTGAACTGGATGTCACGGCACCCATTGAGTATTTGATCGTCGTGCCCGCCGCATCCATGTTGCTGACCATCATCTTTGACTCCCGCGTTGGGTTCTACGGTACGGTCGTCATGGCGTATATCGTTGCGGGGATTCGCGGGAACGACTACTCCATTGCGCTCGCGTCGCTCGTGGCCGGGGTGTTGTCCGTGTACTCCGTGCGCGACATGAAGAACCGCACACAGCTCTTTCGTTCCCTGGGATTCATATTCACCGGTTATGCGCTGACCATCGTTGCGCTTGGCCTGGAACGCTACGAGCCGATGCGCGTTATTCTTGACCAATTGCTGTTCGCGCTGGTGAATGCCATTGTGTCTCCGGTGCTCACGTACGGATTGTTGATTTTCATGGAACGCACATTCCGCGTGACGACGGATCTGACCTTGCTGGAACTCGCCCACTTCAACCATCCGTTGTTGAAGTTGCTGGCGGAGAAAGCCCCGGGGACCTATCATCACAGTACGACGATTGCGATCCTTGCGGAAGCGGCGGCAAGCGCCGTCGGTGCGAACGAAATCCTGGTGCGGGCGGGAGCGTATTTCCACGATGTCGGCAAGGTGGTGAAGCCCACGTATTTTATCGAAAATCAGCGGGGGTCGCGCAGCAGGCACGATAAACTCGCTCCGCGCATGAGCTCCCTCATCATCGCCGCACACGTCAAGGATGGCATCGCCCTGGGTCGTGAATACGGCCTGCCTGAAGAAGTCATCGATTTCATCCCCATGCATCACGGCACGACGCGCATTGACTTCTTCTACAACAAAGCGCTCCAGCTGGCACAGAACTCGGACGACGAGACAAAACTGGACGAGATCAACGAACAGGACTATCGATACCCCGGTCCGAAACCACAGACAAAGGAAACCGGCATCATGATGCTGGCTGACGCAGTGGAAGCTGCGGTGCGCACGATTGAGGAGCCGACACCACAACGCCTGAGTGATGCAATTGATGAGCTCGTGAAGCGCCGTCGCGATGAGGGCGAGTTGGATGAATGTTCATTGACGCTGCGCGATCTTACGAAGATCAAGTCCGCATTTCTTTCGGTCACGGTTGGTATCTACCACACTCGCGTGCGCTATCCTGAACCACCGCGTCCCCGGGTGCGGAAGCCACGACCCGAACCGGGTCCTGTCCCCGAAAGCCTTCCCCCCGCCACCGACATCCCACAGAGTGCGGAGCCTGCATGAACAGGCACGTTGAGGAATATCTGCACTACCTGTCGCTGGAGAAGAATGCTGCGCCCAATACGATTGTAGCATACCGGCGCGATCTGTCTAAATACCGACGTTTCCTTGAAGAGCACGACGCTGCGGATCCTGAAACCGTGACGGCGGATCTCGCATCGCGCTTCGTACAGCAACTGCAACACGACGGGCTTGCCGCCCGATCAGTCATGCGCTGCGTATCCGCCCTCAAGGGGTTCCATCGATTTCTTCTTGCCGACGGCATCAGCAGGCATGATCCCACGGAGACCCTTGATGGTCCCCGGCGCACGCGCACCCTTCCTTCTGTGCTCACGCAGGATGAGGTCAACACTATCCTCTCGCAAAAAAGGTTGAATCGGCCGGAGGTCGATCCGGATGATGCGCGGAATCTCTGGGTGCGCGACCGTGCCATTCTCGAAGTACTCTATGCTACCGGCATGCGGGTGTCGGAATTAATAATACTCCATCAATCGGATGTCTCTGCAGAGGGAGGCGTGGTCCGTGTGCTTGGCAAGGGATCGAAAGAACGCCTTGTGCCGATCGGTCCCTCCGCGCTCTCATGGATCGACCGCTATAAACGGGACTGCCGGGTCCGTCTGCACCGGCGGGTCGGCAGCAATGACGTGCTCTTTCTGAACCGGACGGGCGCTGCCCTGACACGGATGGGAATCTGGAAGATTGTCCAAACACATGCGAATGAGGCGGGAATCGCCAAAGACGTTCACCCGCACACATTCCGCCATTCTTTCGCGACGCACTTGCTCGAAGGTGGAGCTGATCTGCGCGCTGTGCAGGAGATGCTCGGGCATGCCGATATCGCCACCACCCAGATGTATACGCACATCGACCGTGCGTATCTGAAAGAAGTCCATCGCACGTTTCACCCCCGAGGCTGACAAGGAGAATTAATGTTGCACCGTCCTGTTTCGTCCACCTTCCTGCCAATCGCCGGCAACTCCACCAGAACGCTCGCAGATCTCCGTCGCGAAATAGTGGGGATTGACACAAAGGTGCCGCTCCTTGACGGAACAGAACGGCTTTATGTGTTTTTGGACAACGCCGCGAGCACCCCATCGTTTCGGCCCGTCCTCCGCTGCATCGAAGAATTTCTTCCGTGGTACTCCGGTGTCCACAGAGGAACCGGCTTCAAATCGTTGCTGGCCACGGAAGTCTTTGACGCTGCACACGATGTCGTCGGTGCGTTCGTGGGTGCGGATCCGGAGACGCACACGGTCATCTTCATGAAAAACACCACCGACTGTGTAAACAAACTTGCCAATCGTGCCGGCCTCCATCCTGATGATGTGGTCATCACTACGCTGATGGAGCATCACTCGAACGATTTGCCGTGGCGCAAGCACTGCCGGGTCATCCACCTCGAAGTTGTGGAAGAAGGGCGCCTGGATCTCGGACAACTGCGCCGTCTTCTGGTGGAGCACACCGGTCGTGTGAAGTTCGTCGCAATCACGGGAGCGTCAAACATCTCCGGCGTGTGCGCACCGGTGCATGACATTGCCCGTTGGACCCACGAAGCAGGTGCGCGCATTTTTGTGGATGCGGCACAGCTCGCTCCGCACCGCCGGGTCGACATGTTGCCGGACGATGATCCCGGACATCTGGATTTTGTTGCTCTCTCCGCGCACAAGATGTATGCCCCATTCGGAACGGGCGCCCTGATTGGACCGAAGGAGTTCTTTGAGGACGGCGAACCCGACGCTGTCGGCGGCGGGGTTGTCGAAATTGTCACCCTCGATCATGTCGAGTGGAATCATCCACCTTACAAAGAAGAAGCCGGAACACCGAATGTCATCGGCGGGGTTGCACTCGCGGCGGCGATCGGTATTCTCCAGGCGGTTGGCATGGATACCATTGCAGCCCATGAGACGGCATTGCTGGAGTACGCCTACGCGAAACTCAAGCGGTTGCGGGGTGTGGAACTGTATGGACCCACCGCACACTTTGAAGACAAGATCGGGGTGATCCCCTTCAATATTGAAGGAAAGCACCACGCACTTGTTGCAGCCATCCTGGGTATCGAAGGCGGCATCGGTGTGCGCAATGGCTGTTTCTGCGCCCACCCCTTTGTCAAACACTTGCTTGGCGTTACGCCGGAGGAAGACGACCGCTTCACCCGGGAGGTGCTGGAAGGGAACAAGACCAATATGCCAGGAATGGTACGGGCAAGTTTGGGCTGCTACAGCGACGAATCGGATATTGATGCACTTGTCGAAATGCTCGAACGCATTCTCCGGGGAGAGACTCGCGGAACCTACCGTCAGGACAAGGCAAGCGGCGCATTCCTTGCCGATGGATACCACCCCGACTTCAGCCGTTTCTTCCGGTACTCTGTCGCGCGGGCGTCGGGTGACAGACGGCACTCGGAGGCATCATGAGCGTTTACGCATATCAGGATCGACAGTTCTGGGTGGAATCCGTCTCCTTCCAGCAGCTGGCCGAACAGCATGGGACGCCCCTGTATGTCTACAGCAAGCGCGCAATCCTTGACGATATCCGCCGTATTGAGAATGCCTTTGGGAGCATTCCGCATCTGACGTATTATGCCGTGAAGGCGAATGCCAATCGCGTGTTATTGCAGATGATTGCCGGGGAGGGACTGGGAGCCGATGTCGGCTCGAAGGGCGAATTGCATCTTGCATTGACCGCGGGTTTTGCGCCGAACAAAATCACCTTCAGCGGTGTTGGCAAGCGTGATGACGAAATTGCGTTTGCGCTGGAGCACCGTATCCTGGCATTCAATGTTGAATCCACCGAAGAGATCGAGGTCATCAACCAGATCGCCCGGCAGATGGGGGCGCGCGCCTCGATTCTGTTACGCGTGAACCTGGATATCGATGCAGGTGGCCACGCGTATGTATCCACCAGCATGCGTCACAACAAGTTCGGTCTGCCTCACACACGCGCGCTGGAAGTTCTCCGCTGGGCAGCCGGTCTTTCGCATATAGAGGTGCGTGGTGTTCACAACCATATCGGCTCACAAATTCTCCGGCCTGCGACCTTTCTGCAAGCGGCCGAAGCGATTGCGGAGGTTGTACAGAAGTTGCGCGAGGGCGGCGTGCCCGTTCATGATGTGGATTTTGGCGGCGGATATGGGATTCAGTACCACGGGTTCGTCAGCCACCCTGAGCTCCCGCGCGAGACTCCCGAGGATCCGGCGCTCTCCACTGCTGAACTTCTCGGTCCGGCGCTTTCTGTGCTGCGTGGACTCGGCTGCACGCTTTCGATACAACCCGGACGCTCCATCGTTGCACACGGGGGTGTCCTCCTCACGCGGGTCCTGTATCGGAAAGAAACAGCGGAGAAGACCTTTCTCATCGTCGACGGTGCAATGAACGACCTGATCCGCCCATGCCTGTATCATGCGCATCACCAGATCGTGCCTCTTCAGCTTAACAATGCACCGCATGAGATCGTGGATGTCGTGGGACCCGTTTGTGAGTCCGGAGACTTCTTCGCCCATGGCCGCGCAATGCCGCGCATGCAGCGCGGTGACGGTCTTGCCGTACTATGCACCGGAGCATATGGTTACGTACAGTCATCAAACTACAATGCGCGCCCGCGCGCGGCGGAGGTGCTTGTCAGCGGCCACACGCACACGGTCATCCGTCCGCGGGAGACGATTGAGGATCTGTAGAGCGACACCGGGTCGTGAACAGGAAGCACGGAAGGAATCCACCATGAATATCCGGTCCCGATATGCAGCGGCCATTGCCATCGGCGCCTTTTGCGTCGGCTTTTCCGGGTGCATTCTCATCCGCACAACGGAGCACCGCATCAACCTCCGGTCCGACGGGAGCGGTGAAGCCGTCCTCCGGCTGATCGATATTCGTTCAGACGAAACGGTCGACTCTCTGGCTGAACGGGATTTTCGCATCATGATGTCATCGTTCGAACAGGAGGGGATGAAGGACTTCGAGGACAACGGCCGGAAGGTGACAAGCAAACGGCTGTTCGCACGGAACGACACGCTCGTCGCCGAGATCGGATACACGTTCACGAGTCTCGGTGCCATCCAGGGGTTGCATGTGACCAATGAAGAACTCTACCTCGTGGTGAACGACAGTCGCGAAGTAATCCGGACCAACGGCCGTGTGGAGACGTGGCAGAAGACCTCGCAGCGCATCGTCTGGAATCGTGATGCCCAGCGGTTGCTGTTTCAGATCCGGGAAAAATCACTCTCTCCCTCCACTTCATTGGCGCGGTTTTATGAGGGATTGCAGTAGAGAATGAAGCAAAGGAGTCTTTCAGCCATGTCTGCATCCAAACTTCGCGTTGGTGTCATTTTTGGTGGTCGTTCGGGCGAACACGAAGTATCATTGGTCTCTGCCGGTTCGGTGTTGCAGGCACTTGATCCGGCGAAGTACGATGTCGTGCCTATCGGCATCACGCGGGCGGGGCGGTGGATCAGTTCACCACACGCGATGGCGATGTTGAAGGAGCGGACAGGACTGGATACAGCGCCGGGATGTGTGCTGATGCCGGAGCCCGGTCATGAAGGAATGCTCATATTGTCGGAGGCCAAGCCCTCCGTGGGGGCGCTTGATGTCATTATTCCGCTCGTACACGGTACATACGGCGAAGACGGGACGTTGCAGGGATTGCTTGAACTCGCAGACATTCCGTATGTGGGAGCAGGAGTTCTCGGATCGGCTGTCGGCATGGATAAGATTGTGCAGAAACAGCTCTTCAGGCAGGCCGGACTTCGTATTGCGAAGTATGCATGGCATCTCTCTGCACTCTGTCGCCATGATCCGAAAAGGGTCGCGCGCGATGTTGAAAAGACCCTCCGGTACCCGATCTTTGTAAAGCCGGCGAACACCGGTTCAAGTGTGGGGATTACGAAGGCGCATACGCGCATTGAGTTGCAGAAGGGCATGGCAGAAGCATCCTCGTACGATCGGAAAGTCATATTCGAACAGGGGGTGGCCGATGCGCGCGAGATCGAGTGCAGTGTGCTTGGCAACGACACGCCGCTCGCATCAGTGTGTGGCGAAGTGATTCCCTCGAACGAATTCTATGACTACGATGCAAAGTACGTGGATGGTGCCTCCAGGTCTGAAATCCCTGCGCAGCTTCCCCGCCGGTTATCGGAACAGATCCGGCGCTTGGCTGTTCGTGCGTACGTCGCTATTGATTGCGCCGGTATGGCACGTGCGGATTTTTTCGTGACGCGTCGCAATGGAACCGTGTATATTAATGAATTGAATACCATCCCCGGTTTCACTTCTATCAGCATGTACCCCAAACTCTGGGAAGCCACCGGGCTGCCCTACAAGAANNGTTTGAGTATTCCCCGAATAACTCGTACATTTATATACTATGGAGAATCTGTTCTATCGCAAGAAGAAGTCCCCGTGGAACCTCCGTGAGCCATTGCGGCGCCTTCTTCGGAACAAACGTCTTCTACTGATTATCGCCATTGCCACGCCTCTTGTGGGGTACCTGCTCTTTGGCAGCCGCGGCATCCTCCAGCGCCTTCGTCTGGAGCACCAGAAAGTCGAGATGGAGCAACGCATTCACGATGCCGAAGCGGATGCANNCTGATGGATCTGTTCGCGGCTGACACAGACTCCGCGGGTGCCCAGGAAAATGTTCCGCTCGCAGAGCGCGTTCGTCCCCGCACGTTGAAGGAGTTTGTCGGTCAGGACCACCTCCTCGGTGACGGAAAGCCGCTCCGCATTCTCATCGAGCGCGACCGCGTTCCCTCCCTGATTCTCTGGGGTCCACCCGGCACCGGCAAGACNNACCTCGCTGGACGAGCGCGACGTCCTCTTCATCGACGAAATCCATCGCTTCAACAAAGCGCAACAGGACGCGCTCCTGCATAGCGTGGAAGAGGGCCTGGTGACGTTGATAGGCGCAACGACCGAGAATCCGTCGTTCGAAGTCATTCCGCCGCTGCTCTCCCGCTGCCGCGTGTATGTTCTGGAAGCACTCACGGCAGACAACCTTCAGACGATTCTCGATCATGCACTCAATCATGATGCAGTGCTGAGCACGCGTCAGATTACGGTGACAGATCGTGAACGGCTGTTGATGCTTTCCGGCGGCGACGCGCGATCGCTGTTGAACGGGTTGGAAACGGCGGTTCGCATTGCCGAACAGACGGGGGCAGAAGCCGTGCAGTTGGGCCGGGCGGAAATTGATGCGGCGTTCCAGCGCAAAACAACCCGGTACGACAACGGCGGCGAAGAGCACTACAACATCATCTCCGCCTTTATCAAGAGTGTCCGCGGCAGCGATCCGGATGCCGCGGTGTACTGGATGGCCCGCATGCTGGATGGGGGCGAGGATCCGAAGTTCATTGCGCGGCGAATGATTGTTCTCGCCTCTGAAGATATCGGCAATGCAGACCCGTACGGTCTCACGCTTGCGGTTTCGACGTTTACTGCAGTCGATTACGTCGGCATGCCGGAAGCGCGGATCATTCTATCACAATGTGCGACCTACCTTGCCTCGGCGCCGAAGAGCAATGCAGCGTACAACGCCATCAGCGAAGCGCTGGATGATGTGCAGTCGTCGCAGGATCTTCCTGTGCCGCTTCATCTGCGCAACGCTCCCACCGGATTGATGCATGCTCTTGGCTATGGAAAAGAGTACAAGTACAGCCACGACCATCCCGGCCACTTCGTCGAGCAGCGGTACCTCCCTGAAGGCTTGACAGGGAAGATCTACTATCGGCCGACCGACAACGGTCGCGAAAAAGAAGTGCGTGAACGGTTGAATCGCCTCTGGCCCGGGAGGAAGCGATGAACCGCGTAGTGAGGGACCTCCTGTTGCTTCTTTTGCTTGTCCCTCCTGGTGCGGAAGCGCAATTGGCGGCCCGGCGCGACACAGTTCTTGTCCGCGGCGACGGTGCGCTTGTGCGTCCTGATTCTCTGGCACGCGTGGACACTGCAGGTGTGCACATCGATTCCCTTGCCCGTTCTTCGCCCTCCGGCATCGACTCGGTTGTTACGTATACCGCAGTTGATTCCATCGTGTATGAACTCGCCGCGCGCACGATGACCCTTCACGGTCAGAGCACGATCAACTACAAAGAACTCGGCTTGAAGGCTGCGCAGGTCGAGATCAACTGGAACACGGCGATCCTTCACGCACGTGGCGTTCCCGATCCGACCGACAGCACCGGCGTGCGGTACAAAGGGCTGCCCGATCTCAAAGACGGCCCCGAGTTGTACCACGGCTCAACGATTTCCTACAACTTTCGTACGAGAAAAGGGAAAATCGATCTCGGAAAGACGGAAATTGAGAAAGGGTTATACTACGGCAGCGCCATCAAGAAGGTCGAAACCGATGTGCTATATGTGCGCGACGGGAAATTCACCACCTGCGACCTGGAGCACCCGCACTACTATTTCGGCAGCCCTATGATGAAGGTGATTGTCCGCGATAAGATCGTTGCCCGGCCGATCTATCTCTATATTGCCGACGTTCCTGTCTTCGCGCTCCCGTTCGGCGTCTTCCCGTCGGAACGGGGACGCCGGTCAGGACTTATTGCGCCTGCGTATGGCGAGAGTGCGCGCGGTCGCTATCTGCTCCACCTCGGATACTACTGGGCAATGAGCGACTACATGGACTGGAACGTCCGGGCGGATGGCTATTCGTTAGGAAGCTATACAGTCTATTCCGACTACCGGTACGGGCTGCGTTACCTTTTCAACGGATCTCTCAGTGGATCGTATGGCCGGGTGGTGACAGGAGAGACGACGGATCCCGACTACACCAAGCAGAGCGTCTTCAATATCCATTTCGGACACAACCAGGAATTCAATCCGACCACCCGGCTGGTTGTGGATTTCACGTTCACGAGCGGATCGTACTATCAACAGACGAGCAATTCGCTCAACGATCTCCTGCGCCAGAACGTGATCAGCAACGCGACACTCACCAAGTACTGGGAGGGAACGCCCAACAGTATGACGTTAAACCTCCGGCGAGACCAGAATCTAAAACCCGATTCCGGAGCCGTCGAACTCAGCGAAATCCTTCCGAGCTTCAGCTTCAATCACAGTCAAAGCTATCCTTTCCGTTCGGGCAAAAGCAGTGAGGCAAGCGGGCAGCTGCGGTGGTATGAATTGATCGGCGTGTCCTATGACGCACAGTTTTTGAATACACGCACGACCACCAACTGGGTGACACACACACAGATTGACGAACGTCGCGGGGTGCAGCACACGATCACCGCGAATGCCACTCCGAAGGTGGGCTACGTCACCGTCGCACCATTCTTCAACTACACGGAAAAATGGTACGACAAGCAGATCGATCGCACGTTCAATCCGATAGACAGCACGCTTGTTACGAACGATGTGAAAGCGATCAAAGCGGTACGATACTATGACATGGGTGTTTCGGCAAGCACGAAGATGTACGGCATCTTCCAACCCGGCATACTCGGTATCAAAGGCATCCGGCACCAGATCGTCCCGAGCATTTCCTATACCTACCAACCCGACTTTTCAAAGGACGTCTACGGCTACTATGGCAGGTACTACGACGCGACAGGAGCGCTGCAGAAGTACAGCCTGTATGAACGCGAGGTGTTCGGTGGGGCTCCGGGCGAAGAACAGCAGGCCATCGGTCTGCGCATCGGCAACGTCTTCGAAATGAAGACCGCCGCCAATGACACATCCGACAAGGAAAACAAGTTTCAACTCCTGAATCTCGATCTTTCCACCTCATACAACTTTGCCCGCGACAGTTTGAAGTTTGACGAAGTCGGCGTGGGCTTCCGGACGAACATAGGGCAGTACCTGAACATTGGTGGGAGTGCCAGGTACAACCTGTACAAATTCGTGCCCGACCCGGCGCATCCGGGATCCGGTCGACGCGTAAACAAGTTTCTTCTGAGCGAGGGACGGTTTGGCGATATGACCGGGTTCAACATCAGCATCGGGACGCGGTTCAGCGGGGAAAAACAGAAGACGACTGCAGGACCTATTCAGAGTGCTGAAGACTCATTGCGGGAAAAGGAGCAGAGCGGGTACAAAGGATTGTACGACCAGGAGACTCCCGACTTCAGCATTCCCTGGAACCTGGATCTCAACTGGAACTTCAGCCAGAATCGTCCCGGCGATCCCTCGGTGATCTTCCGCAGTTCGGGTTTGTCCGCATCCCTGGGATTCAATCTCACCGAGAACTGGAAATTTTCGGCGAGCGCGAATTATGATCTGATCAACAATGAACTTGCCGCGCCGCAAATCACCGTGTACAGAGATCTGCATTGCTGGGAAATGAACTTCTCGTGGGTGCCGACAGGATACTACAGGAACTTCCGGCTGGAAATACGTTTGAAAGCGCCGCAACTGCAGGACGTAAAGGTGACAAAGCAGGCAAGCGCGAGGGATTTATTCTAGAGGGGCGTAGCAATCTCATGTTACGCTGACTGCTTTCGTTCCTCGTACTTATACACCGGTTCCTTCTTCCGCTGGATCACGTCGCGTGTCATGGTGCACGTTGTCACGCCGCGCTTGTCGGGCAGCGAGTACATGATCTCGGTCATGACCTCTTCGAGGATTGACCGCAGAGCACGCGCTCCGGTGCCCCGTTCCTGCGCTTTCTGAACGACCGCCTTCAGTGCGGCGTCGTCAAACGTCAGCTCGACGCCTTCCATGCGGAACAGCCGCTGGTACTGTTTGACGATGGCGTTCTTCGGGCCGGTGAGGATGTTGAGCAAGGCTTCTTCGCTCAGGGACCGCAAGGCGCTGATCAACGGGAGCCGTCCGACGAATTCTGGTATCATGCCGAATTTGATCAGGTCTTCAGGTTGCACCATTTGCAGATACTCGTCGGTGAGAGCATCCTTGTTCCCGTGGATTTCCGCTCCGAATCCCATTGGATTGCGATTGACGCGACGTGCGATGATCTTGTCAAGTCCCTCGAACGCTCCACCGCAAATGAAAAGAATATTCCGGGTGTTGATGTTAATCAGGCTCTGCTCGGGGTGCTTGCGTCCGCCTTTGGGTGGGACACCGGCCACGGTACCCTCGAGAATCTTCAACAGCGCCTGTTGCACTCCTTCGCCGGAAACGTCGCGGGTAATTGAAGCACTTTCGCTCTTGCGGGCGATCTTGTCGATCTCGTCGATATAGACAATCCCGCGTTCGGCCTTCTCAACGTTATACTCGGCGTTTTGAAGCAGATGCACAAGGATTGTCTCCACGTCGTCGCCCACATACCCGGCTTCCGTAAGCGTTGTCGCATCGGCAATGGCAAAGGGGAGGTCGAGTATCCTGGCCAGGGTTTGGGCAAGGAGAGTCTTGCCGGTACCGGTCGGACCGATCAGCAGGATATTGGTCTTTTCGATTTCGACTTCATCCAGCTCGAACAAGTGGTCCCGGGAGTCGATGCGCTTGTAATGATTGTACACGGCCACGGCTAGCGCACGCTTTGCATGATCCTGTCCGATCACGTAATCATCCAGCGCAGCTTTGATCTGGGTCGGGATGAGGCTCGCACGGGGTCCCCGTTTTGCGGTAAACGCCGCAAGGTTGTTGCGGATGATGTCAACCGAGCTGGCAACGCAGATGTCACAGATGTACACATCAGGGCCTGCGATGATGCTCTGCACCTCTTCGGGGGTGCGGCCGCAGAAGGTACAGTGGATCTTGTCGCCGTTCCGTGTGCGCTGGGTCATGGGTTCGTATGCGAAGCGTTACTTTTTCGCTTCGCGCTCCTTCTTGACGTAGACGTTGTCGATCAGACCATAGGCTTTGGCATCTTCAGAGGACATGTACCGGTCGCGGTCGGTGTCCCTCTCAATGACCTCAAGCGGCTGGCCGCAGTGGTGGGCGAGGATTTCATTGAGGCGACGCTTTGTCCGCAGAATCTCTTCGGCCTGTATGCTGATGTCGGAAGCCGTTCCCTGCGTACCACCCCAGGGTTGATGAATCATGATGCGTGAATTGGGAAGGGCTGAACGTTTGCCCTTGGTGCCACCGGCAAGCAGTACTGCACCCATGCTTGCGGCAAGACCGATGCAAATGGTGGACACATCGGGGCGGATATACTGCATCGTATCGTAAATGGCCAGCCCCGAAGTGACGCTGCCGCCCGGGCTGTTGACATAGATATTAATGTCCTTCTCGGGATCTTCCGATTCAAGAAAGAGCAGTTGCGCGATGACCAGGCTTGCGATCGTGTCATCAATGGCCGTGCCGATAAAAACGATCCGTTCTTTCAGCAGTCGCGAGAAAATGTCGTACGCGCGCTCACCCCGACCGGTCTGCTCGACGACCATCGGTACGAGTTGGGCACGGATATCCGGGTAGTGCATTGGGCTCTCCTTGTTCATCAATGCTGCGGTTCTGTCACAACTTTGTCGGTGATGCGTGCGTGCTCTTTGAGGAACGACGCAATCTTGTTTGTCAGCAGGCGGTCGCGGATCGCTTCGGAGGTCTTCACGTGTGGAAGCAGCTTCTCCGTGGTCAAGCCACTGCGGGCAGCTTCTTCCGCAGCCACCTGTTCCAGGTCCGCATCCGTCACTTCAATCTTTTCTTCTTCGGCGATGCGTTCCTTGAGAAGCATCCACTTGGCTTGCCAGACGGCATACACGCGTCGTTCCTCGCGAAACTTCTTCTCATCAAAGCCCTTCGGCACCTGCCGGTCGCGCGCACGGCTACGCAGCTCGTCGACATAGGAATCCAGAATGCCTTCCACGAGCGAATCCGGCACGTTGAAGTCGTGCTGACGAACGATCTCCGATGCGATATCGTCGGCCACCTTGGCCTCCGTTCGTTCCGCCCAATATCGCTCCAGATCGGTGCGGATGGAGGTACGGAATTCTTCAGGCGACGTTACCTTGTCCCCGGTGACCTTCTTTACTAACGCTTCGTCATAGGGTGGAAGTTCGACTCTCTCGATTTTCTTTGCCGTGACGGCGATATGCAGAGGGTGTTCGTGGTCGTCGCGCCGTGTCGAATACCGCGCTCTTGCCTCTTCGTTCACCTTGATATTTCGCAACGCACCCTTGATTTCCGGCGCAAGAGAGGTGTCGGCGAGATAGAAACGCACGCCTGCGGACTTCTTGCCGATAAGAGGAATGCCCGCGTCGTCCAGTTCCTGGACGTCTGCAGTAACGATGTGTTCATCGTCCGCGGCGATCTCCGCCGGGGTCATTGTGCTGTGGACTTTCCGGAGTTGCAGAAGCTCATCTTCTACTTCCGCATCGGTGATCGGGTGCACGGGCCGCTCCACCGCGATACCTTTGTAGGCCTTCAGCTCGACGGTGGGCTTGACTTCATATTTAATTTTGAAGCGGAAGTGCTCGCCGCGTTTGAAATCCACGTCGGTCATTGATGGTGTTCCCAACGGGTGGATCTTCCTCTCTTCCATGGCTTTATGAAAGGCATCGTTGGCGATCTCATCAAGAGATTCGTGCTCGATCGCGTCGCCATACAATTTCCTGATCATTTCCATGGGAGCTTTGCCTTTGCGGAAGCCCTTCAATTCCGCCTTGGCGCGGTACTTGGCGAATGCTTTGTCAAACGACGGTTGGAGATCTTCGTGCGAAAGCTGGATTTCCACTTCCTGCTGGACGTCGGATTGTGATGTGATGGTTACCTGCACCAGATAATTCCTTGTATGATAGTTGTGTCGTTAAGTCTCTTCAGAGGCGTCTATTACAGCCTGAATTGCCCTTTTTGGCACCCTTTTGTGTGTCTGCGACCGCCTCCGGATGGGTGCTGACGACAAAGTTGTTACAGGAATATTACAGAATTTTGGGATTAATTGCGAGAGGTTTGCGAGTTGGGGGGTGTGTCATCCGGGATCCCCGCGTAGAAGTCTTCGGTGACGCTCCGGTCCGAGTGTCCGAACCACTGCTGGATGAAGGTCAACTACAACCATTCCTTTGGGCATTTGAGGATAGTGCCGTCGGAAAGCGTGATGCGTGGAGGGAAAAGACACTTCGCAAGGATGCGTTCTTTGATCCTGATGTAGAAGTCCGATTCAGTCTTCAGCTCGGCCGCCTCACGTCCGATGGGCAGAACTACGCCGAGATGCAGTCCCGGAAAGCACTTGTGAACCTCTTTGAATGATGGCAGCTGATCACTATCGCCAGTTACCAGGACCGCCGTGTCGAATTCTCCCTGGTAGGCCAATCGGAACAAGGTAAGGGCGATGCTGACGTCGGTCTGCTTTTCTTCCCGTGATCGGTAGTTTGTTTTGCAATGAGGACATCTGCGGTCTCTGTCTTTGAATTTCCCGTACACGGCCTCGATTCCGGTTGATTCCAATGCCCTGATGAATACCTTGTGCCGAGCCACCTTGTCAAGATCCCACGGCGTTGGAGAGGTGAAGTAGAATATCTTCTCTATACCCACCGGGAAATATGTGGTCAGGAGTTTGTGAATATCGAGCCATTTGTACTTGTGGTAGGCGGGAGTTTCTTGAAGAGAGTGGTAGAGATTGAACCCATCGACCAAAGCGGTTATTTTGGGCATGGCGTGCTCCGATCCAGGCGAAAAAAAACCCCCGCTTTCCAGGGGAAAACGGGGGGCCAATGAGATCCCTTGCGGAAGCCCAAAGGGATGATATCAAATATAGCCAATGATGGGCGACTGTGCAAATTTTGCTTTACTGCAATCCCTTGTGGATGAACCCATTAGAGTATTTTTTAAAGGTCAAAGTGCGCAGTTGTGGACGAGCCACAAATCTGTTACAGGACGCACATCAATCCCGAAGAAGTGGCTAAAACATCGTGGGCATAGGGGGATTTGAACCCTCACGGATTGCTCCACTAGATCCTAAGTCTAGCGCGTCTGCCAATTTCGCCATATGCCCGGTTGCGCAATAGTGACTTCCAATACACTTTCAGGACCCGGCCGAAGAAGGGGGGGGCAACAAGAGGCGAAACGTTGAGCCCTGACCCGGGGTGGTCAACACTTCAATAGTGCCGCGGTGATCCTCGATGATCTTTTTTACGATGGAAAGGCCGAGACCGGTGCCGTGCTTCTTTCCGTGAGTGAAGAATGGCTCAAAAAGACGCTGGCGGATCTCTTCCGGAATACCGGGTCCCGTGTCAGATACTTCAATGGCAACTCTGTCGTCGCTCCGGGAAGTGCGAATGGTGACTGTTCCCCCTTCGGGCATGACGTCGGCGGCGTTGCTTACAAGGTTCGTAAGAACCCGGGCGAATTTTCCCGCATCGAGGAGTGCAACACCGTCATAGCCATAGGCGCGGACGAGGGTGATTTTTCGCGCCGCAAGATCAGTCTCAAGGAAAGGAAGAACCTGCTCCATTGCCGCCGGGAGACTGGTGTCGGAGAGAATGGTTGTGGAAGTTCCCCGGCTGAACTCCAGAATTTCCTGTACCATTGACGAAAGGCGATCCACCTGGTGAATCATCTCGTCGGCCATACGTGATGCGTCGGGAGAGTCGGACTTCTGTTTGATCAAGCCTGCGTACAGCCGCATCGTTGCCATCGGATTCTTGATGTCATGGAGGATAGTGGCAGCCATGCGTCCCACGGCACTCATGCGCTCGTTGTTCACCATTTGCTGCGCAAGGCGCGCGTTCTCGACGGCAATCGCGGCATGCACGGAAAGGGCATCGATGAACGACTCATCCTCGGGTCCGAATTGCCCCGTGCGCTTGTTAAGAAGCTGGAACACACCGACGATATTTCCCTCACGATTGCGCATGGGCATGCAGAGCACGGTGTGGGTGGTGTATCCGCTCCTGAGGTCAATCTCGGGGTTGAATCGCGGATCGCGATACGCATCGGTAATATTCACCGTCTCACCCGTTCGAGCGACGTATCCTGCGAGCCCCTTGCCAAGAGGCAAACGAATTTCCACCATGCCATCGCCCTGGGCGACAAGCGACCAGAGTTCATCCCCTTTCTGATCAACCAGGTACACAGTGCCGCGGTCTGCTGCGATCGATCGAGTAGCCACATCAAGAATCAGCGCCAGGACGGTTCCCAGATCGAGTGCTGAATTCACAATCTTGCTCGCCTCGATGAGCATGTTCAGGCGGTCCATCCTGTTCCGTGAGGCCAGGATGTTGCGGCCCAGTTCCATAACGAAATTCTGATCCATCGACCGGAGGCGGAGGGCAAGGTTGTTGAGCAGGTTGAAGGCAATTTGATGTTGATCGTGGGCCAGGTCGCGATAATTGTTCGCACTAAGAATGAGTACATCACAATCGTCCACGGCTTCCGCCCGGGCGGACCGGGGCAGCCCGTCAATCAGCGACATTTCACCAAAAAAATCGCCGGGATGAAGGACGGCAAGCAACGATTCTACGCCGAATTTCGTATATTTCTTTATGCGTACCCTGCCAGTGGCAAGAAGGAAGAGGTCCCGCCCTTTTGAGTATTCATCAAAAATGAGATCGCCGGAGTCGTAATGACGCTCGGTGAACCGGCTGCGGCAACGGCGCACAACGGCAGGTTCCACCTCGCGGAACAGGATATTCCGCTGAAGAATATCGACGAAGGAATGCGATGCAGAAGCGGTCCGCCGTGTGGTACGGCGGCGTGGAGTCTTGGCTTTGGCCTTGGCCTTGGTTTTGGTTTTGGTCTTTGCGGCACGTCGCGTGTTCATGTCAAGACCGATAGTGGGAACAGAGGCCATGGATTGCGTTGAAAAGTAGCCAAACCGATTGCCAGAGTCAAGCTGTCTACCCACAGCTCCAACACACCCGATGGATGACACCATAGTTCTGCGGACATATGGGCTTGCCAAGCGTTACCGTCGTCGATGGGCGGTGAGAAATCTCGACCTGAACGTCCGGCGCGGTGAGGTGTTTGGCTTCCTGGGCCCCAACGGAGCTGGAAAAAGTACGACCATCCGGATGCTTCTGTCTCTCATTCGCCCGACCGAAGGGCGGGTGGAACTCTTCGGCAATCCGCTGACGCGGCGTAGGAGGGCCGGGCTCCGGAGAATTGGCGGTCTCGTGGAGCGGCCGGATTTCTATCTGTATCTCAGCGCACGGCGAAATCTTGAAATCATCGCAAGCCTGCGCGGCGACAATTCCGCATCCGACATCAATCCCGTGCTCGAAACCGTAGGCCTCTCCACGCGTGCACACGACAAGGTCAAAACATACTCGCACGGGATGAAGCAAAGGCTTGGCATAGCACAGGCGTTGCTCGGTTCACCGGAGTTGATCATTCTCGATGAGCCGACGTCCGGGCTGGATCCGCAGGGAATTAAGGAAGTCCGTGAACTCATCCAAAGGCTCTCGCGTGAGGGCCGGATGACCATCTTTCTTTCATCACACCTGCTGAGCGAGATCGAGCAGACGGCGACAAGCATGGCGATCATCAACCAGGGCAGGCTCGTCGTTCAAGGACGGGTGACAGAATTGCTGGCATCGGGCGAGAATATCGTGCGCATTGAAACACCGATGGTGGACAACGCACTCGCAGTCATCGCTTCCTCCGGGCTCGCGACGTCCGCACACGTGGTTGGCTCGATGATCGAGTGTTCCATGCCGCGTGAGCGCGTCGCCGATATGAACCGCCTCCTCGTCCAGGCGAACATTCCTGTCCATGCGCTGGTGCCGAAACGATCGCTGGAAGAGTTCTTCCTCTCCATCACCGAGGGTGCGAGCGATAAATGAAGACCATTCTCGGCAATGAGATTCTCAAGACGTCGTTTAAATGGCGCTCCTACATTTCCTTCCTTGCCATCGCCGCAGTGGTGCCGTTGGTGGAAATCGCTCTAAAGCTTCAGGGAACGAACATGGAGCGGGGCATGATGCGTGGCCTATCCCAGGATTTCCTCCTCCTTGGCAACATCGTCAACGGGTATTTCGTGACGCAGATGATCATGAACGCCCTCTGGATTCATGTTCCCTTTCTGGTGACTCTCGGTGCCGGTGACCAACTTGCCGGTGAGGCGACCGCGGGGACATTCCGTCTATTGCTCACACGACCGGCGTCGCGCAGCCGCATCCTCCTGGCAAAATATGCAACGACGCTGCTGTACGCGTTGGCCCTCGTCGCCTTCATGGCGGTGCTGACCGTTGGGCTGGGTGTTGTGCTCTTTGGCACGGGCGACCTCCTGATCTTCGGGCGTACGTTTGTCGTGGTTGCGGAGAGTGAAGCATTGTGGCGTATTGGCGTGGCGTTTGCCCTTGCAACGTGGGGAATGTGGACAGTCGCGTCACTGGCATTCCTCTTCTCGTCATTGGTCGAAAACGGTATCGGTCCGTTGATCGGCACGATGGCGGTCATCATTGTGTTCTATATTGTTTCCAATGTGCCTGCCGATCTGTTCACGGCCATCAAACCGTACCTCTTCACCTCCTACCTTGACCTCTGGCAGAAAATGTTTGAGGATCCCATCCCCTGGAATGAAGTACTGCATTCGGTGTATATTCTCGGTGCGTTCAGCATTGGTTTTTACGCCGTCACTTGGTATATTTTTCTGCGGAAAGATATCCTGAGTTGACCCTTCGACATTCACTACCCTGAGGATTTCCCCATGGATCTCCAGCGTATTCAAGCTGCTCTGCGTGAGCGGAACATTGGCGGCTGGCTGTTCTGTGACTTCCATCATCGTGATCACCTCGCCTACCGGGTTCTCGGACTCAGCATGGAGCGCATGACCACACGGCGGTGGTTCTATTATATTCCGGCCCGCGGTGAACCGAAGAAGCTTGTCCACAGCGTCGAGAAAGGGAAACTCGACGCGTTGCCCGGATCGATGCAGGTCTATCTGGCGTGGGAACAGCTCCATGCATCGTTGAAAAAAATGCTCGGGGCGAAGAAGAGTATTGCGATGCAGTACTCTCCCAAGAACAACATCCCTGCGGTTTCACTCGTTGATGCCGGGACAATCGAGCTTATACGCAGCTTTGGCCACAAGGTGGTGTCCTCCGCAGATCTTGTGCAGCTCTTTGAAGCCGTGATCGATGAACAGGGCTACGCGACGCACCGCGAAGCTGCGGCGCTCGTCGACCGTATTCGCGCAGAGGCCTTTGCCAGGATCGGTGAAGGGGTGCGCACAGGCAACGGTGTGTCGGAACTGGAGATCACCCGGTTCATCATGAACCGTTTCACGCAGGAAGGCCTGACAACCGCGGATGCGCCGATCGTCGGGTCGAACGAACATCCCGCCGATCCGCATTTTGAATCTACCCCTGAAAACAACCGTCCGTTCAAAATAGGCGATGCTGTGCTGATTGATCTCTGGGCCAAGAAAAATGCCCCCGGAGCGATCTACTATGACATCACCTGGGTCGGGTATATTGGCGACACCCCGCCGGCGAAGTATCAGGAAATCTTTGAAGTCGTGGTGAAGGCCCGCGACGCAGCAATAGCGCTTGTGAAGGAGAAATTTGCCAGGAAGCAGGCGTGCTACGGATGGCAACTCGACGATGCCGCACGGAACGTCATCAAGAAAGCCGGCTACGGCAAGTACTTCGTGCACCGCACGGGTCACTCCATCGGTGAAGAAACTCATGGCAACGGCGGCAATATCGACAACCTTGAGACGCGCGACGACCGGCTCCTTATGAACGGATGCTGTTTTTCCATTGAGCCGGGCATTTATCTTGAGGGCTCAATGGCCGCGCGCACCGAGGTGAATGTCTTCATCCGTCACGATGGTGTGCCCGAGGTGACAGGAGAAGTGCAGCAGGAACTGGTGAAGATGTGATAACCCCGCAACTCCGCTTCTCCGATATCCGCACCGGCTTCCATCCCACATTCTGGGTTGCAAACGGGATGGAGCTGTTCGAACGTCTTGCCTACTACGGCCAACAGATAGTGTTCATGATCTACCTCCGGAACAAGCTGGGGTTCACGGAGGCGGAGGCAGGGCAACTCTCCGGTGTGTTTGGAGGCCTGCTCTATCTGTTGCCGATCCTCGGCGGGACGCTCGCAGACAAATGGGGATTTCGGCGTGCCTTCAATATTGCATTTTCTGTTCTTGCTCTCGGGTATTTTCTTATCGGCTCGCTCGGGATGAGTGCCTTTGCCGGATTCTACGGCAACTTCTCGTTGTACTGGTTGCTGCTGGCATTCCTCGTGCTCACCGCCATCGGCGGATCGTTCATCAAGCCCTCGGTTCTCGGAACCGTAGCAGTGACCACCACGGAGAAGACGAAATCCCTCGGATTTGCCATCTACTACTGGCTCGTGAACGTGGGCGCGTTGCTGGGTCCGACTATCGCCTACCTCGTGCGCGACAAATTCGGCAATGAATTCGTCTATATGGTGTCCACCGCAAGCTGTCTCGCGATGCTCATCATCAACCTTCTTCTCTACAAAGAAGTGCAGACGACGGCTCCCGGCAGTTCCGAGTCGATGGGAAAGAAACTCACAAATCTGGTGACGGTGCTGTTGAACTTCAAGTTCATGGTGTTCCTGCTGATCTATTCCCTCTACTGGATCATCTTCTGGCAGGAGTTCATCATCATCCCGTACTATGTCACCGACTATATCAACAAGGAAGCCCCATACGAAATCATTCAATCCTGGGCCGGTGCCGGGGCGATCATCCTTTTCCAGATTCCGGTCAACTGGTTGACGAAGAACCTCCCGGTGCGAACCGCGATCCTGACGGGTTTCGTCGTATCAAGTCTGATTTGGGTGATCATCGGCATTTCACCAAGTATTCCCACAATCGCCGCCGGGATTGTGGCGTTTTCGATTGGCGAGATGATTCAAGCTCCAAGATACTACGAGTACATATCCACGATTGCCCCTCCGGGGCAGCAGGGACTGTTCCAGGGGTATGCGTTTCTTCCGATCGCCATTGCCCGTTTTGTCGGTGATCCTATTGGTGGCTGGCTCTACCAGACGTCCAAGGCGGCGGGCAAACCGGAGATGGTCTGGTTCGCGCTTATCGGCATTGGCGTCGGTGCCGCAATCCTCATGGCGATATACAACATGGTGGTCGGCCGCGTCGAAACAGCCGCACAGGCATGAGAACAGCGCTCGTCATAGCTCTGCTGGTGGTGTTCCACCCGGCATACGGTCAGAAGCCCACGGGCGAGGAGATTCTGTGGAAAGCGGAGCAGAACTTTCATGACGTGAAGGACTATACGGTAACGCTGGACATTGTTGCAGACATCGATCGGATGAAAGTAGCGCCGATGCATGCGACAATGTACTTCAAACAGCCGGAGAAGGTCCATTTCGATACGAAGGGGTTTGTCTTTCTGCCGCGCGAAGGGATGGGCCTGCAGTTCGGTCAATTGACACAGCGTTATGCAGTGGATAGCGTTGCCCGGGAAACGGTGGAGGGGGTGACTATGTATCGATTGGTACTCCACCCGCGTGATGAGAAGGCGGTCATACGCCGGATGTTCATGTGGGTTGATGGGAACCGATGGACCCCCGAACGTCTTCTTATCCCCCAATCCGACGGCCGTGCAGCGGAGGTATCGTTTACTTACCAGCAGATCGGTCGCTTCTGGTTGCCCTCGAAACTGGTCGTTTCATTCTCTGCACCGGAGAAGGATGGCCCCGCGGCACCACCAAACACGAATCCCTTCGCCCGTGGTCTTCCCACGATGCCACGAGGCAATACGCGCAGCGGGAAGGTCACCGTGAGCTATTCCGATTACCGGGTGAATACCGGCCTTTCCGACTCTGTGTTCACGCCGGAACCAGATCACCGCAAGTAGGTTTCCTGTTCCATGAGAGCATCTCGCAGGAACAAAAGTTCGCTCACTCCTGTTGAGACTCGAGAATCCTCTTTGTGTTGAAGTTGCGGTTTGTTTTTCGTATGAATATGCACCTGGCAGTGCGTACTGCAGTTCCCACCGTATTGTTCCACTGGAAGCTATCGAAGGAGATCCGCAATGGTGTTGCGAGAGATGTTTGCGAAGAAAGGCAAAACCGTTCAGCGGATTGGTGAAGAGCGTGCAGCAACGTACGAGCGCCTCTACGCCGATCTCGCCGGCAAGGTTGAACGCGGCGAGCTCCCGAGTCACACCGACTATCTTGGCGGGAACGAACTCGCCACGAACATCTATCGAAAAAAGTACTATGTCAAGGATGTCGAGGGTGAGGTGGTAGAACAGCGACCCGAAGACGTCTTTGTTCGCCTGGCCTCGTTCCTTGCCTCGAACGAGGCGGATGATGCCCGCCGCACCCAATGGGCGGAAAGATTCTATCGGATGTTGTTCGACGGGCGTTTCATACCGGGTGGCCGCGTTCTGGCCGGTGCGGGTGATCTCTACCGTTTGAAAACTCTGGCCAATTGCTTTGTCACGAAGATTCAGGAAGACAACATCGAATCGATCTACAATGCCGCATACGAGTGCGCACGCACGTATTCCTACGGCGGCGGCATCGGTGTGGACATCAGCAGCCTTCGCCCGCGGGACTCCGTGGTGCACAATGCTGCCGACAAATCCACCGGTGCGGTGTCGTTCATGGAGCTCTTCTCGATGACCACAGGACTGATCGGGCAGAGCGGACGCCGGGGTGCACTCATGCTTACGATCGACGTGAAACATCCGGACATCCTGGACTTCATCCGTGTGAAGAAAGTCTCCAACTGGGTGACAAAACAGATTGCCGAACAGTGCCAGTGGTCGGGAGTGTTTGACGATGCACAACTCAAAGAGGTCGAGCGGCAGGTACGCGAGAACACGCAGGTGCGGTTTGGCAATATCAGCATCAAGGTAACCGACGAGTTCATGCAGGCGGTGGACGAGCAGACACGCTATGGACCTTCAACACTGCTGGTCTACCGCAAATTCGCCCGTCCCACGATCCGGTCCGCCAAACAGAGTGCAGAGAACCACTATTCCTACGGCATCCCGGCAAAGGATGTTGGCACCTATGAATTTGCCGGCGATTTCAACGGCTTTGAGACCCTCAACCGCTGGCTGGAAAAGCAGGGAGGGACTGCTGTTTTCGAAGAAACTCTTGCCGACCCTGCGCAACGGGATGTCTTCGGAGATGTCGTTGTGGAGTTGCCGCAGCAACGCTATGATCTTGCCGTGCGTCGGGCGGGGGACTTCCTTCTCTATTATGCATCAGAGCAGACCGGCGACATCCGGCGACTGGTGAAGGCGCGGGAAGTCTGGGATGCATTTATCGAGGGGAATTACCATACGGCGGAACCGGGGTTGATTCTCTGGACGGCAATGAGCAAATACAGCCCGTCGAATTATGTGGGACGTCCGATCTCCTGCACCAATCCCTGCGCCGAAGTGCCGCTGGAAGACGGTGGTGCATGCAACCTCGGCTCGATCAACCTGAGCCGGTTTGTCACCGATGGCTATACGGGCCAGGCCCGCGTGGAATGGGAGGCATTGTGGGATGTGACGCAGCAGGCCGTTCGATTTCTTGACAATGTCGTGGAGTGGAATACCCTGCTCAATCCGCTTGAGAAGCAACGGCGCGCCGCCGCGGAAACGCGCCGGCTCGGTCTCGGGGTGATGGGCATTGCCGATATGCTCAACCAGCTCGGCATGGCGTACGACTCCGATGAAGGCGTGGCGATGCTGGAACGGGCAATGGAGGTGATGGCCAATGCGGCATACCAGTCCTCCGCGCGGCTGGCAGGGGAAAAAGGCGCTTCCCCCATCTACTCATATGAGAACTACTCGCGCTGCCCGTTTTTCCAGGAGGCGCTGAGTGACGAAACCCGCGCCCTCATCAAAACGCACGGCATCCGGAATATTGCGGTGCTCTCCATCGCGCCTACAGGAAGTATCTCAAATATCGTGCTGGGTTTCGAACACAAAGGAAAGAACTACATCGGCGTTTCGGGAGGCGTCGAACCGATCTTTGCCATTTTCTACACGCGTCGTTCGGAATCGTTCGGTAACCAGAAGTTCCGGGTCTTCCACAGCACCGTGCAGGCCTACCTCGATATGAAAGGACTCACAGAGGAAGCGCAGCATCGCTCTCTCGAAGAACTGCTGCCCGCGCATTTCCACCGTACTGCACATGTCATTGCACCCGACATACGCGTGAAGATCCAAGGAACATGCCAGCGCTACGTCGACCATTCAATCTCTTCCACGGTGAACCTGCCGGAAGACATCGAACCCGAAGTAATCTCGCGTATCTATCTGCAGGCGTGGAAGAACGGGCTGAAGGGCATTACCGTCTACCGCGATGGCAGCCGGTATCCGATCCTGAGCGTGGAAGGGAAGAGCACGCCATTTCAGGAATCGAAGAACAAGCGATTCCGCCTCCGCTTGCCGCAGAGCGAGGGGAACGAAGAAGCCCGTGATGTGGAGGTCGGCGGCGACGAAGTGGTGCGGATGCCCGACGGGCGATTGACGACGGTATATCATCTGTTACGCCGGAAGGAATCGGCGCAGGAGGGAACGTCGGAAGCCGCCGCAACAATTGTCAGACCGAATTAGTGTCGTCCCCTTCCGGGGGGTGACCAGGAACTGAGTGCTGTCATTGCGAGTGGCGCCTTAGGCGCCACGAAGCAATCTCGTTCTTCGTCTAGGGAAAGAGAGAGATTGCTTCGCCAATAGAAGGCTCGCAATGACGGGCTGCATTTTTTTTGGTCGCCCCGGGAGTGCGGGTAAAGAGCCGTGCATTTCTTCATCAGGAGCATAGGCAATGATCGTTCTACCAGCAGCCCCGACAGAAATCGAAGAAGTCAAGCGCGAAAAAGCGCTCATCCCCGCGCAGGAACCGGGAGAAACCCTGGTGAGCACGCGGCCTGACGTTACCGAAGCGCGCGTCTACCGGTTGCGGAGCGGCTTTGTGAACAACAGCGTGTTCGTTACTCTCGGCTACGTCCGGGAGAGCGGCCGCAATCGGCCGATCGAGATATTTATCAACAGCAAAGATCTTACGCGGGCGGCAGAGTATGCTGTGCTCACGCGACTCATTTCAGCGATCTTCCGGAAGTCGACAGATCCAACGTTCATCCTTGAAGAATTGCGCGGTATCTATGATCCGAATGGTGGCTATTTCAAAGACGGGAAGTACATTCATTCCTTCTATGCAGAAATCGCCAAAGTGATTGAACAGTTTTTCGATGACATTGGCGTGACCACTGCACGAGCAGTGAACACCGCGACAGCGAAGGTCGAAGCACACAGAGGCAATGATGGTATAAACCCATTCAAAATCTGCCCGAAGTGCGGCGACCGCTCGGTCAAGATTGAGAACGGCTGTATGTCTTGCGTGAATGCGGAGTGTGGGTACAGTAAATGCGATGATTGAAAAGCAGGGTCTGGGGGAGTAAAAGATAGGGTCCCGGGTTTCGGGTCTGGGGTCTGGGGGCTAGGGGGGTAGTTTCTTTTTGCCGCACAGCAAGTTTTTCCACTTTGTTGCATCCTACCTTATAGAGGCAGAGTTCACGAGAGCAGGACTTCCAGAGATGCCATGACCTACCCGGAAGATGCAGAGCTTGTCGGGCGAAGCTGCAAGGGTGACAAGGCGGCGTTTTCAGCGCTGTTTGAGAGGTATCAACGACGGGTGTTCGCCTTCTGTTATCGCCTGACGGCTAACCGCGAGACCGCGGAGGATGTTATGCAGACGACATTCTTGAAGGCGTATCAATCTCTTGCGACACTCGATGATCATCGGCTCTTCTATTACTGGGTGTTCTCCATAGCGCGCAATGAGGCATTCCGGCATATCCATCAACGACGCAAAAGCGGTATCACGACATCCCTCGAAGATGCTGAAGATGTGTGGGATGGGGAATCGCCTCACGAGCAGCTCGTGAATGAAGAAACACACGCTCTGGTGGAACGTATTCTTGGCAAGTTGAAGGCGGAATATCGTGAGGTCTTGATTCTCCGGCAGTATGAATGCCTTTCGTATGCGGAAATTGCAGCGGTAACAGGTGATTCGATCAGTTCTGTGGAATCGAGATTGTTCAAAGCGCGCAAGGCACTCGCGAAGCAGTTGACGCCCTACGTACGGTAAGAGAAAAATATCCGGTGGAGGAAAAAATGGATTGCACGGGCTATCAACAGTTGATCAGCAGATTGCGGGATGGAGAATTGCCTTCCGACGAATCCGCGGGAGTCTTTCTGCATCTTTCGACGTGCGGGGTGTGCCGTGAGTTTTACCATGCACTCCAAACGCTGGATGGTGCGATGAACCGGATTGCACAGAACATTCCGTCCGGATCTGAATCTCGACCGGTGGCCATTCCCGTCCCTCTCCAGGCGCACAAGTGGTGGAATCAACGTGTGGCACTGCGCCTTCCCGTTCTCGCGTTAGTGTTGTGCGCAATCGCTGTGAGTCTGTTCGTTCTGCTCCCCGGAAGCTCTCTGTTTCGTGAGCCCCAGTCGATATATGTGACAAAACTGCCCACGGTGGTTGTCGATGCAGCCACGGCACCACCCGAACCCAGACAATAACATTGGAGGTAAACAATGCGAACCGCAATTGTGCAATACATGACATTCCTCTGTCTCATGTGCATGGTGGTGACGGCAACAGGCACAGCTCAGGATCCTTTGGCGTTGGAGCAGTGTGCGGAACCCTATTATGCGGCAGCTTCGGCATCTGCACCACAGGATCAGCCGGAGGTGAAGAAGCGTGTCAACCCATGGTACCCGACAATCTTGAAGGCGGCTGGCATTGAGGGAGAAGTCTGGCTCAAGGTATTCATCAACGAGAAGGGGATCGTGGAAAAGGTGGAGGCAGTCACATCCACAAATCCGGCCTTCGTCGAAGCTGCCATCGAGGCGGTCAAACAGTGGGAGTTTTCGCCGGCCACCAAGGACGGCAAGCCCATCAAGGCGGAGGTCACCATACCATTCAGATTCAAGCTGGCTGATGGTTCGGTCAAATCGAAAGACGAAGACCTGCTGCAACTCGAGGAGGATGTGCGCAACCTGCTGCGCGGTGATACAGCGGAAAGTGTGAAGGGCCATATAAGTGCCGATGCGTATGCCGTTGTCGGAAACAAATATGAATACCTTTCTTCACTCTTCTCCGACAAGGCAAAGAGAGATTTGCTGATTGGAGGTCGTGACTCTAAGGTCGAAATGTCGCACTCGATTGTCGGTGACGCCGGTGACATGTCCTACATGGTGATCAAGACACGGCCGGCCGCAGGGAAGGCGGAGCGTTATCACACGGTGGTCTTTGTGAAGGCTCCCGACGGCAAGTGGAAGATCTCTGCCTGGCATGCCGGGTCGTAGATGTTGTCGCGACCGAACTGCAAGGAGATCCTTCAGGTATGACCAAAGAGCGGAGTGCTGTCATTGTGGAGTCCTGTCATTGCGTGGAGTGTTTCTCAACGACGAAGCAATCCCTTAAACGTCAGATTACTTCGCACTGAGGAGCGCGCTCGCAATGACGGGTTCCTTCGCCGCCTCAAGCGATGACAGATAGCTGCCTCTTTGGACTTCTGCTACAATCCTCGTATCATTAACTGGCAACTCCACGGAACCCCTTCGTTTCTCCGGTGTTGTATTGTATAGGTGAAATGTGTATGACTATTTCAGCTATCCTGGCAATTGTATGCTTGCTTGCGCTTGCGGTTACTCTTCTTCTTCCGCGTTCCGGCTTGGTCGCACGCTGGAAGCAGGGGAAAGCCGACAAGACGCGTTCCTCGGCTGAGGACGCGTTGAAACACGCCTTCGACTGCGATTACCGTGGTGTCGCATGCACCATCGAAAGCATTGCCGGGTCACTTTCGTTGTCGACAGATACCGCCGCCCGGCTCGCAGTACGCCTGGATGCCATGGGCCTGTTGCGTCCCGATCAAACCTCCCTTCGTCTAACTCCCGAGGGACGTGCCTATGCCCTCCGTGTTATCCGCATCCACAGGCTCTGGGAGCGCTACCTTGCGGATGAGACCAGCATCCGCGACGTAGATTGGCACCTCCATGCGGAGCAGCAAGAACATCGCATGACACCCGCGGATGCCGACAAACTTGCCGCGCAATTGGGCAATCCGCAGTTCGATCCCCATGGAGATCCCATCCCGACAGCAAGTGGAGATGTTCCTGAACAACATGGTGTGCCGTTGACGTCGCTGGGTCAGGGAGAAATCGCAGGTGTCCTGCACATTGAAGACGAACCCCGCGAAGTGTTTTCCCGGATCTCCGCACTCGGGTTCTATCCGGGTATGGAGTTGCAGGTACTGGAGACCAATGCCGAGCGAATGCGCCTTGATGTCAACGGTGAAGAAGTGGTCCTCGCCCCGATCCTGGCCCGCACAATTACGGTTGCACTCCTCGCCGATGAAGGCCGCATGCGCGGCCCGTTTGCGACGCTCGCCGCTGTTCGCCCCGGTGAAGAGGTTCAGGTGGCAAGCATTTCCCGCGCATGCCGGGGACAGCAACGACGGCGCTTGATGGACCTCGGCATCGTGCCGGGAACGGCGATCAGTGCGGAGATGGAAAGTTTTTCCGGTGATCCCATTGCATACCGCGTGCGTGGCGCATTGGTTGCCCTTCGGCGTGAACAGGCGGAACAGATTTTCGTGAGACCTGTGGGAACCGGCGGTATCTCATCCGTACAGGGACAAACGCACGGGAACCACGCCTCATGACAGCTCAGAGCTCTCAACAACCTCCGGCTCTCAAGGCTGCCACCGAAGCCTGTGAAACCTGCCCGACGTTCAATGCCGGACATCTTACGAAACTCGGGATCAACCTGACCAACGTTGACTACGTGATCGCTCTTGCCGGTAATCCCAACACCGGAAAGAGTACGGTGTTCAATGCGCTCACAGGCCTTCGCCAACACACAGGCAACTGGCCGGGGAAGACCGTGACGCGCGCAGAAGGCGGATTCGCTTACGGCGACAAGCGATTCAAGATCGTCGATCTTCCCGGCACATACTCGTTGCTTTCCACAAGCGTTGATGAAGAAGTTGCCCGCGACTTCATCCTCTTCGGCCGTCCTGATGTCACGGTTATTGTCGTGGATGCTACACGTCTGGAACGCAATCTGAATCTCGTTCTTCAGGTGCTGGAGATCACCGATCGTGCAGTGCTCTGCGTCAATCTGATCGATGAAGCACGCCGCCATCAGATTACTGTAGACGACCGCATACTGGCAAAGGAGTTGGGGATTCCGGTGGTGCTCACCGCTGCCCGGCAGCGCGAAGGAATCGATCTGCTGCTGAAGAATATCCACGATGTTGCCACAGGTGCATTTGTCTGCAGGCCTCATCGCGTACAGACGATATCGCGTGAGGTCGCGCACGCACTGGATGCAATCACAGCGCGTGTGCGTGGGCTCTTTCCGGATCTTCCGAATGCGCGCTGGGTGGCGTTGCGTCTTCTCGAAGGCGACCAGCGAATGATCGATGCCGTGCAGTCCGGTGAACTCGGTACGGTGGTGAGAAACCATACACCCACAACGCCCCGGCCTGCAGAGGTCCCCGTATGACCACGACACGCACGACTCCGGATGTCCTTCTCTCCGAAGCCACCGCGCTTCGCTGGAAGCTCGGCGAGGAATACCACGATGCGCTGATGGAGGGCATCTACGCGGATGCCGTCCGGATCGCCGACCGAGGNNCGCGCAGTGGAGTGACGAAACGCTTTGATCTCGACCGAACAATCGATCGTGTTGTGACAAGTCGATGGCTTGGTTTTCCCATGATGCTGTTAGTGCTGGCAGTGGTATTCTGGGTCACCATTGTGGGCGCTAATATTCCTTCGAAGTTTCTTGCATCCATTCTGATCGACACGTTCCACCCGTGGCTTAAACAGCTTGCTGCGGGGTTTGGTGTCCCGTGGTGGCTCACCGGGTTCTTGATCGACGGTGGCTATCTTGCCGGTGCATGGGTCGTCAGCGTCATGCTCCCCCCCATGGCGGTGTTTTTCCCGATTTTCACGCTGCTTGAGGACTTTGGCTATCTGCCGCGGGTGGCGTTTAACATGGATGCTCTCTACCGGCACGCAGGCGCCCATGGCAAACAATCGCTCACCATGACGATGGGATTCGGATGCAACGCGGCCGGCGTTGTTGCCGCACGCATCATCGACAGTCCGCGTGAACGATTGATCGCAATCATCACGAACAACTTCTCTCTCTGCAACGGACGGTGGCCGACACAGATCCTGGTTGCGGGTATTTTTGTCGGTGCCCTCGCACCGCCGTATCTTGCCGGCATCGTCTCGGCCGGTGCAGTTGTGGCTGTTGCTGTCCTGGGTGTAGTGCTGAGTCTTATGGTTTCGTGGGGACTATCCCGCACGGTGTTGAAAGGTGAAGCATCCGCATTCAGCCTCGAGCTGCCACCCTACAGACCGCCGCGGATCCTGCAAACGCTCTATACATCGTTAATCGATCGCACTCTGTATGTCCTGTGGCGAGCGATTGTGTTTGCTGTTCCGGCGGGATTGGTGATTTGGCTTGTGGCGAATGTGCACATCGGTGATACTACGCTGGCGGAACACTTCATTCACTGGGCTAACCCGTTCGGCCTCCTGATCGGTCTCAATGGTGTGATCCTTCTCGCCTACATCATTGCAATTCCGGCGAATGAAATCGTTGTTCCCACCGTTCTCATGTTGACCGTTTTGACTTCTTCCCTCGCCGGAGTTGGTGCAGGGGCGGGTGTCATGTTTGACGCCGATTCGGCCACGACCACAGCATCCATCCTTCATGCAGGCGGATGGACTGCACTCACGGGCATCAATCTGATGCTCTTCAGTTTGCTGCACAACCCCTGCTCCACGACCATTTATACGATCTACAAAGAAACTGGCAGCGTGAAATGGGCCGCATTGGCCACAGCGATCCCTGTGAGCATGGGATTCGTGGTGTGCTTCGGAGTGGCGGCGTTGTGGCGTGTCGTTGCCGGGTAGGAAATTCTCACTTCTAGGAATTCTCTCCCCCCTCCCTTCAATATTTCTCTGGATTTGCGTATATTTGTGGCATGCAATTCGCGATACCACTTCGGATGTTCGGACTGCATAATCGCTTGTTAATCCCGTATTCTAAGGAAGAACAATGAAACGTAAAATGGTGACGATCGACGGTAATGAAGCGGCAGCGTATGTTGCACATAAGCTGAACGAAGTCATTGCCATCTACCCCATCACCCCATCATCCAACATGGGGGAATGGGCGGACGAATGGTCAGCCCAGGGGAGAAAGAATCTGTGGGGAACCATCCCCTCAGTGACTGAAATGCAGAGTGAAGGCGGTGCCGCNNTTCGGCGACCACAGCGACGTGATGGCCACACGGAGCACCGGCTGGGCACTGCTCGCGTCGAACAGCGTGCAGGAAGTGATGGACATGGCATTGATTGCCCAGGCGGCGACGCTGGAATCGCGCGTGCCGTTCATCCATTTCTTCGACGGGTTCCGCACCTCTCATGAAGTGCAGAAGATCGAGCAGCTGACCGACGAGGATATGCGCGCGCTGATCAGCGATGATCTGGTCCGCGCGCACCGTTCCCGTGCGCTTTCACCCGAGCATCCGGTGTTGCGCGGTTCTGCGCAGAACCCCGACGTCTTCTTCCAGGGACGTGAAACATGCAACCCTTTTTATGCCGCCTGCCCTGATATCGTGCAAACGGCGATGGACAAATTTGCGGCCGTTGTCGGCCGTCAGTATAAACTCTTCCAGTATGTCGGGTCGCCGACTGCAGAGCGTGTGATTGTTATGATGGGCTCCGGCGCGGAAGCAGCGCAGGAAGCCGTCGAGTACTTGAATGCGAAAGGCGCGAACGTCGGTCTCCTGAAAATCCATCTGTACCGCCCCTTCTCGGTGAAACATTTTGTGGAATCCCTCCCTGCAACCGTAAAGCAGATCGCGGTGCTGGACCGGACGAAAGAGCCGGGTGCACCCGCCGAGCCGATGTACCTTGACGTGGTGAGTGCCATCAACGAAGCGCTCATGAACGGCATCGCTCCGATGAAGAGCATGCCCCGCGTTGTGGGCGGGCGGTACGGTCTTTCCTCCAAGGAATTCACCCCGGCGATGGTCAAGTCGGTGTTCGACGAACTCTCGAAGCCCAAGCCGAAGAACCACTTCATGGTCGGCATCGTCGACGATGTCACAAACAACAGTCTCGAGTACGACACCGCTTTCTCCACAGAAGGCGACGATGTGTTCCGCGGAATCTTCTACGGCCTGGGTGCGGATGGCACCGTGGGCGCCAACAAAAACTCCATCAAGATTATCGGTGAAGACACGGACTTCTGGGCTCAAGGCTATTTTGTGTACGACTCCAAGAAGTCGGGTTCCACGACAACGTCGCACCTGCGTTTCGGGCCGCGCCCGATTCACTCAACCTATCTCATCAGCCAGGCGAAGTTCGTTGCATGCCATCAGTGGTTCTTCCTTGAGAAGTATGATGTGCTAAAGACGTGTCTGCCGGGTGGCACGTTTTTGTTGAACAGCATCTACGGTGTTGACGAGGTATGGGATCATCTGCCGAAGCTTGCCCAGGAACAGCTGATCAACAAGAAGGTCAAGTTCTATATCATTGATGCCTACAAGGTCGCGAACAATACCGGGATGGGCGCGCGCGTTAACACGATCATGCAGACCTGCTTCTTCGCCATCTCCGGCGTGCTGCCGCGTCAGCAGGCTATTGATGCCATCAAGAATTCCATCAAGAAAACCTACGGCAAGAAGGGTGACGAGATTGTCCAGCAGAATTTCCATGCTGTGGATCAGACGCTGGCCAACCTGCACGAAGTGCAGGTTCCCGCAAAGGTCACCAGCGAGATTGTGATGCCGCCGGTCGTCTCTGCAAAGGCGCCGAAATTCGTTCAAGAGGTGACCGCGCCGATGATCGCCGGGTTCGGCGACACTCTTCCCGTAAGCGCAATGCCGGTGGACGGCACGTTCCCGCTCGGCACCTCGCAGTGGGAAAAGCGGAATATCGGTCTCGACATTCCGGTGTGGGACATCGTCACGTGCATTCAGTGCAACAAGTGCGCGATGGTCTGCCCGCATGCCGCGATCAGGACCAAAGTGTACGATCCGAAGTCCCTTGTCGGCGCGCCCGCGACATACAAGTCGACCGACTACCGCGGACCTGAATACAAGGGGATGAAATACACCGTGCAGGTGGCGCCGGAAGATTGCACCGGGTGCGAGCTCTGCGTTGAAGTATGTCCGGCAAAGAACAAGACCGAAACGCGCCTGAAGGCCATCAACATGGCCCCGCAGGGAGCGTTGCGCGAACCGGAACGTGCGAACTTTGACTTCTTCCTTGCGATTCCGGAAGTCGATCGTCGCCAGGTGAAAGTGGACACNNTTCGAGTTCTCCGGCGCCTGCTCCGGGTGCGGCGAAACGCCGTACGTGAAGCTGGCAAGCCAGCTGTTCGGCGACCGCACAATTGTGGCGAACGCCACCGGATGTTCCTCGATTTACGGTGGCAATCTTCCCACGACGCCATGGACGGTGAACAACGACGGTCGCGGACCGGCCTGGGCCAATTCGCTCTTTGAAGACAATGCAGAATTTGGTCTCGGCATCCGGCTGACTGTCGACAAGCATGCCGAGATGGCACGCGAGCTGGTGCAAAAACTTGCCTCCACAATTGGCGATGACCTTGTCACCGGTCTGCTGAACGCCAAGCAACCCGACGAAGCCGGTATTCACGAGCAGCGTAACCGCGTTGTGGTCTTGAAGCAGAAGCTCGCGGGGTCGAAGGATCCGGATGCACGGAACCTGCTCTCGCTGGCGGACAACCTCGTCAGGCGCAGCATCTGGATCATGGGTGGAGACGGTTGGGCATATGACATCGGCTTTGGCGGCCTCGACCACGTCCTTGCCTCAGGGAAGAATGTGAACATCCTCGTGCTCGATACCGAAGTCTATTCAAACACGGGCGGCCAGATGTCGAAGTCCACACCGCGTGCTGCAGTCGCGAAATTTGCCGCCGGCGGTAAGCCGCTTGCCAAGAAGGACCTCGGACGCATTGCGATGACCTACGGCAATGTGTACGTGGCCCAGGTGGCGATGGGACACAGCGATCTGCAAACCATCCGCGCATTCCTTGAAGCAGATGCCTACAATGGTCCGGCAATCATCATCGCCTACAGCCATTGCATCGCCCACGGTATTGACATGGCGAAGGGTATGGTAAGCCAGAAGGCTGCTGTGGACAGCGGTCACTGGCCGCTGTACCGGTACAACCCCGCGCTCGCCCTCGATGGGAAGAATCCGTTGAAGCTGGATTCGAAACCCCCGAAGATAAAGTTCGAGGATTATGCCTATCTTGAGACCCGGTACAAGATGCTCACCAAGAGCAATCCCGAAGAAGCAAAGCGGCTGATGGTGCTGGCGGAAAACGATGTAAAGAAGCGGTGGCGGTGGTTTGAGGATGCGGCGAAGGAGTGGGATGCCACGACGCCCGCCGGAACGCACTGACATCGAACGCGAACATTAACAGGAACGCAGAACAATGGATCTTTCAACCTCATATCTCGGACTGCACCTGAAGAACCCTCTGGTTCCGTCCGCCAGCCCGCTCACGCGTACAGCAGATAGCATGAAGCGACTGGAGGATGCTGGTGCGGCGGCCGTCGTGATGCACTCGGTGTTTGAAGAGCAGATTCAGCACGAAGCGGCCGAACTCGATCACTATCTCCTAAGCGGGACAGAGAGCTTCGCGGAGGCATTGTCCTATCTGCCCGAAGCCAGCGAGTACTTCCTCGGCCCCGAGGAGTATGTGTCGCAGCTGGCCAAGGCCAAGGAGTCTCTCTCGATTCCGGTGATCGCCAGTCTCAACGGCGTCTCCACAGGCGGCTGGATTCAGTACGCGAAGAAATTCGAAGAAGCCGGCGCCGATGCCATCGAGCTGAACGTCTACTACGTCGCCGCGGATCCGCGGATGTCGGGCGTGGATGTGGAGCAGCGCTACATTGACGTACTCAAAGCGGTGAAATCCACGGTGAAGATTCCCGTGGCGATCAAGCTGAGCCCGTTCTTCAGCTCGATGTCCAACATGGCAAAGCGTCTTGACGATGCAGGTGCTGACGGGCTGGTGCTCTTCAACCGGTTCTATCAGCCCGATGTTGACATCGAGGCGCTGGAAGTAGTACCGAACGTTCAACTCAGCAGCTCGCGCTCGATCCGCCTGCCGCTGCGCTGGATCGGCATCCTCTTCGGTCACGTGAAAGCCAGCCTGGCTGCGACAAGCGGCGTGCATACCGCGCAGGATGCCATCAAGCTGATCATGGCGGGCGCGGATGTCACGATGCTCTGCTCGAGCCTGCTCCACAACGGTACGCAGCATCTCAACGAGGTCTTGACCGGCCTCGACCGCTGGATGCAGGAACACGAGTACGTTTCCGTGCAGCAGATGCGCGGGAGCATGAGCCAGAAGTCAGTGGCAGACCCCACCGCGTTCGAACGGGCCAACTACATGAAGGCGCTCAATCGCTACCGGTAGAGACGGTGCTGTTCATAGTACACACCGCAGAGCCGCAGGGGGAGTCCTTCTGCGGCTCTGACTCATCAAAGAGGAGACTCACATGCTGAAGCACGCGCTCATGATCGCCCTTTGTGTGGCTCTTGCGACTGCTCCCACCATGATGTATGCGCAGGATTCCAAGGATGCGCATGACGAGGAAGTCAAGGCCCAGGTGCCGGCACTGCAGAAATTCCATACGCCGATTTATACATTGTGGCACACCGCCTGGCCGAAAAAGGATACGGCGATGATGGCTTCACTCTGCCCCGAAATTGACAAGGGCGTTGCAGAGATTGCTGCTGCGGAGCTGCCGGGTATTCTCCGGGAGAAGAAGGGGGCATGGCAGGAGAATCTCAAGCAGCTGCAGGACATCGCGTCCATGTACAGGACGGCCATGGCGGGCACAGAGCTTCAGCCGAAGCTCGATGCCGCGGAGAAACTGCACATGCAATACGAAACAATGGTGCGTGTGATCAGGCCGGTGATGAAAGAGATCGATGCATTCCATCAGGTGCTCTACATGATCTATCACTACTATATGCCCGAGCACAAAATGGACGAACTCAAGAGCGCCGTGACCGAACTTAGCGCAAAGATGGACACGCTCAACGCTGCGAAGTTGCCGGAGCGCCTGATGAAAAAGGATGCTTCATTCCAGGCTGCCCGGGCAAAACTGTCCACCTCCGTCGCCTTTGTGAAAGGTGTGATGGCATCGAAAGACGAGAAAAAGATCAACGATGCAATCCGGAGAATGCACAGCGACTACGAGATGCTGGACAAGGTGTTTGAGTAGGGAATAGAGCGAATAGCAGGGTTTAGGGTCTCGGGGCTAGGGTCTAGGTGTCAACATCAGCTCTCGGGGGAATCGTACTCTACCCCTGGACCCCAGACCCCAGACCCCAGACCCCAGACCTCAGACCCCGTATCAACGTCTATTGCCTAATGCCCGCAACAATACTACCAAGGAGCTCACCATGCCACGTGCATCACGGGAAACCATCGACGCATTCTTAACCTCCGACGCCTTTGCCGTCATCGGCGTTTCCGCGGATCAGAAGAAGTTCGGCAATATCGTATACCGGACGATGAAAGAGAAAGAAGCTGTCGTCTATCCGGTGCATCCCTCGCTGGAAAGCGTTGAGGGCGATGCATGCTATAAGAACGTGTCGGCACTGCCCGCGGACGTTCATTCGGTGATTACTGTGGTTCCCCCGGCAGTCACGACGGCGGTTGTGAAGGAATGTGCAGCCAAAGGCATCAGACACATCTGGATGCAGCCCGGATCGGAATCAGAGGAAGGAATTGCTGCGGCAGAACGCGCTGGGATCTCAGTGGTTCACGGCGAGTGCATCCTGATGTTCCTCGAACCGGTCGCATCGTTCCATGCGTTCCACCGGTTTGTGAAGAAGGTTGTGGGTCGCTACCCCCGGTAAAGACTGATTGTGAATTGTAGATCCACAATCCACAATTGTGGATCGTGGATTCACAATCCACCATTGTGGATCTTTTCCACTTCATCCATCACTCTGTTCATCCTCCGCATCATCAGGGTGAATGGTTCCGGACCGGTCATGTCGACACCCGCCGCACGCAGTAATGCAATCGGATAGCCCGATCCTCCTTCCGAAAGAAGCTTGAGATAGCGTTGGGTCGCAGTACGGTCGCCCGAAAGCACCATCTCTGCCAGGGCGGCGGATGCCGTGAGAGATGTGGCGTATTGGTATACGTAGAAATTGTAATAGAAGTGTGGTACGGCTGCCCACTCCGCCTTGATCTCATCGTCGACGGTGCATATGCCCCGGTCATGTCCGTAGTAGATGCGGGCGATCCCGTCATACAGCGAACAGAGCGTGTCTCCGGTAAGCGTCTCTCCCCGTTCCACCTGCTCATGAATCTGGAGTTCGAACTCCGCAAACTGCGTCTGCCGGAAAAGCGTGGCACGCACGCCATCCAGATAGTTGACCAACAGGGACAGGCGTACACGCGTGTTTGTCACCGTCTTCAACATATACTCCATCAACAATGCCTCGTTGAATGTCGAGGCGACCTCGGCAACAAAAATGGAATAGTGCGCTGTTGGGTAGGGTTGTGCGCGATTGGAGAGGTAACTGTGCATCGTGTGTCCCAGCTCGTGAGTCACGGTGCTTACATCGTCATACTTTCCGTTGTAGTTCAGCAAAATGTACGGATGCACGTCATAGACAGATCCGTTGGAGTATGCGCCGCCGATCTTTCCTTCGTTGGGATAGACATCCATCCAGCGTTCGGCAAATGCACGGCGTGACACTTGCACATATTCTTCGCCCAGAGGTGCCAGAGAGTCAAGTATCAATTCTCCGGCCTCCTCAAATGCGTAGGTGAGATCGAGTTCGGGAACGACCGGAACGTACAGGTCGTAGTAATGGAGCTGATCCACTCCAAGAAGTTTCCTGCGCAGATTGAGGTAGCGGTGCAGAGTAGGGAGGGCCTCGCGCGCATTCTTTACAAGGGCATGGTACACATCCACAGGGATGTTGGGACCATGGAGAGCGCTGTGGAGACATGAGGGATACTTGCGTGCACGCTGGTAGAAGAGATTCTTCTTCACTTCGCTGTAGAGTTCAATGCCAAACGTACGACGGTACGCGTGGAGTGCCCCATAGTACGCGGCGAATATAGTGCGACGATCGTCGCGATGGGGGGTTGTGCGATGAAGGGCGAACGCCGCTTTGTCCAGTTTTACCGATGACCCGTCGTGCAGTGTGACCGTTGCGAAAGGGAAGTCGGCGTTGGAAAAAACGGTATAGATCCCTCCCGAAGAATCGGCCATCAGTCCGGCATCGGCTATCAACTTTTCTTCAGATTCGGTGCCCGTGTGATCTTTCCGTCGCAATATGTCGTCAAGGGATTGACTGTATATTCCCAGCCGCGGTTCATTGGAAAGGAACCGGTCAATGGTCTCCCGCCCCATCTGCAAAATCTCGGGTTCAATAAATGCCGTCAGTGCGCCGATATCTGTGCCGATCTGCCCGATTTCCTGCTGGAAAGCAAGATATTCAGCGTTCCGCGTATCGATATCGGCATGGGCCGAAGCGTACGATGACAGGCGTGCAAACACCTTGCTGATGGCTGTGGCCAGGTCAAAGCACCCGAGAAGCGATCCCGCTGATTCGTGAAGCTTTCCGCGGAACGAGGGAAGCTTTGCCACCTCCTCCAGAAGTTGTGCCTTTGCGTCCTTCCACGCGGTGATGTCGCTGTAGACGGCCGTGAGATCCCATTTGAGTTCCTCCGGGATGTTGGCCCGGTTGCGATCAAGAGGAGCAAATGCCATTATAAGGGCCTCAATTATCCATGATTCATAGATAATGGATAATCAGATCTTAGCCAATTAGCAAGGTTGGGATTGAATTCGGAAAAGTGTATAATGTTCCACTGAAGAGACAATGATCATCATCCGATGGATACAGCAATGAAATCATTCCGTGAACGGCTGCGGAACGAAGTGATCGTTTTCGATGGAGGTGTGGGGACATACCTCTATGAAAAGGGGATCTACATCAACACGTGCTTTGACGAGCTGAATCTGACGAACCCCGACCTGGTGGCGGAGGTGCATCGCGACTATGTCAATGCGGGTGCGGATGTCATTGAAACCAACACGTTTGGAGCAAACCGGTTTAAACTCGCACCTCACGGCCTGGAGACAAAGGTCTACGAGATCAACCGCAGAGGAGCGGAGATAGCCCGGAAAGTAGCCGGGGAAACGACGTTTGTCGCCGGTTCAATTGGACCATTGGGCGTACAGATCGAGCCGATCGGCAAACTTTCCTATGATGAAGCAAAAGAAGTTTTCAAGGAGCAGGCAAAAGGATTGTTGGAGGGTGGTGTCGACCTGATTGTCCTTGAGACATTCGCGCTGGTCAGTGAGCTGGTACAGGCCATTCGCGCCACACGCGAACTTGATCCGAAGATCCCGATCATGGCGCAGGTGACGGTGAACGACGACGGCATGCTGCTCAGTGGCGCCACGCTTGAAGCGTTTGTGAACGAGGTCACGAAGTGTGATGTTGATGTGATCGGGTTGAACTGTTCTGTCGGGCCGAAAGCAATGCTTGAAGCTCTCGAACAGCTGAGGCCGCTCACGAAGATACCGTTGTCAGTGCAGCCCAACGCCGGTGTTCCGCAGAATGTCGGTGGACGGAATATCTACATGACCTCTCCGGAGTATATAGCGGAGTATGCAAAGCGGTTCATTCTCTCGGGGGCAAATATCGTGGGGGGGTGTTGCGGCACAAACCCCGAGCATATCAAGGCGATCCGGCGGGCGGTTCACGCACTCCAGCCATCCAAGCGCATGGACCTGACTGCGTCAGAGCTGAAGGTGACGGCTCCCGAAGCGATCTCCGTTGTCCCCGTGGCAGAGAAATCACGCGTCAGCAACAAGTTGTCCAAGAAGCAGTTCGTCACGATGGTTGAACTCGTCTCCCCCAAGGGGGTGTCGCCTTCTTCACAGGTACAGAAGGCGCGCAAGCTGTACCACTTCGGCATCGATGCCATCAACATTCCCGACGGGCCGCGGGCATCGGCACGTATGTCGGCATTGGCGCTGGCAGCCATCATTCAGCGGGAAGTGGGGATCGAAACCGTTCTGCATTTTGCCTGCCGTGACCGGAATGTGATCGGCATGCAATCCGACCTTCTGGGTGCATGGGCTCTTGGCATGCGTAACGTACTGGCAATCACCGGCGATCCCCCCAAGCTTGGCAACTATCCGAACGCCACCGCGGTGTTCGACGTCGACGCGATTGGATTGACCAACATCATCAACCGGTTGAACCATGGCCTCGATCTTGCCGGCAACCCGATCGGCGAACCGACCGGGTTCAGCATTGGCGTTGGTGTGAATCCGGGAGCGATCAATCTTGACGAAGAACTCCGGCGGCTTGACTGGAAGATCGAGGCAGGAGCGGAATATATGATCACCCAGCCGGTGTTCGATCTCCGTTTGCTCGAACGCTTCATGCACAGAATCGAGCATATTCATCTCCCGCTCCTCTGCGGCATCTGGCCTCTTGTCTCCTACAGGAACGCGGAGTTCATGAACAACGAAGTTCCCGGTGCGAGTGTTCCATCGGACATCCTCGAACGGATGCGAAAGACCACGACGAAGGAAGAGGGGTTCCTCGAGGGGGTCGCGATCGCAAAGGAAACGTACGATCGTGTGAAAAACGACGTTGCCGGTGTGCAGCTCTCGGCTCCGATGGGGCGCACCGAAGGTATCTTCATGATGATGGAATAAGCATAGCCTCACGGGATCTTCTTCATGTCCACCCCGCTCATGCGGCAATATGCCCAGGTGAAGGCGAAATATCCGGATACCATCCTGCTATTCCGGATGGGGGATTTCTTCGAGACCTTCGACGACGATGCCAAGATCACTGCACGTGTTCTTGGCATCACGCTGACGCGCCGGGGCAATGGCACTGCCGGTGAGACGCCGTTGGCGGGATTCCCGCATCACGCACTGGATGTTTACCTCCCGCGCCTTCTGAAGGCCGGCTACCGCGTGGCGGTCTGCGAGCAATTGGAAGACCCCAAGTTTGCCGCGGGGATTGTCAAACGCGATGTCATCGAAGTAGTCACGCCGGGCGTCGCGTTTTCCGATAAAGTGCTCGAGCAGAAACGCAACAATTACCTGGCTGCCGTTGCATTGCCGGGCGCGCTTGCGACGGGTTTGGACCGCGTCGGCTTTGCCTTTGTGGATGTGACCACCGCGGAATTTCGCGTCGCGGAAATGCCGTTGAATGCCCTCGCCGAACAGATAGGCGCACTGGAGCCTTCGGAACTCCTCGTGCAACGGCGCGATGCAGAAACCATCGCACAGATCCTCCGCTCATCCTTCCGCGGTCTTACGACAAAGAACGACGATTGGGTCTTCAATGACGACTACGCCCGGGAGTTGCTGATTACCCACTTCAAAACGCAATCGCTGAAGGGCTTCGGCCTCGAAGAGTTCACTATCGGCGTCATCGCCGCCGGTGTGATCATGCACTACCTTCAGGAGACGCAGAAGTCAAACCTCCTGCATATCCGCAAACTTTCGCCATTCAATATTGCGGATCACATTGTGCTGGATCCTTCCACCAAACGCAATCTCGAGATTACCTCTTCCATTGCGGGGGACGACCGCGGGACGCTTGTGCACGTGCTCGATCGCACCTCGACTCCTATGGGAGGGCGACTGCTGAAACGATGGATCACCCAGCCTCTGAACGCGTGTGCACCGATTCTTGCACGACTCGATGCGGTCAGCGAGCTGGTGGGCAATGCGGAATTGCGGAACGCCGTCACGGCACATCTCACGCAGATTGGCGACCTCGAACGGCTGAACAGCCGCATCTGCACCGCCCGGGCGGGCCCGCGTGACCTCCAGGGATTGCGTGCCAATCTGGAAGAGATTGCACAACTCCGGGGGACCTCCCAAAAATTCACAGCAGCATCCTTGCGTGACGTGCACGGGAATCTCCATCCGCTCCCCGACATCGTTGAGCTCATACATACCGCAATTGATCCGGCTCCTCCGGCAACACTCGCCGACGGCGGCGTCATCAAGAGCGGCTATGACAAGGATCTCGATGAGCTCCGTCTCTTGTCCATCAACGGAAAGCAGTGGATTGCCGCCCTCCAGGCAAGCGAAAGGGAACGCACGGGCATTTCCTCTCTGAAGGTGGGTTTTAACAACGTGTTCGGCTACTACATTGAAATCACCAACACGCATCGTGACAAGGTCCCACAGGAGTACACGCGTAAGCAGACTCTGACAGGCGCCGAACGGTACATCACTCCGGCGCTTAAAGAGTATGAAGAGAAAATCCTTCACGCGGAAGAACGCATCCTTGCACTCGAGACGCAACTTTTTACCGGCATTCGTCTCCGTGCAGCTGAACATTCCGAGGTGATCATCACCACCGCACGAGCTCTCGCAATACTTGATTGCTACGTCTCTCTTGCCGCGGTTGCGGTGGAACATGACTACGTCAGACCGGAAGTCAACGAGGGACAGGTGATCGACATTGTTGACGGACGTCATCCCGTGATCGAATGTCTCCTCCCGCCGGGTGAACAGTATACCCCCAACTCAGTGCATCTCGACGCCCGAAAAGAGCAGATACTGATTATCACCGGTCCCAATATGAGCGGGAAGTCGAGCTTCCTCCGTCAGGTCGGCTTGATCACCCTGCTTGCACAAATCGGCAGCCATGTGCCGGCCAAGAAAGCGGAGATCGGCCTTGTGGACAAGATCTACACGCGAGTGGGAGCGAGTGACAATATCGCTTCCGGTGAAAGCACCTTTCTGGTGGAGATGCATGAGGCAGCCCACATTGTGAACACCGCCACCGCGCGCAGCTTGATTCTGCTGGACGAGGTCGGGCGCGGGACCAGTACATTTGACGGCATCAGCATTGCCTGGGCGCTGACGGAGTTTCTGCACGACCACGTCGGGGCGAGGACGCTCTTTGCCACGC
>PMMO01000157.1 GCA_003162215.1 Ignavibacteriota bacterium
TGTTCTGGGTGGGCTGCATCACCACTATTACAGACAGGCGGCGTAATGGATGGAATAAGTTCCCCCCCTACGGCCTGATCTGTTTTGATGTGGAATGATGAAGGCGGAGGAATGTGAGAATTTATTGAAGGTCTACTCTTTGCGGGGTATCCCGGGGTCTTCAAAAACAGGCAACAATCGACGATTGCCCGGAAAATGACGAGTCATGAGACTATCTTTGGAATCAAGCTCCGTTTTTGAAGGTCAGCGAGTATATACCTGTCAGAGAGGGCACACCGAGAATTGTTGAATCTGAAGAACTGGGTTCAAGTAAGCCTCTCTTTTCGTTCTTATTCGGATAAATAGATATCTCTCGTGGCGCTCGTGCTGACGGGGGTTGTTGGCAGACCCCTCTGGTGATCGAGCAAGCGGTTTCGTAGCTTGGGAAGAGTCGTCTGTTTCCCGGCCTGTACATTCTTAAGCGGCGCCTTTCATTTACGGAGAAGCTCACCTTTGTTTTTTGAGGGATAAACCCATGGTTAACAATGTCATTAAAAGATTTCCGTCGTTGAGTTGTCGCATAGCTATCGTGGNNCTGCTGTTGTGGCGAACAATTCAACAGTCTTTGCAGGTACCAATACCGGCGCCTATCGATCAACTGACAATGGTACAAGTTGGGAACAGATTAATAGCAGGTTTACTTGGTGCATTGCTGTACGCGGCTCAGATGTAGTTGCAAGCACTCCAACTGACGTAATGCTTTCTACAGACAATGGTGTTACATGGAAAGCTATTGCTNNCAAGATGGTGTTTTCCGATCCACCTATCACGGTACGAGCTGGACTCCCGTGGACAGTGGTCTCGTGGATTTTCAATATCTTATCGTTGCTCTGACAGCGAGTGGCACCAAACTCTTTGCATGCACTGCGTCAGGTCTATGTCTGTCCACAGATATGGGCAATAGTTGGTCTACACTTGCAGGCACGGGTATATCCCCATCGCAACTTGTAAACTGCGTGACTGTAAATGGCTCAACCATATTCGTAGGAACACACGGCGGCATGCTAAGGTCTACAGATAGCGGCACTTCGTGGCAAGACGATAATTATGGAATTACGAATGACCCGTCGGGCAACAGAGCAAGCATTATCTCGGTGGCGGTAAGTCATTCCTACACATTCGCGGGGACCTCTGATGGCGTATTCTTGTCTACCGACAATGGGGGAATTTGGACAGCCGCCAGTGTGGGGTTGCCCGATCCGCGTGATGTCTGGTCTGTTGCTGCAAACGACTCGACGGTTTTTGCGGGGACGGAGAATGGAGTGTATGTTTCTACAAACAACGGGACTAGCTGGCGGTCAACAATTACCGGTATTGCCGGTGAAAGAGAGATTTCTCCTGTTGGCTTTGGGCTGGAGCAGAACTACCCCAACCCCTTTAATCCAAAAACTCTCATTAGTTATCACTTACCAACAGACTGTTTTGTAAAACTGGACATCCATGACATTTCAGGAAGGGAAATTGGGATACTGGTAAATGAACGCCAGCCGAGGGGCACGCATTCGGTGATATTTGATGCAAGCAGTTTGTCGAGTGGGGTTTATTTCTGCAGAATTTCTGCTGGAACATTTGTTGACACGAAGAAATTGGTATTCATCAAATAGACGGCGTAGGGGGGAGACTTATTCCATCTGACGTTTGAAGTGCCGATATTTTACTCTGGAAAGCATCCCCCACTTTCAGAGCAAACATGATAAGTTTCTTCGGCACCTTGATCCGTATCTTTTTGCATGCCTTCCGGTCAAAAAGGATTATCCTCTCTGAAAACGCGCTGCTCAAACTCGTATCGGTCAGAACAGGAGGAGTGGAAGCGCCGAACATGGACTGCATCACCACTATCACAGACAGGCGGCGTAAGGGATGGAATAAGTCCCCCTTACGTCACCGCGAACGGCGAATGGCAACCAGCGTCTTGTCGTCCGAGTATTCTGCCATCCTGCTGAACACCTGAACGTCTTCCAGAATCAGCTGACACACTTCTCGCGGCATCCGCTTCTTGTGCTGCTTTAGCATTTGCACAAGCCGTGGCTCTCCATACATCTCCCCGCGTTCATTCGATGCTTCGACGATGCCGTCGGTGTATAGGAGCATCAGGTCTCCGCGATGCAGGATGGTAAACTCCGAGTGGTAACTTTCGCGGGGGAACGGGCCAATGATCTGTCCGGTGGCAGGCAGAGTCTCCACTTCGTTTGTCTCTGCGCGGAGAATGATCGGATTGCTGTGACCGGCGTTCACATAGATGACAAGACCCTTGTCTGATGTGTTGAGCTCCGCGTACACCATGGAAATAAAGTGCTCGGGGGTGAATGTCTTGTTGACCAGCTGATTCAACCTGGTGATCAGCGACCCGATCTTGGTCTGGTACTCAACGCCCATGCGAAGGGCCCCGGATGCATAGAGTGCCTGGGAAGCCGCCGGTATGCCTTTGCTGGCGGCATCGCCAATCACCACGCCCAGACGTTCCTTGTCTCCGGATGCCTGGAGATAATCAAAGAAGTCGCCACCTACGATGCGGTCGGGTAACGAAATTCCGTACACATCGTAGGAGTGGAACTTCATCTCGTGCTCTGGAAGGATGCTTTCTTGAATCTGCCGTGCCTTGTCGAGATCCTGTTCAAGCAATCGTGCTTTCGATTCAACGCGGCGATTGCGCAGAACCGACGTCAACGCCGTACCGATGATGTTCAGTGCATACACCATCTCACGGCGAACAGAGGCGGAGGTGATCGCAATGACATACGGGTAGAGACTATAGCGTTTCCACTGCACCTTCTCACCCACTCCTGCAGCTGAGAAGGTCTTGATCCCTTTCTGCAGCAGGTGTGCATTGGTCTCCTTCCCGATCATCGTTCCTTTCCGCGGCAATTGCAGGAAGAGCGGGTAGTCCAAAACGCGGATCCGGAAATTCTTGTCGATGGTATCCATCTCACCATACTGGCGAGCGAGCCGGTAAGTCCCGGTCGAGGTTTCCAGTCTCCAGATCCGCGCCCCGCGGATGGCAATCTCCTCGTTCTGGATGATCTGCTCCAGCACGTGAGCAATCAGTTGCTCTTCCGTGCGAAACTCCGCCTCTCCGAGTACTTGTATTGTACGGTACAGCTTGTGTTGATCCATTGTCCTTGTGATTATCCTTATAGTAACACGCTCTTATGCAAAGAATTCCTGCATCGTTCGAATCACGTCGGCCTGCTGTTCTCCGGTCAATGAGGGGTAGATGGGTAAGCGAAGCAACCGCCCGCTTACCGACTCTGTTACCGGGAAGTCTCCTTCATGGTACCCCATGGAACGGCCCACAGGAGATACATGAAGTGGCAGGTAGTGGAATGTCGTTCCGATGCCGTGTTCACGGAAGAACGTCAGGGCCCTGTTCCGCAATGCTTCGTTCTCCATCAGCACATAGTAGATGTGGTGATTGGAAACCACGGAGTCCGGAATTGTCAGGAGTGTGATCCGGCCCTGCCGGGCCAGTTCCGTAAACCCTTGGTTGTAACGGTCGTGGATCTCCTTGCGGCGTTTCTGGATGGTCTCACGCTTGTCGAGCTGACTCACCAGCAACGCGGCCATGCTGTCGGGTGGCAGAAAACTGCTGCCGGTATCCACCCAGGTGTATTTGTCCACCAATCCCAGCAGGAATTGTTTTCGGTTGGTCCCCTTCTCGCGGATGACCTCGGCCCGTTGGGCGAGAGTATCATCGTTCGTTACGAAGGCGCCTCCTTCCCCTGTGGAGTAGTTCTTTGTTTCATGGAAGCTGTAACATCCCATGTCTCCGGTCGTCCCTGCCGGACGTCCCTTGTACGTCGCGCTGATACCCTGAGCGGCATCTTCCACCACGCGAATGCCCCGCGCACGGGCAAGATCCATAACAGCATCCATTGCGGGAGAGACACCGGCGTACACTACTGGGATAATCGCCTTTGTGCGTTCGGTGATGCGGCGCTCGAGATCACCGAGATCCATCGTCAGGGTATCAGGCCGGATGTCAACAAATACGCAGCGTGCCCGTTCGCGAAGGACAGCATTGGCCGTCGACACAAACGTGAAACTGGGAACAACCACTTCGTCTCCCGGTTTGAGGTTGAGCGCCATCATGGCCAGCTCAAGGGCGTGCGAACAGGAGGTTGTCAGCAGCACGTGACGCACGCCCAGCAGTGAACGCAGTATGCCGGAAGCCCGCACTGTGTTGGGGCCGTCGCCTACGAGTGTACCCGCACGCAGCACCGATGTCAGCGCGGCGATGTCATCATCACCATAGAAGGGAATATGAAACCGAATACGCATTTCAGTGTGTCCTTTCGAGGTCTCGATAGACATGTTCAACCTTTTCCGCCATTGCCGCCGCATGGAATTGCTCCCGGAAGAGGGCCGCTGACCCGGCTCCCATGCGCTTCCGCAATGCGGCGTCTCTGATCACTTGAAGCAGAGAGGCAGCAAGGGCACCGGGATCTTCCGGCGGAACAAGATACCCCGAGATGCCCTCACGGACCATAAGCGCGATCCCGCCGACCCTCGAGCACACGACCGGCAATCCGGTCGACAACGCCCGGAGAATGGCGATCGGAAACATCTCCGCGGCCATTTCGAGTGACGAATGGCAATAGACGTCGAACGCAGGGTACCAGAGGTGGAGATTGTCCTGAAAACCGAGAAACCGGATCTTCTCTGCTACGCCCAGTGAACGCGCCTGCTGCTGCAGTGTCTCCAGTAATTCACCATCTCCGATAATGGGGAACAGCACATCCGGTTCCTGACGGGCAACAAGAGCAATCGCATCCAGCAGGATGCGGTGCCCCTTGAAAGGCACAAGCCGTGCGACATTGCCGATAACAACCGTCTGATCCTTCACTCCAAGGTGTTCGCGGGTGGCAAGCCGGGCAGCGGCACGCTCTTCAGGCGGTTCATCTTCAATGCCAATGGGAACCGTGGTGATACGTCGGGCATCGATGTGGTCCTTGCGTATCAGCACCTCTTTACCGGCATCGGCATCCGTGATGAAGTGGTCGATACCCCACCGGTTGCGCAACCAGTGTGTGAAGTTATGCTGTATCGAGTGGGTGCTGTGGATGCCGGCCACGTGACGGGTCGGAGTCCCCACCGCAGCAAGCGCTGCCGCGGTGCGATCGTAGTTCGCATTGCTATGCACAACATCAATTGCACGACTGCGGAGTTCACGCCGCAGGGTCGACGCGACGGCAAAGACCCGGTCCATCCCCCGGTAGTCGATGGGTACCGCGGGAATTCCTGCTGATGAGCATTTTTCAAGCAGAAGATGACCGGGAAGCGCCGACACACTGACGGTATGACCACGAAGCCGGAGATGCTTCGCCAGGATGAACACGTAGTCCTCTCCCCCGGCGAAGATATCAGTGGAATTCGAAAGCAGGATATTCATCGGCCCGATCTACGCATTGCCATACACATCCCCCACGCCAAACCGGGATGATGCCCAGAGGGTCAGAAGCGTCGTGATGGCGGCGATGGCGCGCTTCTCGTCCTCTTTGCGCACAACCAGATCGTATGTGTCGGCGACAAACTTCATATTCCGCAGCAGGCGCTGGATCTGGTCTTTCTTCACCTTGCCATGCCAGTAGGATACCTGCTCACGGATCACTGCACCATGCCGGCGCAACAGTTCGCCCATAGGGAACACCTTTTCACTGCGCGGATCACGCGGCGTGCAGATCTGTATGAGATCCGTGAAATATTCGTCCCAGTGTGTTGCGAACTCGCGGTTTTCCGGCCTGCGGAGATAGCGCGCCCGTTTCAACGACAGTCTGGCCTTCGTGCGAACCCGGAATCGTGGGATCAGGAGGTGCAGATCATAGAGTGACTTTGTCTCCGTTGGATCGTCCTGATCCGCTTCTTTGTAGACCCAACGCTTCCTGAGTGCCAGCCAGGTATCAACGCACACTACAGGTGCTTCCCGGCTGTCGATGGAGATGAATTTCCCCTTTTCCGCACCCACGACGGTAATCCAGTGCTCCCACCCGTCGACGCACAAGATAGCAGGAAAACCCTTCTTCAGGTTGAGGAGGAGTTCTCGTTTTGCCCTCAGCGAGTTAGTGCGCCGGATGATTTGCATGTCGCAATCGAACGCCCGCGCAGCGCGACCGAGTTTGATCTCGTCGGTCCCGGCCCACCAGTGTGTGCCTGCGATGCGGGAAATTGCGTTCTCATCGACGAACTTCCCGAGCATGATCAGCCCGTACTTGAGGGCGAACGGCCCGCATTGCCACTTGTTTGGTTGAGGATAGAGACCCATGAGTCACATTTCTAAGAAAAATCAGCAGAGAGGCTGAAGCAAGATATCATTTAAGGTACGGATAAGGGTGGGGATTTCCAAGATGAGAAAACGCCGAATTCAAGCCATAAACGGGCTTTTCTAGGGATTTCGGCCGATCTGCTGCTTCAGTTCAGTCAGCATCTTGAGCGCATCGAGAGGTGTCATCGTATCAGGATTGATATCGCGCAGCCGCTGTCGGATGGCATCATCCTTCATTTCGAAGAGAGTCAGTTGTACGTTTGAGGAAGGGCTTCGGCCGCGATGCCGGGTTCCTGCGGTCTCTTCCCCAAATGTCAGATCGGATGATTCAAGATTCTTGAGGAGCTGTTTCGCGCGGTCGGTGAGCTCTTCGGGAAGCCCCGCCATCTGTGCCACCTGAATACCATAAGAATGATCGGCAAATCCTGGTGTCACTTTGTGCAGGAAGATTACCTTGTCGCCATATTCACGTACATCGACCTTGAGGTTCTTGATCCGGGGGAAAAGATCTGCGAGCTCATTCAGTTCGTGGTAGTGCGTGGCAAAGAGCGTGCGGCAGCCGATGCGGTCGTGCAGGTGCTCGACCACCGACCAGGCCAGCGAGATGCCGTCGTAGGTGCTCGTGCC
>PMMO01000194.1 GCA_003162215.1 Ignavibacteriota bacterium
TACCACCCGCTCTACATCAACACCCACTTCAACCATCCGTGGGAGTGCACGCCCGAAGCTAAACGCGCATGCGAGATGATCTCGGATGCCGGCATCCCTCTCGGAAACCAGGCTGTGTTGATGAAAGGGGTCAATGATGATCCCGATGTCATGCTCGAACTCATGCGCAAGCTTCTTGTCATGCGCGTGCGTCCGTACTACCTCTACCAGGCCGATATCACCAAGGGCGCGAACCATTTCCGCACTCCGGTGAGCGTGGGGCTTGATATCATGGACAAGTTGCGCGGGCATACGTCAGGGCTGGCTGTCCCGCATTTTGTCATCGATGCGCCCGGTGGAGGCGGGAAGATCCCGCTCTTGCCGCAGTATGTGCTCGGCCGGAATGGCAACCAGATCATTCTGCGCAACTACAAGTACGACATCTACACCTATCCGGACGTCGAAGAAGAACCGAAGATCCCGACGCCCACGGTGGAACGCCGCTTTACGCGCCGCAAAGCGCGTCCGGCCCGCGGGCTTCCGAAATATGTCAAGGAGGAAGTCGAGATCTGATTGCCATGGTCTGTGGCTGAACAGGGCGCTGCGCCGGCGGAGAGTATACTCACGCCGGCGCTGCTGTTTTATTGCCTCTCTCTCTCGCAATCCGTAGATTGTCACCATGCGTATTCCGGACGACAAGATCGAGGAGGTCCGCAATGCTGCGGACATCGTCGATGTTATCGGTGCGACCGTGCGCCTCAAAAAGCGCGGTCGCAGCTATGTCGGCCTCTGTCCGTTCCATCAAGAAAAAACTCCATCCTTCACCGTGAGTCCCGACAAGCAGATGTTTCACTGTTTCGGCTGCAGCAAGGGGGGGAATGTGTTTACCTTTGTGATGGAACGGGATAAGATGACATTCGTCGAGGCGGTCCGGTGTCTGGCCGATCGTGCCGGCATCCGTCTGCCCGCAGAGGGGGGTGAGAGCCGCGACGGCGAAACAGAGCAGGAACAGCTGCTCGAGATCTGCAGACTCGCCGGCCTGCATTTTCAACAAAATCTTCTGAATCACGTCGAAGGTCAACTGGCTCTCGAGTATTTGCGCCACCGGGGCTTCACTGATGAGACAATCCGGAAATTCGGGCTTGGCTATGCGCTCAACTCGTGGGATGATATGGTGCAGTTTGCCCGGAGAGAGCATCTTGATCCTGCGCTCGTGGAGAAGGCGGGTCTACTGGTTCGCAGGGAAGACCAAACGGGGCTGTATGATCGGTTCCGCGGACGGGCGATGTTCCCCATCCACTCTGCGAGCGGGCGGACAATCGCTTTCGGTGCCAGGAAACTCCGCGAAGATGATCCGCTCGGGAAGTATATCAATTCTCCCGAAACACCGGTCTACAACAAAAGCCGGGTGTTATACGGCCTGTTCTACGCCAGAGAAGCCATACGCGAAAAGGAATTCGTTGTGCTGGTGGAAGGATATGCCGACCTCATCACGGTGGCCCAGTCAGGCATCGAGAATGTCGTGGCTTCGAGCGGTACGGCACTGACCGAAGAACAGATCCAGCTGATTAGCAGATATGCCCGAAAGGTGACGCTGGTATACGACGCAGATTCCGCAGGCTCCAAGGCGACGCTACGTGGCGGCGACCTCATCATCGAGCGCGATCTGGATGTGCGTGTGGCTGCGTTGCCGGCAGGCGAGGATCCCGACTCCTTCGTCCGGAAAAACAGCGGCAACGCGTTCAGCGCATTGCTGGAAGGGGCTGAGTCGTTTGTAGATTTCCGTGCGCGCCAGCTGCATGCCGGAGGGTTCTTTGCAACCCCCGAAGGGAAGACCCAGGCCATCAGGTCGCTTGTCGAGACTATTGCCAGGTACCCCGACGAACTCAAGCGGACCCTTTATCTGAAGCGCATTGCACAGGAATACGACGTGTACGAAAGTGTTCTTTTCCGGGAGATGGAGAAGATCACAGGACGCCACCCGGTGCAACACCGCTTTGGCAAAAAGCAGGATGTTCCTCAGGACGCCTTGGCTCAACATGCGCCTGCGGTGGCCCTCCGGAATGACAGGCCCGTGCCTCCGGCGGAACGTGATCTCCTGCGTCTGGTGCTGGAACACAAGGGAGTGATGCTTCGCTATATCTTTTCGCGTATCGACAAGGACCTCCTGACGTCTCCCGTGGTGCGGCAGATCTTTGAAGCTGTAGACGGTCATGAGGAAAGAGGAGAACCATGGGAACCGGGCACTCTGGTCGATGAGTTGGGGGATCAGGAGGCCAAACAGCTGGTGGCGCGACTGATGATGCCACAACATGAATTGAGCAAGGGATGGAGAGAAATGGGGTCGGATCCTCCTCCACCCGATCCCTATACAATTGCGAATGACTGCATTGATCTTCTCCACCAGCAGCAGGTTGATGAGCGGATTGACGGCGTGTATCGCGCGATGAAAGATGCCGAGCTGCGGGGAGATGATATCACATCATATCAGGAAGAGATTCTCGCACTGCAGAACGAGAAACGGATTCTCAAACAGCGAAACGCCGGGTAGCAGTCGGGGGGTCGTCGTGTTGCAGATCACCACAACGTGCGGTATATTTATATCTTATGTTGACTGGCAAAGGTCGGGAAAGCGAACATCGCAGAATTCTGGTCATCCGGACGGATCGCCTCGGGGATGTCATTCTGACCTTACCGATGCTCCCCTTGATCAGGGAGTGGTTCCCCGGTGCCCATCTGGCGATGATGCTCAATCGCTATACGGGAGGGATCGTCCGCGGCAATCCATCGCTGAACGCCATTATCTGGGATGACTTCGACGGCCGTCCGGCACAAACGGACGAGCTACTGCGCACTCTGCGGGCACAGCATTTCGATACGGCATTTGTGGTTCATCCGACACCGCGATTGGCCTGGCTGGTTGCCCGGGCGGGCATTCGTGAACGTATTGGTTCCGGCTACCGCCTCTATAGTTTCCTCTTCAACCGGAGGATGTACGAGCACAGAAAAGACGCCCGGTTCCATGAACTGGAGTACAACCTCCACATGTTGCGGGCAATTCGGCCGGGGTTTACCGGAGAGGGGATAGTCCCCCGATTTGATATTCGTATCGATCCTGCTGTCCGGTCGGTTGTCCGCAAGCGTCTCGGCACCATATCCGCCGACCGGAAGCTGATTGTTTTGCATCCCGGCAGCGGGGGGTCGACAAGGAGTTGGCCTGTGGAGCACTTTGCCCGGCTTGCGTCGCTCATTGCTGCGCAGGTGAGGTGCCGACTCGCGGTGACAGGGGGGAAGGGGGAGGAGGAACTCGTCAGAAAGATCGGTGATGCAGGGAAAACGGATTTGACCTTTGCAGGTTCGCTGTCATTGCCGGAGCTGGCAGCACTTCTTGCTGATGCGCGGGTTGTTGTAGGCAATTCGACCGGGCCACTGCACCTCGCTGCAGCGGTTGGCACGCGCGTTGTCGGGCTCTATCCACAAATCCCTGTCATGAGCCCTGCGCGATGGGGCCCGTACACGGAACGAAAACGCGTGCTTGTTCCGGCCATGCCTGTGGATTGCAGCAATTGCGAGGGTGGCAAGCCTTGCACATGTATGGCGAGCATTACCGTCGATCAGGTCTGGCAGGCAGTGCGAGAACAGGCAGATGAATAGACTCCCGGCACTTCTGGTGATTGTTGTGATGATTGCCGTCGCGTTTCTTGGAGCAAGGGAGGCGCCGCAAAAGGGAAAGAAGAAACCTGCGAAGACCGGAACGACACAGGCCCGGTCTGCTGCACGTGCCGACAGCATTGCGCGTTGGCGAGCGGATTCTCTTCATGCGGCATCCCGGGCCCAAGCCGCTGCTGATTCACTCGCTGTGCAGCCCCGCCCGGATTCTCTCGCCGCCCATCAGATGCGCCATGTCAACAATGAGGCATTTGGTGTCGGGGAACGTCTCGAGTTTGATGTCAACTACGGGTATATCACCGCCGGCGAAGCTGTGATGATGATCCCCACGTATGACACTGTCGCGGGTCGGAAGTGCTTCCGGATTCAATTCACGGTGAACTCTCTCCCGAGTTTTTCCTGGATCTACAAGGTGGAGGANNACACCCGATTCCCGAGTACGTCCACGACATTCTTTCTGCATTCTACTTTGTGAGGACCGTCGATTTCTCGGCGTATAAGACCGGGGATATGTTGACCCTCTACAATTTCTACGGCGACAAAAGCTATGAACTCGGTGTGAGGTTTCTGGGCAGGCAGGAACTTGAGGTAGCAGCGGGAACATTCCGCACCATCGTGGTGGAGCCACTCGTGAAGGAGGGTGGGCTCTTTAAGAGTGAGGGAAGAATTGTGGTGTGGCTGACGGATGATGCCCTGAAGATCCCGATTCGCGTCAATACCAAGGTGGTGATAGGCTCCATCGATACGGAGCTTCGCGCATATTCCGGCATGATGGCGCCGGTGACGTCCCGTGTGCGGTGAGCAAGTGTTCTAGGGAAACCCGATCATGAAACCTGTCAGGAAAACAGTACCCCGCAAGGGCCCGTCCGTCGGGCTCCCAGCTGCCGTCACCGCGAACCCGCGTGTGGATCTTAGGAAAGTGCGCACCATTTCGATCCGTACTCGAAAAAGCAAGGTGCAGTCTGGACAGTTCGCAGGAGTGTTTGATGCCCGGCGTGATTCGTTCAAGGCATTTGCCCGGACCCTCCCGGACATTCTTGTCGCCAGAGATCTCCGGATCCTGGTTGACGATATCCTTCGCGCCCGCCGCAAGGGCAAACCGGTCATGCTGCTGATGGGTGCCCACGTCGTGAAGGTCGGGCTGACGCCGGTACTGGTCGACCTTCTCAACTCGGGCATTATTACCTCCGTTGCGATGAACGGCGCATCGGCTATCCATGACGTGGAAACAGCATTGTGGGGGCAAACGTCGGAAGATGTTGCAGTGAATTTGCTCGATGGCACGTTCGGCATGGCCCGGGAGACGGGAGAACTCATCAATGGAACCCTGGCGATCGCTGCCCGTGAAACGTCGTTGGGCTACGGGGAAGCTCTCGGGAGGCGGCTGCTTCAGCTCAGAGCACCCAACGCCCGCTTGAGTCTCCTCGCGACATGTGCTTCATTGCATGTGCCGCTCACCGTGCATGCCGCCATCGGAACCGATATCATCCATCAACAACCCACGATGGACGGAGGGGTTACCGGAGAAATGACGTTTCGGGATTTTCAGACGCTGTGTGCTCTATGTCGCCGGTTGACCGGAGGCGGTGTGGTGATGAATGTGGGTAGCGCGGTCATCATGCCCGAGGTATTTCTGAAAGCGTTGACCGTTGCGCGGAATCTGGGGTCGAAGGCACGTGGATTCACCACCGCGGTGTTCGATATGAACGTTCACTACCGGCCGATTGTCAACGTTCAGCGTCGTCCAACGCAGGATGGCGGCAGGGGATTCTATTTCACCGGGCATCATGAAATCATGATCCCGTTGCTGGCGGCGCTGATCAAGACGAGACTTAGGCATGGCTGATTTGAACGTGCCACCAGAACTCACGCCGCCACCGACAGAGCCGTTCTTCCGGAGAATCTCGCCGATCGCATTCGTCATTCTTTCACTTGCTCTGGTGTTTGTTCTCTATCAGGTCGTAGCCGGTGTCGTGACAATTCTGCTTCTGGGCCAGATTGCCACCAAAGAAACGGCGGTCTGGATGCGCGTCGCGACCGCTGCGGGTCAGATCCTCTGCATTCTCCTTCCCACGATCCTTCTCGCGCGTGCGCGGTACGGGCATATTGTTGTACCGCTGCGAATGCACTTGCCATCGCCGCGCGATGTCATTACTGTCTGCATTGCAGTTGTTGCGCTCCAGCAGGTCCTGCAGGGCTACATGATTGCCCAGGACGCGATTCCCCTCCCACCGCAGATACAGCGGTACGTTGACATGTTCAAACGACTGATCGAGGAAACGTATCGCATGCTGGTGACGGCCCAATCGCCGCTGGAATTCGCCGGTGTCGTGGCTACGGTCGCCCTGGTACCTGCGATCGTCGAGGAGCTGCTCTTTCGCGGGTTGGTTCAACGCGATCTGGAAGAGGTCACGAGCGGAATGGGTGCTGCTGTCATGGCCGGCGTGATTTTTGGATTCTACCACCTGAATCCATTCAGTATTATTCCGCTCGTGGTTCTTGGAGTGTTCTTTGGGTTTATTGTTCACCGATCGAAAAACATCACGCTGGCCATGACCGCGCACTTCCTCAACAATTTCATCGCATGCTGTGCCCTGTACCTCAACGTGGGAGACGACTATCTGGTGTTTGCGCCCGGCGGCGGGGCGAGCTCAAAAGCGGTGTTTTTCAACACGTTGGCATGTGCGGTGGTTTTTGTTGCATCGACTTACTACTTTGTACGTGGGACTGCGCATGACAATGTTGCCTGACAGGCTCCTCCGATGGCACTGAGCAATCTGACAACGCGAATTCTTGTTGCGCTCGTGGGCATTCCAGTCGTTGTTGCTGCGACATTGGTCGGGGGATACATCTTCTTCTTCCTCATCGCTGTGATTGCGCTGGTCGGGCTCCTCGAGTTGTACGCATTGGCGCGGGCAAAAGGGATATTGCCACAGACCGCCACCGGCGTCATTTTTGGGATCTGTGTGTTGACAGTCTTTATGTATGATAAGCTCCATGTCACCATTATTGGGACATTTGCCGCTTTGGGTATGACGGTGCCTTTTCCATCGATGGCTCAGGAGTTTCTGATCGTAATGCTGATCTTCCTTCCCTTGATTCTCGGCGTGGAGTTATTCCGTAACAAACCGGGCGCGCTCGCGAATATCGCGGCAACACTCCTGGGCGCGCTGTACGTAGCGTTCTCGCTCGGTTCCTTTGTGGGAATCCGCGAATTGTTCGTCCCTGCGGACTTCCCGGTATACGCTCACTTCACGGTGCCCGGTCCCGCTGTTCCAGAGGAAATTGCAGCGCAGGTCTATCGGTGGGGAGGCTTCACTGTCCTGAGTATCTTTGGGGCGATCTGGGCCTGTGACTCCGCGGCCTATTTTGCCGGTCGGGCATTTGGACGCCACAAGTTGTTCCCGCGGGTGAGTCCGAACAAGACATGGGAGGGGGCAATTGTGGGTTTTGCTGCAGCCGTCCTTGCCTTCGTGCTGTGTCAACGGCTGTTGCTGCCGTACCTTTCAATGCGTGATGCATTGGTGTGCGGTGCGATCATTGGTCTCTTTGGCCAGATCGGGGATCTTGCGGAATCGCTTCTGAAACGAGATGCCGGCGTGAAGGATTCTTCCACTCTCATCCCGGGACACGGAGGGGTGCTGGATCGTTTCGACAGCCTTCTGTTTGTTGCTCCATTGTTGTTCTTTTATCTTGACTTCATCGTTTTCTGAGGCGCGCATGGCGGTACTGAAGGGTACGAGAGGCAGGAAGCCGCGTGTGCACATCATCACGATGGGCTGTGCCAAGAATACCGTGGACTCGGAAAAGCTCATGGCGCAGTTGAGGCTGAACAGAATTCCTCTGGCCGATGACATCGCCGATGCCGACATCGCCGTGATCAATACCTGCGGCTTTATCGATGCGGCAAAGAAGGAATCGGTGGACATGATCGTTGCGATTGCCAGGCACAAGGGACGGGGGCGTCTGCGCCGGGTGTACGCGATGGGGTGCCTTGCCGAACGCTATCGCATTGATCTCGAGAAGGGAATTCCGGAGGTGGACAGGTTTTTCGGGACTCACCAGCTTGCCGACGTGCTTGAAGAACTGGGCGGGCATCTGAAGAAAGAGTTGTTGGGTGAACGGGTGCTCACAACCCCCGGGCACTCCGCCTACTTGAAAATCTCCGAGGGATGTGATCATCCTTGCTCGTTCTGTGCAATCCCGCTCATGCGTGGAAAGCATCTGAGCCGGCCGCTCCATGATATTCTCGACGAAGCGAAGGGGCTGGCACGTGGCGGAGTGAAAGAACTGGTGGTCATCGCCCAGGACACCACGGCATACGGTGTGGATATCGACGGAAAGCGGCTGTTGCCGGAATTGCTGGGGGGCCTTGCCGACATCGACGGGATCGAATGGGTGCGATTGATGTACGCGTATCCGGCGCATTTCCCGCTCGAAGTGCTCGATGTGATGGCCGGCCATCCGCGCATCTGCAAATACATCGATATCCCGCTCCAGCACGTGTCCGAGGGCGTGCTCAAATCCATGGCAAGGGGAATGTCGGCGCGTGTTCTCCGGGAGCTCATCGGGAGAATCCGCGAACGTGTGGCCGGCATCGCGATCCGTACCACGGTCATTGTTGGGTATCCAAACGAGGGGGACAAAGAGTTCGAAGAGTTGCGGTCATTCGTTGAAGAACAGCGGTTCGAACGCCTCGGTGTATTTACCTATTCGCTCGAAGAGGGAACGACCGCATTCCCTCTCGGAGACCCGATTGCTCCGGCAGAGAAAGAACGGCGCCGGTCCGTGATCATGGAACTCCAGAGGGATATTTCTGAAGACCGGAACGCCGCACTGGTCGGTACGCAACAGCGTGTGTTGATTGATCGCGAGGAAGAGGGGCAGTTCTTTGGCCGGACGGAGCACGATGCACCTGAAATCGACAACGAAGTGCTCATTGCCGGCGATTCCCCATTGGAGATCGGGACCTTTTACGACGTGGAAATCGTTGCATCTTATGAATATGATCTTCTAGGAAGGGTGCTCACATGAACCCGCGCTGCGGATTTCTGCTGATAGGACTCCTGCTATTGTGCGGAGGCCTGGTCTTCCTTTCCGCTCAGGTGGAAGTCAGCGGTGTGCGCCTTGATCGTGGAGAATCGTCTCTCTTTGTCGATGCCATCAGTTTCGCCTCTCAGAACGGTCCAGACGGCCGCTTGGATGTCTTTGCACAGGTGGGCTATGACATGCTGAGTTTCGTCAAGAACGGTGACCTCTATGATGCTGCGTATGAAATGACCCTTTCTCTATTTGACTCCACGGACGCCCTCGCCAATGAGAAGTTGTGGACGGAGAATGTCAAAGGGATTCCTTTTGACAAGACGGCTTCTCCGAATGTGTTCAGCGTTACCCATAGGAGTTTTGAAGTGAAGGGGGGACGGTACACGTTGCGGCTTGTGGTGCGTGATAGAGAAAGCGGCACGTCACACACTTTTTCGAGAAAGGTCGCTGTCCTTGATTTTTTGGCCGCGGATTTTTCGTTGAGCGATATCATGCTCTTGAGCCATGTAAGTGTGGCGGGGGGAAAACGCTCGATCTCGCCAAGCGTGTCTCCGAACGTCGGAACAATGCCCGATGCTTTCTCCGTCTACCTGGAAGTGTACAACAAGCGGGGAGTGGATTCCGTACGGTTTACGATGGACATCCTCGGCCAGAAATCTGACAAGACGTTGTCTGTGGATACCCTTACAGCGTTGAAACCGGGGCGTGGCGAGTACATTCTGCGAGTGCCGCATGGAACGCTCCCCCTCGGCGACTACCGCCTCGTAATTTCTGCTCGACTACCCCATGCCCCCCTTGAGGGCGAAGAACACATCCTCGCTGCGACCAGCCGATCTGTCACCGCACGCTGGTACGGATTGCCCCGTTCCATCAAAGATCTCGACCTGGCCATCGATCAGCTCAAATACATCGCCAAGGATGATGAGGTCTCCAAACTGAAGGATGCGAAGACGGCGGACGAAAAAATGGCGGCGTTTACTGATTTCTGGAAGAAACGCGATCCGAATCCGAACACCCCGCGCAACGAGAAGATGGAAGAATACTATGCGCGGGTCGACTACGCCAACAAGCATTTCAGCCACTATATCGACGGATGGCGTACCGACATGGGGATGGTCTATATCATGTTTGGCGCCCCCAACAACGTCGACAGGCATCCCTTTGATGTGGATGCGAAACCTTATGAAATCTGGGCATACTACGACCTGAATTACTCATTTGTCTTTGTCGATCAGACGGGATTTGGCGACTACCGGCTTGAAACACCTGTCTGGGAAGTGTGGAATCGGGCGCGCGACTGATTTGCATCCCCATGCATGCCGGTGCAACCGTTTTCTCGGACGGCTGCCCGTACTGGCCCTCGTTGCCACGCTGATTTTCCAGGCACACCAGCTTCGTGCAATGGCACCGACCGTGGTAGGGCATGTGACCATCGACGGTGCCACCGCCTTTACTCCCCGTGACATACTCTCCTGGATGACCCTTCGCCCGGGAGCTTCCTATTCCTCTGCCGCCTGGCGCAACGATTCTCTCTCCATTGTTGAACGCTTCCGGAGTGAAGGCTATCTGGACATGCATTTGAACACGCGCGAGCTCTTTGCGGCTGACAGCGCCACCGTGGATCTTGCCATCACCATCAACGAGCGGCGAAGGACACTTCTCGGTTCACTGAGGATTGCGGGAAACTCCGCCGTTGGTTCCACGGAATTGCTCGACCTCCTCGATTCCCGCGCCGGATCACCGTTGGACCAGAGACTCCTGGAATCCGATGTTGCCGTCGTGCTCGCGAGATACGAAAAACACGGTTACCCGTTGGCGCATTGCACCGTCGACTCCCTCATGCTCAGCAAGGGGGAGACAACAGATTCTCTCTCCGTGACGCTGGTGATCGAAGAAGGGCCGCGTGTGAATATTCAGGAAGTGCGCGTCGAAGGAAACCGCGAGACGGCAACCGGCGTTGTCCTGCGGGAGTCGCGGATACGGATGGGCGAGCTCTACGATCCCGATCGCATGCAAACCGTTCGCCAACGTCTCCTCCGCCTCAACATTTTCTCATCCGTCTCTGAGCCGGAACTCTATCTGCATAACGATGTCGGTGGTGTGCTGATCCGGGTGCAGGAGGGTTCTACGAACACTTTCGACGGGATCGCGGGATATATGCCCGGGAACGGTGTGGGGGACGAGGGATATTTCACCGGACTGGTCTTGGTTTCCATGCGGAATCTCTTCGGCACGGCCCGAAAAATGCAATTCCGCTGGCAGAAAGAGGACAGACATTCCCAGGAACTGGCGATAGGGTATGTGGAACCCTGGCTGTTCGATCTGCCTCTGAATGTGGGAGTGGACTTTCAGCAGCGACGGCAAGACACCAGCTATGTGCGGCAGGGCGGCAGTATGCGTGCTGAATGGATGCTTTCCGAGGTGCTCGCGGTGAGTCTCATCGGAAGCACAGAAAGTGTAATTCCGTCCGCGGACAGTACTGCAGCGCGCGTACCGCGAAGTTCCACAACGAGTGCCGGAGTAGAAGTGGTGTACGACACCCGCGATGATCTTTACAGCCCGACGGAAGGAGCCCGCTACCGGGCCGACTTTCACTATGGGCGAAAGGTAGTGGACGAAACACGGTCGACTGACGGACCCTCAGGAAACGTGCAGCGATTTACCGTGGATCTTGATTCCTATCGTACGGTTTTTTCACGGCAGGTCTTTGCGCTGGGGATTCATGGGCGGCAGGTACAGGGTGCCGCCGTCGACGAGAGTGAGTTCTATCGTTTCGGAGGAGCAAACAGCTTGCGGGGGTATCGCGAGAATCAGTTTGTAGGGACACGGGTGGGGTGGGTGAACGCAGAGTACCGTTTGCTTCTTGCCCGGCGGTCATTCGTCTACGCATTCCTCGATGCGGGCTACTATTACCGACCGGCAAATGAGCTGCTGGGGACCATCGTTGGAGAAGCATTCCAGTACGGGTACGGCATAGGACTCAGGTTCGATTCTCCGCTGGGCAATCTGGGGGTCAGCTTCGCGCTCGGCAAGGGAGATTCTTTCGCCCAGGGGAAAGTGCACATCGGGATACTCAATGAATTCTGAAGTTACCTTCAATTTCGAACAGACCTTCTGGCGTCTGGGAGTGCAACGGGTTGCCGGCATTGATGAAGCCGGTCGGGGGCCGCTCGCCGGTCCGGTCGTTGCCGCCGCGGTCATCTTCCCCGTGGGGTGCTTTGTGGAAGGTGTGGACGATTCAAAGAAGCTCACGCATCGCCGACGTGAGGAGTTGTTTCCGAGGATTCAGGAGCATGCGGTATCCGTCGGCATCGGCATCGTCGATCAGCAGGACATTGATAAAATGAACATCCTGCAGGCGACATTCAAGGCCATGCACATTGCCATTGCCAGCCTCGCTGCGCGCCCCGAACATCTCCTGGTAGATGGCAACCGGTTTACAGGGAACGAGGTGCCGTTCACCACCATTGTCGATGGAGATGCACGGTGCCATGCTATCGCTGCCGCCTCGATTATAGCCAAAGTTACCCGTGATCGGATTATGGTGGCACAGGATACCCTGTACCCGGAATATGGATTTGCCCGCCACAAGGGATATGGGACCGCACAACACCGTGCCGCGATTGCCCAATACGGCCTCTGCCCGATTCACCGCCGCAGCTTCTGTCACAACATGCGACGAAAGGACCGGATTGATGAACCAGCTTGGCCGCTACGGTGAGGAGCTTGCCCGGGAGTATCTCGAAGAACAGGGGCTGCACATTCTTGAAACCAACTACCATTTCCACCACGCAGAGGTGGACATCATCGCAGAAGAGGGAGAGCTTCTTGTATTCTGTGAAATCAAGACCAGAAGCGACAATCAGTTCGGTGCGCCTGAGCAAGCAATCACACCTCTGAAGGCTCAACAGATTCGCAAGGTAGCCGGCGCCTATCTCACGACGCATCATATCCGTGATCGGCAGTGCCGGTTTGATGTCATCGGCATTATGATGACGGGAAGGGTGGCGCGCTTGAACCATCTGCGAAATGCGTTCTGGTGACCCTTGCAGGGTCGCTCCATTTTCTCCAATATTCAGAAAGTGTTGATGCTCCTGCGGGGGGATTCGTCGTTCTTCCAAGCCGAAGGAACCTCCTGATGCATGCTCTTCCGTTGATCCTCATAGCGCTCTGTGTCATGGTGATTGCCTACCGCTACTACAGTGCGTTCATAGCTGCGAAATTATTGGTGCTCGACGATGCGCGGGTGACTCCCGCTCATCGTCTTCACGATGGGCAGAACTACCAGGCGACCAACAAGTGGGTGCTCTTCGGTCACCACTTCGCCGCAATCTCCGGTGCCGGACCGCTGATCGGCCCCGTCCTCGCGGCGCAATTCGGATTTCTTCCCGGTTTCCTCTGGCTCGTTGTCGGTGTCGTGATCGCCGGTGCAGTGCACGATTTCACCGTCCTTGTTGCTTCCTTGCGGCACGATGGAAAGTCACTCGCCGAGATCGCCCGGGTTCAGATAAGCCCATTTGCCGGACTGATCGGGTCGATCACCATTCTCATTATCCTGGTGATTGCGCTGGCGGGATTGGGGCTTGCGGTAGTGAATGCGTTGAGCGAAAGTTCATGGGGGACATTCACGATTGCCATGACCATTCCCATCGCCCTCTTCATCGGGCTCTGGATGTACCGCATCCGTCCGGGGAAAATAGTTGAGGCGAGCATCATCGGCGTCATCGCTGTCATCGCCTGTGTGGTGCTGGGCAGCTATGTTCCGGGTTCGTTTCTGGCCCCGTATTTCACCCTTTCCCGCAACGGGATCGTGATCGCCCTGATTGTCTACGGCTTTTTTGCTTCTGTGTTGCCCGTATGGCTGCTCCTGGTGCCGCGCGACTACCTGAGTTCGTACATGAAGATCGGTACCATCGCTGCTCTTGTGGTCGGCGTGATTCTGGTGAATCCTGAATTGCGCATGCCTGCACTGACGCAGTACATCAACGGTGGTGGACCAATTATCGGCGGGAAACTCTTCCCCTTCCTGTTTGTGACCATCGCCTGTGGTGCCATTTCGGGATTCCATGCGCTCATTGCCTCTGGAACGACGCCAAAGTTGATGGACAAGGAGACCGATGCCCGATTCATCGGCTTCGGGGCAATGCTCATGGAGGGTCTGGTCGGCATTGTTGCGCTCATCGCGGCATGCTCGCTCCATCCTGCCGACTATTTTGCGATTAACCTTCCTGCGGCGAAGTTTGCGCAACTCGGGATGGTTCCGGTGAATCTTGACATGCTCTCACGGGAAGTTGGCGAGGTTGTGGCCGGCAGAACAGGAGGCGCGGTTTCATTGGCGGTTGGATTTGCACAGATTTTTACGGGACTGCCGGGACTGCAAAAGTTGATGTCGTTCTGGTATCACTTCGCGATCATGTTCGAGGCCCTGTTTATCCTCACCACGATCGATGCCGGCACGCGCGTTATGCGTTTTATGGTGCAGGAATTCTCCGGACGGCTCTGGACACCAATGGAGCGCACCAACTGGCTTCCGGGCAATATCATTGCGACATCCATCGTCGTCGCATCCTGGGGCTACTTCCTCTGGACGGGAAATATCAGCACCATCTGGCCAATGTTCGGGACGGCCAATCAGCTCCTGGCGGCCGTCGCCCTCTCTGTCACCACGAGCGTGCTCATCAACTCACGTAAGCAACGCTACGCGTGGGTGACGATGGTGCCAATGGTGTTTGTGGCCGTGACGACGCTGACGGCCGGTGTACTGAATATTACGGACACCTACTGGCCGATGACGTCGAATCCCGCCACCGCAATGCAGGGGTACGTGAATAGCACCTTCACCATAGTCATGATCGTCTGTGCGGTTGCCGTGTTGATTGAAGCAGGGAAGAGGTGGTACGCGGCGATCTGGCTGGGGCAGTATGAAGTGAAAGTGCAGCCCCGCAAGCATCCACATGCCGATCCGCCGATAGTCGGGTGTTGCTGAGATAGTGCTAGCGGCGGGCGGCTTTTCTTTTCCCCGGATGCGGAGGATTGTCTGTGCGCGTTGCCGCAAGGCAGCGCGCATTTTTGTTGTTGTACGTCTTGATGAGGGAGCAGTACAGCGCTTGTTCGCGCCGGCACGCGCCCGAAGCGTCGTTCGGAGCGAAAGCAGCGTGCGGGCAGGAATAGTCGCAAAAGGCAGGGAATTGATCTGTGCGCTTATCTATCAGCATGTTCATGTATTCACCACGTTTCTCTTTTCCCCCCGTTGAAACGCCCTGATATTCTCCACCGCTTCCTTCAGTAACCGTGCACGAGCGGCAGTGCTGGCCCAGGCGAAGTGCGGTGTGATTGAACAGTTCTTTGCCGTTAACAACGGGTTGCCTGCGGGTGGTGGTTCTTCAGGAAGGACATCGAGTCCGGCTCCCGCGATTGTGCCGTCGTTGAGCGCCTCCGCGAGGGCACTATTTTCCACCAGCGGCCCTCTGCTCGTGTTGATGAGGTAGGCAGTGGGTTTCATCATGCGAAGGCGATCACGATTGACCAGCCCCAGAGTTGCCGGTGTCAGCGGACAATGGAGGGTGACGACATCGCTTTGTGCAAACAGCTCTTCGAGGGAAACCATCAAAACTCCGGCCGGGACCTTCGAACTGACCGGGTGATCACCTGTTATCACTTTCATGCCGAAAGCCATCGCAATAGCGGCCACCGCCCTTCCAATGCGGCCGAATCCTACAATCCCCAGTGTAAGGCCAGACACCTCGATCAGTGGCGAATCCCAGAAGCTGAAGTCGGGATTTGACGACCAGCGTCCTTCGCGCACCGCAGCCGTGTGATGGGCCATCCCGTGCGTAAGATTGAACAGGTGTGCAAACACCACCTGAGCCACCGACATTGTACTGTAGGCGGGAACATTCGTGACAGGAATTCCCCGTTCTCTTGCCGCCTCCACATCCACAATGTTAAACCCCGTTGCGAGCACACCGATACAGTGCAGGGGCGGGAGAGCCTCGATGGTGGATTTGGAAAGAGGAGTTTTGTTGGTGAGCAATATATGTGCGCCGGCGCTGCGACTGAGTATCTCACCCGGGGGTGTCCGATCGTAGACGACACAGTCGCCGAGTGAATACATTTCGTCCCAGCTCAGGTCGCCGGGATTTACGGTATAACCGTCCAGAATGACTATGCGCATAGAAGAGCCTGCGGTTGGAATGTGGCTATTTGTTCTGAAGATACCACGAAATGTTGGAAAGTCAATTATTGAATTGAAGAGCGAGGATCGAAGAGGTGAATGAAAATCTACTTATTGCACAAGACACCTAACGTTTGTATATTTCGCTCCGACCATTACGGAATCCCGCTCGTTGCCCAAACGAACCGACCTTAATTCCATCCTTCTCGTCGGGTCCGGCCCCATTGTTATCGGCCAGGCCTGCGAATTTGACTATTCCGGTACACAAGCCTGCAAAGTCCTTCGAGAAGAAGGGTACCGCGTCATCCTGATCAACAGCAATCCCGCGACGATCATGACCGATCCGGATATGGCGGATCGGACATATATCGAGCCGATCACCCCTGAATTCGTGGAGAAGATCATCGAGAGGGAGCGGCCGGATGCGTTGCTCCCGACGATGGGCGGCCAGACGGCTCTCAATATTGCAGTGGCTCTCGCGGAGAGCGGCGTGCTGGCGCGCTACAATGTCGAGTTGATCGGCGCCAAACTTGAGGCGATCAAGAAAGCCGAGGACCGGGAGCTTTTCAAGGCCGCGATGGATGCTGCCGGCCTTGAAACGCCGAAGGGCGGATTTGTCCGCTCACTCGAAGAGGCTGCCGACCTCGTCAATATGATCGGTTTTCCTGTCATCATTCGCCCCTCATTCACACTCGGCGGCACAGGTGGTGGCACGGCAGTGACGCCCGCGGAGTTCGAAGAAAAAGTCGCACATGGGCTCGAAGCCAGTCCCATACATGAAGTGCTTCTCGAAGAGTCGATCATCGGATGGAAAGAATTCGAACTCGAGGTCATGCGAGACCTCAAGGACAATGTGGTCATCATCTGCTCGATCGAGAATTTCGATCC
>PMMO01000196.1 GCA_003162215.1 Ignavibacteriota bacterium
ATCACGGTTTCGATCTGCTCGCGGATGCGCTCGGGCTCGGCGGCGGGCAGATCGATCTTGTTGATGACGGGGATGATTTCGAGCCCGGCATCAATGGCGAGGTAGAGATTGCTGATCGTCTGTGCTTCCACTCCCTGAGAAGCATCGACAATAAGGATGGCGCCCTCACAGGCGGCGAGTGACCTCGAGACTTCGTAGGAAAAATCGACGTGGCCCGGCGTGTCGATCAGATTCAGGGTGTAGACCTTCGCATCACGGGCCGTGTAGTGCATCTGCACTGCATGGAGCTTGATGGTGATGCCACGCTCCTGCTCCAGCGGCATGTCATCGAGCACCTGGTTGAACTTCATCTCCCGTGCGGTGATTGTGCCGGTGCGTTCAAGCAGCCGATCCGCAATCGTCGACTTGCCGTGATCGATGTGCGCGATAATGCAGAAATTACGAAAGTTTTCCATAGCCCGTTGACTGAAAGAAAAAATCCGCCCCGCGGATCGGGACGGAATTGCCGGGGACAAACCAGAACGTCCAAAATATACCATATTGGCCAGTGACTTGCAATGCCTTGCTCTTCGGGGCAGAGCTTTGTATCTTCATCTAATGGATCCGAAATCACTCCCGCAGCACTTCCCGAACGCTTTTTTTGAGCGCCATGCTTCCGGCAATGGGTCAGCACGCCCGCTCGCAGTGTTTGATTGCGACGGTACCGTTATCCAGGGGGACATAGGCGAATCGATGTTCTATCGGCAGATCGAACATTTTGCATTTCGCGTTTCACCGGCGGACGTGTGGTACGACCATCCCAACCGCGTCGAACTCGGCAGAGCCTACAGCGTGCTCGCAACGACCCCGGAGAGCAAACGACGCACGCACGCGGCGTTCGATCCATTCGCCAGGTTCCTCCTCAGCTGGTATTTTGATCAGCTCGCGGAAGGCAAGATCACCAAAGCATGTGCTGATATCGTGCAGCTGTTCGCAGGGTTCACTCTCGCAGATGTGCGCGCGTTTGCTGAAGCAACCTTTAAGGAAGAATTGCATGCACCGATGGGCTACTGCCGTTTGGGCGGTCGCTCCCTTGCCCGTGGCGCTCGCTTTCTGCGCGAAAGCGTGGACCTCCTTCACTCACTGCAAAAGCATGGCTTCGATATTCTCGCCATCTCCGGTAGCAACAAGTGGAGCGTCGAGGCGGTGTTCGCACACCTGGGCGTGCCGGCAGAGCAGGTCATAGGTATCGATCTTGTCGTGAAGGACAATAGTCTCTCCGCCGAACCCAAGACACCGATCCCCATTCAGAACGGCAAGGTCGAAGTACTCCGCCGGGTCGATGCACGTTCACCGGTCCTCGTGGTCAGTGACTCGCGGAATGACATTCCGTTGCTCCTCGCGTCGACCGATGTGAAGGTGTATGTGAACTCCCATCGACGGAATACGGATGATTTCTTCACCCTGGGGAAGATTGTCCGGGATCATACGTGGGTGGTATTTGAGGAACCTGTGATAATTCAAACTAACCCTCTCGTGAGACTTCCTACTCATGGCTGACGTCGCAGTAACAGTGATCGGTGGAGGGGTTGTCGGGCTGGCTATTGCCGCCGAACTTGCCCCCCGCTATTCCCCGTTTTTTGTCCTCGAACGTAATGCCAGGTATGGTCAAGAGACGTCCTCTCGGAATAGCGAAGTCATCCATGCCGGCATCTACTACCCGCCCGGGTCTCTCAAGGCCCGCCTATGCGTTGAAGGACGCGAGATGCTCTACCGGCTGTGTGAAGCCAACGACATACCCCATCGCCGTGTCACCAAAATCATCACCGCAACGAAGCGCGAAGAAGAGCCGGAGCTGGAGCGACTTCACAAGGTCGGAACAGGGAATGGCGCCAAACTGGAATTCCTGTCGGCCGCACAAGTGCACGCCATGGAACCGCACATTACGACTGTCGGAGGGCTCCTCTCTCCTTCCACTGGCATCATCAGCGCCCATGGCGTCATGGACTTCTACCACCATTCCGCGCGGCTTCATGGCGCAGAAGTTCAGCTGCATTGCACGGTAGTCGGACTCGAGCGACAACCAGACGGCTATCTTGTGACAATCGAAGAAGGAGGTCAGCGTTCATCGTTTTCCTCCGAATGGGTGATCAATGCGGCAGGACTGGAATGCGACACCATCGCAGCGCTCGCCGGGATCGACGTGCAACAGGCCGGCTACCGTCTACACTATTGCAAGGGATCGTACTTTGCGTTGCCCGGTTCAATGAATTCGCTCGTGTCACGCCTCGTCTATCCCGTGCCGACCAAACACTCACTTGGCGTGCACGTTGTCATCGACCTGGGAGGACGGCTGAAGTTCGGGCCGGACGTGGAGTATCTCCCCGATCGCCGGCTCAACTATGAAGTCGACCCCTCCAAGCGTCACGCATTCGCAGAATCCGTCCGACGCATCCTTGCATTTGTAAAAGATGAGGATCTTACGCCTGACATGAGCGGGATCCGCCCGAAGACGCAAGCACCGGGAGATCCCACCCGCGACTTCATTATTGCGCACGAAACTGCGCGCGGACTCCCGGGTCTCATCAACCTCATCGGCATGGAATCGCCGGCACTGACGGCATCTCCAGCCATTGCGAAATACGTGTCAGACCTCATGAAAACATCATAAGTCTCTATGATCCGTACACTTTGTCTCTCCTTCTTCGCTGCTGTCACAATCTCCAATGCCCTGGGAACCGGGATGAAATCTCCTGATCTCTCCGCCCCCGCGATTGTACCACAACCCCGGCAAGTGCGCGTTTCACCCGGATTCTTCACGCTCAATCACAACACTGTTGTTGTGTGCGCGGAAAGCGATCGCGATCTGCTTCCCTGCATCACGGCGCTTGTGCATGTTGCACGCCGATCCACAGGTTTTCCGCTACCCATTCGGGACATGGCACGCCGGCCGTCAACAAACGCCATCGCTATCTCTCTGACACCGGCTGATACGCTCGGGTCAGAGGGCTATCGGCTCACGGTGCGAAATCACGAAATCCTGATCAAGGCACAGACGGCCCGGGGAGCGTTCTATGGCGCAAACACTCTGCTCCAGCTTTTTCCCCCTGCTGTCTTCTCTGAAGGAACGGCAAAAGGCGTCGCCTGGACAGTACCATGTGCGGAGATCGTTGATGCGCCGCGGTATGCCTGGCGAGGCATGATGCTGGATGTCTCGCGACACTTCTTTCCGAAGGAGTTTGTGAAGCGGTTCATCGATTACCTCGCAATGCATAAAATGAACATCTTTCACTGGCATCTCACCGACGATCAGGGTTGGCGGATCCAGATCATGAAGTATCCGGAACTCACCGACATCGGTGCATGGCGCGTGAATCACGAGAACATCCACTGGAATGCCCGCCCCGAGCAACAACCCGGCCAACAGGCAACGTACGGCGGGNNGGTTCTACACGCAGCAGGATATCCGCGAGGTCGTGCAATACGCGGCCGACCGATTCATCACCGTCGTACCGGAAATCGAAATGCCCGGCCATGCCACCGCTGTGATCAGCGCATTTCCTCAATACTCCTGCACCGGCGGACCGTTTACCGTTCCCCCGGGAGGGCTGTGGCCCATCAAAGACATCTACTGCGCAGGCAATGAAAGCACGTTTGTGTTCATTGAGAACATACTGAAAGAAGTGACCGCGCTCTTTCCGGGACCTTACGTCCACATCGGCGGCGATGAAGCCAACAAAACAGAATGGAAGCGCTGCCCCAAATGCCAGGCGCGCATCCGCGACGAACATCTCAGCAATGAAGAGGAATTGCAGTCATACTTCATCAAGCGTGTGGAGAAGATCCTCGCCGGATTGAACCGCCGTCTGGTTGGATGGGATGAGATCCTCGAGGGAGGCCTTGCCCCGGAAGCCACCGTGATGTCCTGGCGTGGAATGCAAGGAGGCATTGCCGCCGCACGCGCAGGACACGACGTCATCATGTCCCCGACATCCAACTGCTACTTCGATTACTATCAGGCTGACCAACGATGGGAACCGCTCGCCATTGGCGGCCTCCTCCCCATCTCCAGGGTCTATGCGTACGAACCAACTCCCGACAGCTTGACCCGGGACGAGGCACGGCATATCCTCGGCACACAGGCAAACGTCTGGACGGAATTCATGCCCGATCGCGCACACGTGGAGTATATGATATTCCCACGTATCGCGGCCATCGCCGAGGTCGCGTGGAGTGCACGGGAACTCCGCTCATGGCCTGGGTTTCTTTCACGGCTGGATCGACAGATGCTGCGCTACAACGCGCGCCACATACACGTCGCTCCAAGCATATTCTCCGTGGCCATTCGTGAATCGATCGACGTTGCTGCACATCAGGCCGTCGTTACTCTCGAGACACAGTCCAGCTCGGAGGACATTCGCTACACCCTGGACGGCAAACGACCCGGCGCTGTTTCACGGAAGTATTCCGGCGCCATAACGTTGCATAACAGTGCAACAGTGTCGGCCGCGGCGTTCGACGGCAAACGGCAACTCGCTCCGATGAACGCACGACGCGTGTGGGTTCCGCACCATGATATTGTCGCCCTGACATGCGAGACTCCGCTTGACAGCATGTATGCACTGCGCGGCGCTGCATCACTTACCAACAACCGTCGCGGCGATCCGACGAGCGATGATACCTTTGAGTGGAGAGGAGTAACCGGCAAGGATTTGTGTATTACCGTTGACATGGGAAAGGCGGTTGCCGTCTCCCGTCTCACGATCGGGTTCCTCCACCAAACCGGCGCCGGGGCGTTTCTTCCGTCGCGTGTCGATCTTGCACTGTCCGATGATGGAAAGGTATTCACCAATGCCGGTCACGTTACCGGCCAATCGTTACAGATGGAACCCCGACCGTTCGTGAAAGACTATGCGATTTCTTTGAAGAGCGCAAAAGCGCGCTTTCTGCGGATCACCGCACAGAATCCCGGCCCATTGCCGGAATGGCACAAGGCAGCAGGGACTCCCACGATCCTGCTGACAGATGAAATCATCGTCGAATGAGATGTACCGGCGGATGTTTTTTCGGGATGCTGTTTGTGACAAATACGTGTTCCACAATGCTGATCCACACGACCAAGAGGATGCCCCATGAAGGAATCTGCCCTTGACCGATTCATCCGGTACGCCAGGATTGATACTCAGTCTCAGGATGATTCAAACACCTATCCGAGCACAAAGAAGCAATTCGATCTGCTGAACTTGCTCGTCCAGGAGCTGCAAGCCCTGGGGATCCAGGACGCATCGATCGATGAATACGGCTATGTGATGGCTACGGTCGGGGAGAACCTGCCGAAGGGACATCCCGCTGCACGCAAGGTACCCACCATCGGACTCATCGCCCATGTTGACACCTCTCCATCCGCGAGCGGTGCAGGCGTAAACCCGCAGGTGCTCACGTACACCGGTGGCGACATAGTCCTCCCTGCCAACCCCCAGGTTGTCATCCGCGCAGAAGAGAATCGCGATCTTGCGGAGAACATCGGTAAACAGATCGTCACGGCGGATGGCACCACGCTGCTCGGGGCGGATGACAAAGCAGGTGTCGCGATCATCATGACCGCAGTGGAGCGGTTGATTGCCTCACCCACAGTGTTGCACGGCCCCATCAGAATCGCTTTTACGCCTGACGAGGAAGTCGGCAATGGCACGAAGTATTTCGATATCAAGAAGTTCGGCACAGCAGCAGCGTACACGCTCGATGGCGATTCCGTCGGCGAGCTGAACAAGGAAACCTTCAGCGCCAATTCCGCCATTATCACCGTTCACGGTCGCAACATTCACCCGGGATCCGCAAAAGGCATCATGGTGAACTCGTTGCGGACCATGGCGGATATTATCGTCCGTCTCCCTCGGTACATGGCTCCGGAAACCACCGAAGGATATGAGCCGTATATCCACCCGCACCAGATGGAGGGCGAGGAGGCGAAAACGGTACTCAGGATATTGCTGCGCGATTTCAATACTGCCGGGCTCAACATCCAGGAGGAAATCCTCCGTCGCATTGTTGCCGATGTCCAGCCGCTTCACCCCAAAGCCCGCATCGAACTCCAGATCAAGGAGTCCTACAGGAATATGCGTGACAGCCTCGAGAAGGATCCCCGCGTGCTCGACTGTCTGTGGGAAGCCACGCGCCGCACAGGGCTCGAACCCAGTTGGGTCCCCATTCGCGGTGGCACGGACGGCTCACGACTCACCGAGTCCGGCTTACCGACACCCAACATCTTCACCGGCGGGCACAACTACCACGGACCGACAGAATGGCTCGCGGTGGAGGGAATGGAGAAGTCCATCGAAACGGTCATGCAACTTGCGCAAGTGTGGGTTGAAAAAGCTCTCACCTAGAAAGGAAGCTCTCTTTTCGATTTCGACATTCCATCACTACTATCGCGGTTTCATCTTCAGGAGTCACTATGGAGCATCAGGTATCTCAAGGTAAAGGGCTTCCGGACAACGCCTACAAGGAACTGAACTCCGGTGAACAGTACCACCCGATTCTCGGACCATCGCGCACTCCGCCCGAGGTCACACCGTATTCCGTCATCATCGGTCTCATCATGGCCGTGGTCTTCTCGGCGGCCGCTGCCTACTCCGGGTTGAAAATCGGACAGGTGTTCGAAGCGGCCATTCCGATCGCTATTCTTGCAGTGGGAATCTCCACGCTGGCACGTCGCCCCGACGCCATCGGACAGAACGTCATTATCCAATCGATCGGTGCCTCGTCAGGAGTGATCGTTGCAGGGGCAATTTTCACGATCCCGGCGTTGTACATCCTCGATCTCCCCGCAAGCTTCTATCAGGTATTCTGCGCTTCCGCCCTGGGCGGTTTCCTGGGCATCCTGTTCCTGATCCCGTTCCGGAAATACTTCGTTAAGGATATGCACGGAAAATTCCCCTTCCCCGAAGCAACGGCGACCACGGAGATTCTCGTGGCCGGCGAGAAAGGCGGATCACAGGCGCTCGTGCTCGTGGTGAGCGGGTTGATCGGCGGCATCTTCGACTTCCTGTTCAGCGCATTCGGTCTTTGGGCGGAAGTTATCACCTCACGCATGGTTCACGTCGGGGAAGTGCTCGCCGACAAGCTCAAGATCATCGTCCGGTTTAATGTCTCCGCCATGATTTTCGGTCTGGGATATATCATCGGCCTGCGCTATGCGGCAATCATCGTGGCAGGTTCCATGCTTTCCTGGTATGTGCTCGTGCCATTATTCTACTCCGTGGGTCAGGGACTTGCTCTTCCCCTCGGCGGCACGGCAACGAAGACGATCGCCGCAATGACAGCGGAGGAGATCTTCCGCAACTATGTGCGCCAGATCGGCATCGGCGGCATTGCCATGGCGGGCATCATTGGCATCATCCGGTCGTCGAAAATCATCGCCGGGGCCTTCTCTCTCGCGTACCGCGAGATCGTCCATCACAAAGGAAACGGCGAGGCCTCACCACTGCGCACGCAGATGGATATAAAAATGCTGTTCGTCGCCGGCTTGATTCTCCTCACAGCGCTGCTGATCTTCCTCTTCTTCTACGCCGGTGTCGTCTTCAACATCACTCATGCGCTCGTCGGTCTCGCAATCGTGCTGATCATTGCGTTCCTCTTCACCACTGTCGCAGCAAATGCCACAGCCATCGTCGGCACCAACCCGGTGTCCGGCATGACCCTGATGACATTGATCCTCTCTTCATTCATCCTTGTGCAGGTCGGACTGACAGGAACGTCGGGAATGGTCAGCGCACTCATCATCGGTGGCGTGGTGTGCACAGCGCTCTCGGTCGCAGGAGGATTTGTCACGGATCTGAAGATCGGCTACTGGGTGGGGACGACACCCAGGAAACAGGAAAGCTGGAAATTTCTCGGCGTCTTGCTCTCTGCGGCCACGGTGGGGGGAGTGATCCTTATCCTGAATCAGACATTCGGGTTCAAGGGTGAAAATGCGCTCGCCGCCCCGCAAGCCAATGCGATGGCCGCAGTGATTCAACCGCTCATGTCCAATACACCGGCCCCCTGGACGCTCTATTTGGTCGGTGCGGTGATTGCACTGATTCTTCTCCTCGTGAAGATACCGCCGCTGGCCTTCGCTCTCGGTATGTATATTCCACAGGAATTGAATTTGCCACTGCTCGTGGGCGGGCTCGTTGCCTGGTGGGTCACATCGCGATCAAAAGATGAAAAGGTAAACAACGCCCGTTTTTCGCGTGGTACACTTATCGCTTCCGGCTTCATCGCTGGCGGCTCGCTGTTCGGAGTGATCGCAGCCTTCCTGCGTTTCGGTGGTCTCGATCTTGCGATCCCCGGCTGGGCGGAAACACCCGGTGCCGAACTGGTCGGGTTAGTGGCATTTGTCTTGCTGTTTGCCTACATGATCACGGATTCCATGCGCGCAAAAGTGGAATAAGGAGGCACCATGTTCAAGTTCCTTAAACGTCTCTTCACCTTTGCACTCGTCATTCTCCTGGCTGCAGCTTTCTGGGGAGTATTTGCGATCTGGACCGGCATCTACTCTGTCTATTCGTACCCGCCATCCAAGGATCGCCCGGATGGGGGGACACTTATCGTCTCCCGCGACCAGGGTGAACCAATGTTCAACTCCGCCGATTACAAGCCTGCAACGCCGAAACCCGAGAGTAAAACCGGAGGCCTGCGGTTCAGCGCCGCGAAGAAACCTACTCAGCCTTTGAAGGAACGAACCATCCTTTCGCTTCCTTATGTGGAATGGGCCTACAAGAAATCCCTTGAGCCTGAACCCCCAACCGGAGAGTAAACTGAGGCAAAAATCCTCCTGCCTTCGAAACTTTGGCGGCAGGGCGTACGTTAGATACTTGAAATCCTATGACTACTGCATCAGCTGACCTTACAACACTAAAGATACACCGGGATCCTGCTTCACAGGGTAAGGGCCGCGGCTTGCTGAAATGGGCGATTGTGGCGGCTGTTATTCTCGTCGTTGCCGCCTCTCTCATGCTTGTCCTTCGCTATAGTCTGGTCGGGCCCAGCGAAGTGGAGCTCGCCTCCGCTACCCTCACCTCCCTTTCTCAGGCAAACACCGTGCTCACCGCAAGCGGCTATGTTGTCGCACAGGTGAGAGCAGCCGTTGCCTCAAAGGGAACAGGACGCCTGGAGTACCTCAGCGTTGAAGAAGGTGACAGGATACTGAANNGCCGTGGCCCGCGCGGATTCGGAAGATGGACGCAGGACTCTTGAACGTACAAGGCAATTGTTCAAGAGCAATCTGGCATCGAAAGCGGAACTCGATGCGGCGGACGCACGGTTTTCTCGCGTGACCGCTTCAATCCGTTACGCTGAAGCAACAGTGACTTCAGCCGAAGTCGGTGTGGAAAATACGAGGATCCGTGCGCCGTTTGACGGCACGGTATTGACAAAGAACGCAGACGTCGGCGAAATTGTTGCCCCGTTTGCCTCCTCGGCAAACTCCCGCGGCGCTGTGGTGACCATGGCCGACATGCATTCGGTGCAGGTGGAGGCCGACGTCTCCGAGTCGAATATCACACGCGTCAAGCCCGGACAACCATGTGAAATCGTCCTTGATGCTTACCCGGACAGACGGTATCCCGGCTATGTGCACAAGATTGTCCCCACTGCCGATCGCGCGAAGGCCACCGTGATGACAAAAGTCGCCTTCCGTACCATGGATGATCGGGTCCTCCCGGAGATGAGTGCAAAAGTCATGTTCCTTTCCAGGGAAGATGACGGGGCAAAAGCCGGGGCTGCGCCCGTTCTCACCATCCCGTTGTCAAGTGTCACAACCCGTCACGACCGCAAGGTGGTCCTGCGTGTTCGCGATGGTACTGTGTCGGAAGTCCCCGTAACCGTCGGAGAAGTCATCGGCGATCGGATCGCCATCCGCGAGGGGATAGCCCCCGGCGATCAGATGGTACTTCGCCCGGATCCGTCGCTCACCACCGGCAGCAAGGTCAAGCCGCGAGGTCAGTAGCCCGATATCGCTCACCGGAGATACCCCATGATCGAAATACACAACATCTCGAAGTCGTACCGCCGCGATTCTCTCGAAGTCCCGGTACTCTCGAACATCACCATCGATGTGCCCCAAGGCGAATTCCTCGCATTAATGGGACCATCGGGTTCCGGGAAGACGACGCTGCTNNACGTGGAACTGCCGCTGCTCCTGACACACCTCTCAAAGAAAGAGCGCCGCGAACACGTGGAAGCGTCGTTGAAGCTGGTGGGGCTCGAAGATCGCATGAAGTATTATCCGAAGCAGTTGTCCGGCGGACAGGAGCAGCGCGT